>DATFWZ010000466.1:0-7780 GCA_035258765.1 Gemmataceae bacterium
CCCCGCCCCGCCGGCGGCGGGTGACGTTTAATTCACGATCGGGCGCCGTCGCACCCGGGAGGTGGGGCCGATGCCGAGGATGCGCGAGTCGGAAGCCCAGAACATCGTGCACAACGCCGGCTGGTTCGCCTCGGCCTGGCAGCGCGAGCGCTGGCCCCTGCTGACGGCCGACGCGGCCGCCCTGCTCCGGGAGGGGGGCGGGTTCGACGTCGACGCCGAGCGGCTCGAGGACCTAGTGGAGCGCGGCATCGTCCGCGGCCCGGTTGAGCCGGGGTGCTGGGGGGCCGCCGACGTGTGCCTGGCCGCCGAGGTCCTCGGCGACCGCTGGCAGTACCTCGACCCGGAGGACCCGCGGCTGCCGTACCTGGCCCAGTGTGCGACGCCCGAGCGCGTCGCGCGGCGGGCCGGCCAGCACGACGCCCGGGCCGTGCTTCTGGCGCTGGTCCACTGCGACCGGCTGGAAACGCGCCAGGGAATGGCCGCGATGCTTCTCCGCAAACTCGAGGCCGACCACGGGGTGCGGATCTGAGGGGACGAACATGAAGAGCGTGAAGGAAATTCTCGGCAGCCGGCTCCGGCTGATCGACCAGCTCGACGGGCTGCTGCACCGGCACCGCGGGGAGGACGGGAAGATCGTCATGCCGGAGAAGGAGTCGAAGCTGGCCGGCGGGCTCCGGTCCGAGATCGACGCCCTCAACCGCGAGCTGTCCGAGCGCGGGATCGGCTTCGGAAATGGCGAGGAGACGGGGCCCTACGAACAGTTCGACCCGGAGCGCGTGCTGCCGCGGCAGACCGACCCGTCCCCGCTGAGGGGCGAGCGCGAGGACGCCGGCGGGGTCACCGATTACGACCTGGCCCTGTGCGGCTGGCTCCGCAACAGCGCCGGCATCCCCGTGAGCTCGGCCGAGTTCAAAGCCGGCGAGCGGGTCGGCATCGACGTCCGCGGCGGCGCCTTCTACTTCCCGTTCCCGAACCGCCGGCCGACCCTCGGCCGCAACCTGGCCCTCGCCGGCGGGGCCCGGTCGCTCGCGCAGGGATACAGCTCCGACCCGACCGGCGGGTACACCGTGCCCGAGGGCCGCTTCCTCGGCGTGTTCGAGCGGGCCCTGGCGCTCACCGCCCCCATGCTCATGCTGGCCGAGGTGATCATCACCGCCGACGGCCGGTCAATGGACTGGCCCACGATCGACGACACGGCCGCCGAGGGCGAGTGGCTGGTCGAACACCAGGACTCCGCCGAGGGGCAGGCGACCGTGGGCGCCTACAAGTTCGGGGCCCACAAGCTCGGCAGCAACGTCCTCCGCGTCAGCTACGAGCTCCTCCGCGACAGTGCCCTGGCCGTGGCGACCGAGCTCGGCAACGTCCTCGGCGAGCGCCTGGGCCGCGGGTTCAACCGGGCCCTGACCACCGGCAACGGCGTCAACCGGCCGAGCGGCCTTTTGACCTCGGCCACCGTCGGCAAGACCGCGGCCAGCGCGACCGTTTTCACTTTTGACGAGCTGATTCAACTGCAGCACAGCGTCGACCCCTTGTACCGGGCCGGGCCCGGGGTCGGGTTCATGATGCACTCGGACGTCGCCAGCTTCACCCGCCGCCTCAAGGACGGGCAGGGCGCCTACCTGTGGGCCGACAGCCCGATCGCCGGCCAGCCCCCGACCCTGCTCGGCGACCCGGTGTACCTGAACCAGGCGATGAGCAGCGCCATGACCACGGGGCAGACGGTCGTCGCCTACGGCAACCTGTCGAAGATGAAGGCCCGCCTGGTCGGGGGCAGCCCGCGGAGCGCCGGCGGGGTGCGGGTGCGGATCCTGAACGACCTATACGCCAAGGCCGACCAGACCGGGTTCGTGAGTTTCATGGAAGGCGACGGGGCCCTGCTCGCGCCGTCTGACAACGCCGCTCTCTGCCCGGTCCGGGTGCTCAAGCTGGCGTGACGTGAATCGTGCCGTACGGCACCATTTGCAATTGCATCAACCGGGGGGACGATCGCGATGAGGCAGGACCTGCACAACAACATCAAGGCGACCCGCGGCATCTCGCCGGTGGCCGCGTCGATCGACAACACGCCGTTCGTCAGCCAGATCCTCGACACCGCGGACTTCGGCTCGGCCGAGTTCCTCGGCCAGTTCGGGGCGATCGCGGACGCCGACGTCACATTCACGGTGCTAGTCGAGCACGGCGACCAGGCCAACCTTTCCGATGCGGCCGCGGTGCCCGACGAGCAGCTCCTCGGCGTCGAGGCCATGGTCGACGCCAGCGGCGTCGGGCTGCGGTTCGACTCCGACGACAAGACGTTCAAGATCGGCTACATCGGCACCAAGCGCTACGTGCGGGTGACGGTGACGCCGGCGAACAACACGGGCAACATCTTCCTCGCGGGCATTTGGGTCCGCGGGCACCCGCGGCGGGCGCCGCAGTCGGTGCAAATCAACTGATCGCGCGAGCAGAAATGCAAGCGGCCGCGGGTTGCCCCGCGGCCGCGCCGTGCGCCGTCGCCCACTCGGCGCGATCGGCCCGGGCATTGTAGCACAAGGGCTAACCCGTTGCCCTTGTGCCCGTCAACCGCCCCCGCCACTCGACGGACTCGCACGTCCGGAACCGGTGCCCGCAGTCGCGGCACACGCGGACGCGGAGTGTCCCGCGCGGCAGCCGACGGCTCCACTGGGCCGGCACCCGGATCCCGAGGCAGCTCGGGCAGTGCACCCCGAGGGGCGGTACAAGCGGGGTCGCCGGGACGGGCGGCTTGCCTGGCATGAGCGGGCCGGCGCGAGTTAGAATGGACGGTCGCCGGCTCAGACGGGGCTGGCACTCTCCGAGGCCCGGGCGCTGCGATACGCCCGGGCCTCACGTCTTTTCATCTAACTTTTTCGTCGCGACCGCGACTCACGGTTCGGCAGAACACAAGGAGCAAGTGGGTTGGCGTCCATCCATTTCTCGTTCTCAACTTTGCGATATCGGTCGAGCGAACCGATCAGCGTATTGAGTACGTGGAGCGACTCGTCGGTGGTCCAGAGCTGGCCGCAGTCGCTTAGATTGCAGAACTCCCTGGGCATTTCGTCCTGGTCAATGATGACGGGTTCCAATTCCGCTTTCACGAGGTCCCGCACGCAGCGGGCTAAGTGAAACCACTGAGCCACCACCAAAAGTCGCCTGCCGAAGTTGTTGTCCTTGCATTGACTAGCGACGAACTTGGCAAAGTCCTGAGTGCTTAGGTACTCAGCCTTTCCGCGGGTACGATCGAATTTCGGTCCGACACTGACCAGGTCACTTTGTGGGATCGAAGACCGATCCCTTAGTAGCTCACCAATTTCCCACTGAGCGATGATCTTCTTTGGCGTCTTGCTGTATCTCCTTTCGACCACTTGGGACAGCAGTTCATTTACCGGACCGGCCGAAAAGTTGCCCGTGCCGTCGACGACGTTGCCGAAAGCAAAACAAACGTACGCATCGAATTCGGGGCTCGGCGTCGGGTCAACCTTGAAGCTGAGAAAGGTATCGAGCAAATCAGCAATGAGCTTGGCGGCCTGATCGCCCAGGCCACGCGCGCTCAAATGGCTCACCAAGGCTTGTTCAAAATCGTCTGCTGGCATGGTGCCTCCGATGACTGACGCCGCGAATGGCCGCTGCCGAAACGAAAGCGGTGGGGGGCCGGCGTTGCGAGACGCCGGAACCTGTCTTCTTCCTACGGGTCGCGGTTCTCGATCGCCCAGATCGTGACGTGGCCGCCGGCCAGGCGGAGCTCCCAGACAACGCCGTCCGGGGCCGGGCGGTCGGGCATGTAGAAGTACTTCTGCCCGTCGATCACCGCCCGCGTCGGAGTCAGGACCGTGGTCGACCGGTCCTGCCAGTTCGTGGAGCGGGTCACGGTGAAATCGGCCGACCAGGGCGGGGGCGGCTTCGGGACCGGGCGGTCGTGGTGGAAGCCGGCCAGGGCCCCGCCGGCGAAGGCCGCGGACAGGAGGATCGCGACGCGGGACGGGCGCATGGGGCAAAACTCCGGGAGGGTGTTGCAACTGCTGTTGCAGCTGCCGGAGTGTTCGCCGGACGGTGCCCGGGGATTGCGACGGCCGCGGCGGATTCGACCGCCGAGCCGATCTAACCCAGCTGCGCCGCGTCGGATCGGGTTTCTATTTTTTTCTGCCCGGCCTGCCCCGCGCCGTCGGCTTCTTGATACCCCCGCCCGAACTCGCCGGCGTCGCCGGCGGGGCGATGAACACGTCGCACGGGACGCCGAGGGCGGTACACAGTTTCTGCAGATTCGAGAGTGCCGGTTCGCGCTTCCCCATCTCCCAAAACGAGATCGCCTTCTGACTGGTCCCGGCCAGGTCCGCGAGCTCTTGCTGGCTCAGGCCTTTCTTTTCGCGCAGGGATTTGAGCGTGTCCCCGAAAGATTGCATCAGCCCACCCCGTTCTAGGACAAATGTACTTGACGAGCGAGTAAGAACAATTGTACTATACCCATTGGCCGGTCTACCGGACAGAAAACCCACCCGCCCCGCTCCCGAGGATCCCGCGATGCGTAGCGCATTCCCCACGATCGCCCTGACCCTCACCGCCCTCGTGCTGCTCGCCGGGACGGCGGCCGGCACGGCGGTCGCGATCACCAGCCCGGGGGTCGTCGGTGTCATCTACGCGGGGCTGGCAACCGCGAACGGCGCGCTGTTCGTCCGGGCCGTCGAGGCCGCGTGCAAGGTGTGGGTGGAGACGCGCTGATCGCGCCCCCGAGAGAGGACTTCACGATGGACGAGTTTCACGAGCTCCGCGCGGCGATCGGCGACTGGCTCGCCCTGACCCACCCGCGGGCCCCGGCCGCCAGCGTGGTGATCGGCTTCGACGCGACGCACCGAACGTCGGCCGTTCTGCCGTGCCGGCGATCGCCGCGGCCGCCGGCGGACCCCGATCGCGCCTTCCGCCGGGCCCTGGCCGCGGTCCGCGCCTTCGCCGCGGCCGCTTACCCGGACGCGGCCACGTGCACGGTCCAGACGGCCGAGACCTGGTCGCGGCGGATCCTGGCCCTCGACCTCCGCGACGGCCGGGTCGACGCCGTCTGCCCGGCCGACCAGCACGCCGGAAACACGCTCGCCCGCGCCCGCTGACCCCGCCCGACACCCTCACACCCCGGACACGCCATGACAGCGCGGAAACGACCAGCGGCCACGCTCCCCACCCGGGCCGAGCTCCCGCTCGGTCGCCGCGAGAACGCCTTCGCCGAGGCTGGCGAGTGTATGTTCGACGCCATGCTCGAGCTCGCCCGGGACCGCGTCGCGGCGGCCGCGGCCGCGGCCCAGTCCGAGGCCGCCGATCGCGGGGACCTGAGCGAGCTCCGCGACCGCCTGGTCGAGGCCCTGGCCCTCACGTGGGCGCTGCAGACTGAGGCCGAGACCGCCCGGTGAGCCGGGCCGCCGGGGGGTAGGGGGGTGAATTCCTCGCCCAACGCCCCGGGCAGACCGCACAGCTAGTCGCACGCAAAATCTCGGGGGAGTTTTTTGGGGGGTAGTGCCCCCCGGGGCCGGAACAGGCGCCTGTTCTGGGCCCGCGTTTTCTCGACCCTCGCGCCTTTCCCTATTCAGAGCTCTTGCCCGTGAACGAAGGGAGCGGCATTCCGGGCACGCTCAGATTCCAGACATAAACAAAGTTCTGGCACAGGACCACGAGGGTGAGGAATGCGGCGAGCGCGTAGACCAGCGTGATGAGCGACCGGACCACCGGTTGGGAGCGATCGCTGTACTCCCAAACCCACCAGAAGACTTGTGAGGGGTTATCCACGCCTACAATCTTCCCCGGTGGAATCTCGTTACCGTGTTGAAACGCGGCTCGAAGCTCCTGGCCAGCAGGCTGATCGTTCTCCCGGTATGGAGCTACGAAAGCACAGAAGTCGTCGAACCGCCGCTTTTCGCGAGAGGCGCGGCCCCATTTGAGGACGGAGGAGGTCTTGATAGTTTCCCACGCCAGCTTGAACAATTCGACCGCTCCTTTTCCCTCTCTTAACCAGTCCTCGAACCGGTGATACCGCTTCACAATGGACGGGGCGAACAGGTCGAAAAAGAATGTGCCCGCCGCGAAGGCGCACGCGCTGAAGTAGAACAACCGCCAGCTAAATGGGAGCTGAAGGTGCAGTGTAAACGCGTGGCTGCGGATGTGAAACGTGTACTCCGTGCCGACTTTGGACAGCACCGACGCCGCGATCGGCACGACGAACAGCCAAAGGTAAGCCGAGCGGAAGAGCCGGTTTTGGCCGACGCGAGACAACGAGCTCCACGAGGGAATGGGGACGGGCATGAGTGTAGCGCCGGCGTAGCGCCGAGGAATTGACCGAAAGCTGACCCGCCGCAAGTCCTTACCGCCTAATACACCCAGTAGGATTCGAACCTACAACCTTCGGTTCCGTAGACCGATGCTCTATCCAGTTGAGCTATGGGTGCATGGAGGGCGTTAGGAATCCACTCCGAGACTTGCCATCATAGGCACGTCCGACAGGCGTGTCAACCATGGGCAGGGAGCGGGTTTAGAGCCACTCAGGAGTGTCGGTCGCGCGATACTGCGCCAGTTGGAGACAGCATTCCACCGGTTCGGGAACGCGTCGTAGCCGGTTGCCAAATTCAATCCAACCTCCGCTGCCTTTAGAGTCCTCCCTTCTTTCCCAGGTTCGCGGGAGCGGTGTGCAACGATCTTTCGGTACCGCCAGGCGCGTCCACATTCGTCCCCCGACGGGAGTGGGCAACGACCGTAGGGGTTTTGACGGTCGTAGCGGATGTGTGGACAGCCCCGCCAACCGGTACGGGGCATCCTTCCGGCATGCCTTTTCTTCTCCCCCCGGTCCGACCGAACAAAACCTTGGAACACAACCGATGGCCCGTCGCATTGGAAGCAAGGAGGTCCCCGTGACGGTGCGCAAACTCATCCCATTGGCCGCCGCGTTCGGCCTGTGGGCCGCCGGGCCCGTCGAGGCCCAACAGATGCCGGTCCCGTCCGCGTCCAAGAAAGAGAACCAGGATCTTGCCGACGCGGTCGCCACCAAGCTCAAGAAATCGGGGGCCGTCGGCAAGGGGTCGAAGGTGGACATCTCCGTCCGGGACGGGGTGGTGGACCTGTCTGGCACGGTCACTAGCCACAAGCAGCACGAGGAGATCCTCCGGACGCTCACCAGCGTCAAGGGGATCAAGCGGATCGAGAGCGCGATCCAGGTGGTCGGGGAAGGCCCGGCGCCGACAGCCGCGGCCCCCGAAATGATGATCACCCCGGCGGCGATGACGAGCCCGGCGCCGATGATGGCCCCGCCGGTCCCGCCCGCGCCGGCCATGATGCCGGTGAAGCCGGCGGCCATGGAAATGCCCGCCCCGACCCCGGAGCTGAAGTCGCACTTCTCCCCGCTCCAGCGGACCGCGGGCCAGGCAGAGGGCGGCCCGATCATGCCGCCGTCCAGCCCGATCAGCGCGTTGCCGCCGCTCGGCGCCGCGCCGGGCATGGCAATGACCGACCCGGTGCCGCTGAACGGGATGCCCGCGATGGCCCCGATCGACCCGGCCGGGCCGCGGATGCCGCCGTACGCGTGGCCGACCTACGCCCCATACAACAACTACTCGCGCGTCGCCTACCCGGCCGCGTACCCGTACAACGCGTTCCCGTACATCGGGCCGTTCTACCCGTTCCCGAAAGTCCCCCTCGGGTGGCGGAAGGTCGTCCTCGAGTGGGAGGACGGGCACTGGTACATCGGCCAACTGTCGAGCCCGTACGACTACTGGCGGGTGAAGTTCTGGTGACCCGCCCGGGCGGCCCGCGG
>DATFWZ010000467.1:0-3107 GCA_035258765.1 Gemmataceae bacterium
TGCGGCAGCACCCAGGCCGGGGCCAGTTTGCGGAAATGGCCGTCGATCATCATCCGCTCGGGCATCCGGTTGTCGCTCGACTCGTGGTGCTCGATCGCGTTGTGCCCGAATTGATCGGTGAGGGCGACCAGGAACTTGTACACCGGTAGTGCCGGGCGCCAAACAGCGCCCCCGCCTCGACGACCAGCCGGTCGTACTGGCCCTTCAACTCGTCGCTCAGCGCCAGGCCCGCCGGGCTGTCGCAGGCGAGCGTAAGGAAGTGCGGCGGGCCGTCCTTCGGGCCGATCGGGACCTCCTTGAAGTGCACGCCGCACAGGGCCGGCGAGTCGGCGAACGTCTCCAGCGAGACGGTTTTGAATTGGGTGAGATTCCCCTTCTGCGAATCGACCGGCAGGGCGGTGCCGACCTGCCACCCGTCCGGGAGGGTCAGGTTGGCGCGGATCGGGATGTCGCGGACCGGGCGGCCTTTCGGGTAGAGGGTGACGAGGTACCAGTTGAGGATCGCGAGCTTGGCGGTCGATGCCGGGCCGGCCCCGAAACCGCCCTTGTCGCCAGGGATTAGGTACTCGAGCGACGCCTCGAGCGATCCGGCACCCTCGGGGACGGTGCAATGGAAGGCGTACAGGTCCACGTCGTCGCGCTTCCACGGGACCGCCTTGCCGCCCGCCATCAACCTCAGCCCGGACAGGTCGATGATCGGTCCCGACGGCTGGTGCTCCCCCTGGATCCACTTCGGGTAGTAAAGGGTGAGCGGGCCAGGCTCAGCCGGAATGACAAGTCGGGCGCGGAAGAGTTTTCGCGGGGCGTCGGTGAGGTCCACGCTGATCTCGATCGGCCGCGGGTCGGCCGCCGCCGCCGGGGTCGCGAGCAGAACGACGGCAACCAGGCCGCAAAGACGACGGACCGAGCGCGGGGCCATGAAACGGCTCCTTCAGTTCGGATGGAGCGGCGGAACCTGTGGAGAGCGCCGACGAGTTGGCGGGGAAATCCTACCCCACGGCGGGCTGGGCCGCACGCGCATTTTCCGGCGCTGCCCCGGTCTGCTTGACCGCGGGCGTTAGGCGGTTACGATGGAAATGGCGTGAGGCACTTTGCCCACGCGAAGAATCCCCGCGGGCGCGCTTTCGCCCCGCGAGTTTGGAGAAGACGATGGCACATCCGTTTCACGGTCGCTGCGGTCCGCGCGGCGTCCACACTGACCCCCGCGACTACTTCTGGAGAGGCCCCGGCGGCCGCCCCTGGGCGGGCCCCGGAGACGAAATGGAAGACCCCGACTTCGGCGGCCTGGGCGTCCGCCGGCCGCTCCGGTTCCTCGCCCACAGGCTCGGCCTGGACGACCGGCAGGTCTCGGAGATGGCCCGCATCCTTCACGAGTTGAAGACGGAGCGGGCCCAGGCCGAAGTGGACCGGAGGCGAACGCTGTCCACGTTCGCCGACGCCCTGGCCGCGGACACGTTCGACGCGAACAAGGCCGGCGAGGCCGGGGCGCTGCGCGTAACAAGCGCCACGCGAGTTGGTGAGGCAGTGCTGAAGGCGCTGCGACAGATCCACGCGGTCCTGAACCCGGACCAGCGGGTCCGACTGGCCTACTTGATCCGGACGGGGACGCTGACGATCTGAAATGGACCGGGCGTTCTTGGAGTGAAGGGGTCGGGAGTCTCGAAAGAGACTCGCGACCTCTTCAGCGTTCGCCGGGGCGTCAGGCGAAGTTAGCACTAGCCCGGCCGAGTGCAAGTCGGCGACAATGACTCCGGCACCAATTCTCTGGCCCCGCGTCTCATGTCGGACGTTACCCGCCTACTCGACGCTGCTCGCGCGGGCGACCCCCACGCCGCCGATCAGCTCCTTCCGCTCGTCTACGATGAACTTCGCCGCCTGGCGCAGCAGCGGCTCGCCAACGAACGTCCGGGGCAAACGCTCCAGCCCACCGCCCTGGTCCACGAGGCGTACCTGCGGTTGGTGGGCGGGGAGAATGAAGAAGGCTGGACCGGGCGCGGGCATTTCTTTGCCGCGGCGGCCCACGCCATGCGCCGCATCCTGGTCGAGAGCGCAAGACGGAAGGCGGCCGCCAAGCACGGAGGCGGCCGGTCGCGCCAGGAACTCGACGCTGAGCTCTTGCCGGTAGCGGAGGTCCGCGAGGACCTCGTGGCCCTCGACACCGCATTGGACAAGCTCGCGGCGAGCAACCGCCCGGCCGCGGAGCTGGTGCAACTCCGCTACTTCGCCGGGCTCACGCTGCCGGAGGCCGCCGAAGCCCTGAACATGTCCGCCCGATCAGCCGGCCGCCTGTGGGCCTACGCCCGCGCCTGGCTCCGCCGCGAGGTAGAGGGGGCGGGGGACAAATCTTGAAAAATTCTGGCTAGGTTTCTCCCGCGATCTCGCACTGAGGGTAGTTCCGGTGCGTCGCTCCCGCTTCGGGAACGAACTGCGAATGGCACTCGGCTAATCGAAGGAGAAGTCTATGTCATCGCTGTTGCGAGACGAGATTGCTAGGTTGCCCAACATGGGCGGTGGACTTTCTGGTGCGAGCGTTCTCGAGGCACAATCGGTCAGTTTCTACCGAGTCTCTCCGATCACGGATGCTAAGACCAACACCCCGACCGCGTGGTTGCACATTACCGTCGAGTACAAGTGGTATGTGATCCACTACCACAGCGAGGCGAGAGTGTGGGTGACCGATGCGAAGGACGGCGGCAACCCGATTAGGGTCGCCAAATTGACCGCCCACCTACGGCATGTCATCAAGAACCCGAAGCCGAATGAACACCCCTTCTTATATCCCGATGCAACCGCCGAAGGTGCCAACACCAGTGAAGTAAAGGCGACCTTCAACTACTGGGGCTTCCCCTCAGTGGCGAGTCAAGACGTCGCGGGCACCGGCTGTGCCATTGATCCGACATACGGTCACTGGTGCGTCTCTGCCGCCAACTAAGACACGTGTGCGGCACAGGCAGGACATGAACAGACACATTTCGGTCAAACCCGATGTCGCAACTCGCCGGGGCCGCCGTGATGCTTCCTCGTTCAACGGCTCTGGCGGCCCCGGCAGGTGGGATCTGACGTTGCGCGAAGCGGAAGCAGATACTTGAGGAGATGATCATGGCTAT
>DATFWZ010000468.1:0-7149 GCA_035258765.1 Gemmataceae bacterium
CGGGCCGACCCGGCGAACTCGGCGCGATAACGGTCGAGGAGGGTCATAGGAATCCGCAGTGTGGAATGAGTGCTACCGAGGAAAGGATATCACCGGGCGCGGGCGTAGGCCGTTCGCCTAATGGCAATGAGAATCACCGCCCACGCGCCGAGTGCCAGCGACAGTTGCACCAGGGCCAGAGCGGCCGTGGTCGCGGTGGCCCCGTAGTGCATCTGGTTGAACAACTCCTGCACGAACGTCTGCCGGCCGGGGACCTGGACGATCTTGCTGGCGCTCAGCTCCCCCAGGGCCAGCGCCGTGACCGCGACAACGGCCAGCAGCCACGCCCCGCGAACGGCCGGCCAGCCGACGTGGCGGAACTCGTCCCACGGACCGGCCCCGTCCACCCGGGCCGACTCGCGCAGGTCGCGGGGCACGTCGCGGACCGCCGGCCAGACGAACGCGACCGCGTACGGGAACAGCCGGGCCACGTGCGCCCACAACACGGGGAGCGGGGTCGAAAGTTCGTAGAGGATGGCCCGCACCGGCCGGGCGTCGCTCCAGCCGAGCAGTACGTCCTCCACGTCCATGAGCCGGTCGATGGCCTCCTTCAATCCGAACCCGAGGACCGGACCGGGTACCGCCCACAGGGCCACCGCGAGGGCAAATAAGAATCCGCCCCACCACCTCGAATCGGCCGCGAACCACGAAGCTGCCAGGGCCAATCCGGCGGCCAACACGCCGGCCACGACCGCCCATACGAGGCTGTCGAGGACCATCGGCAGCTGCAGGCCGACCGCTCCAGGCACCACCCACAGGGCCAACGCGAGTGCAAGCAGCAATCCGCGCCACCACCGGGAGTCAACCACGAGTGCCAGTCCGGCGGCCAGGACGCCGGCCGCGACCAGCCAAGCGCGGCGATCGAGAACCATCAGCAGGTGCAGGGTGACCGCCCGCTTCAGTTCCAGGCCGAGCCGCGAGACGGTGAACTCATTCCCGCCGCCAGCCTGCCGGATCAGGCTCACGACCGGGACCCCCGCATAGGCTGCGACGGCGAGCCCGACAACGATGGCCAATGGCCACCGGGCGCGGCCGAGTCGGAACACCAGAGGCGGACGACCCGACGCCGTGATCGCGAGCCGCCCCTCCCACCGGCGCAGCAGCAGGCCCACAACCAGGATCGCCAGGAGCGTCGCCGGGAGCGAGACAGCAACCGCCCGGCCCAGTGCAGTTGGGCCGCCGGTCACAAACTGCGTCAAGACCTCCTCGGCGAAGGTTCGAACCAGGGCCATGTCCGTGACCGCGATCTCCCCGGCCGCCTGCAGGGCCACCCACACGGCCGCGAGGCCGAACGCCGGGCCCGCGCGCCGGCAACTCACCCGCCAGAAGACGCGCCAGCCCGGGGCGGCCGTCCATGCGTCTTCTTCAAGTTCCGGCTCGACGCGGGTCAGGCCGAGCCCGGTCAGCCACACGACCCACGGGAGCGCCGCGGCCGCGTGAACGAACGAAGCCCAGAACAGCCCCTGCGTCCACGGCCGCCACCCGCCGCCGCCGGTCGCCTGCCAGGCCAGCGCGAACAATGGCAGCGGGACGAACAGGCCGACCCCGAGTACGGCGCGCCAGGCCGAGCGCCCCGGCAGGTCGGTCCGGTAGAGCAGGACGGCCAGCCCGCCGCCGGGCGGGAACGCGAGCAAGAGGGTCAGCGCGCAAAGGCCGAGAGTATTCAGCGCGAGTTCGCCGACGCGGCCCGCCTCGGTCCATGCCTCCCACGAGCCCGCCGACATCAATTCGCCGAGCGGGAGCACCAGCGGCAGGCCCAAAAGGCTGACGAGCAAGGCGAAAGCGACGAGGCGCGCGGGAATCCGCATGGAGTCAAGGTAGCCCGCACACTCCGTGTGCCGGGGTCGGCACACGGAGTATGCCGACAACTTTGAAGGTAGCCCGCACACTCCGTGTGCGGGGGTCGGCACACGGAGTGTGCCGACTACTGTTCAATGACGCGGCCCGGCCCGATCCTCGGATCGGGCCGGGCCGCCATGGCCGACCGTCGCGTCACCCCTTCTTTTCCGGCTCCTTCTTTTCCGGCTCTTTCTTGGGCGGTTCTTTCTTCTCGGGTTCCTTCTTCGGCGGCTCCTTCTTGGGCGGCGGCTCCTTGAACTCGGGCAGCTTCGGCTCCGGCGGCGGCTCGACCTTCTTGGGCGGCGGGGGCGGCTGTCGGAGCAGGACCGGGGCCACCCGGGCGCGGTCGTGCAGGCACACCAGGAGGCCGTTGCTCCCGGCCAGGTACAGCCGGTCGTTCACCTCGTTCGTCACGGGGACGTTGAACTCCGATACGTCCAGGGCCGACAGCGTCTGACCGCGGACCGCGTCGATCACCAGCAAGCGCCCGCGGCGGTCGAGAGCGTAGACGTAGCTCGGGTTCGCGGCCAGTACTAGCTCCACCTCCTCATTCGGGGCGGGCCGGATCCGCCCGTCCGGCAGCCGGGCGTTCCACATCGGCTCGAGCGTCCCACGCTTGAGTCGGATCAACCCCCACCGAGCGCCGACTACGAACAGCGAGTCGTCGGTCAATAGCGGCTTCTGCTCGACCGGCCCGCCGGTGGTGAATTTCCCCCGGGGCAGGGTGTTGGCCGCCATGGCCACCTCGCGGAGCTCCCGAACGCTCAGGGAGATCAGGTTGGAGTCGGCGGTGGCCACGTACAGGTAGTCGCCCTGGGTCGCCAGCGGAGCGGTGACGTCCGCCTCCGTGATGAATTCGGTGGAGATGACGTTCGTCTTTGTGGATTCGCGGTGGGCGGTGAACACGATCCGGCCGGTGTACGAGGACAGGCGCTCGCTCCCAGGCTCGGCCGGGTCGCTGGTCAGCACCGGCGTGTCCTCCAGCTTGCCGCCGGCGAGCAATTCCCAGAGGTACTTGACCCGGGTGGGGGCCTCCTTGCTGCTCAGCTCATGGACGTCCCGCAGGTTCGGTAGCATGCCGACCGACGGGGTCCGGGCCGCCTCCACCTCTCGGTACGGCGGTTGCAACGTCTTCAGCCCGGTGATGGAGACGCTGCTGTCGATCGCGTTGGACCCGCGGGTGAACGGCGGGCGGAGGATCTCCAGCCGGGCGATCGACGGCGACCGGTTCTGCGGCGTGGACAGGGCGTCGGCCGGATCTGGGCGCAAGCTGATTGTCTGGACCGGGTCCGGGTATTCGATCGGCTTGGGCGGCCGGTACCCGGGGATCTTCTCGGTGTGCGAGTAGGCGACGATTCGGCGGTTCGAGAGGGGGATGTACAGGCTGGTGGCATCCACCGCGGGGCCGGCCGCGGCCGTGGACACCATCTCCTCCGAGTACTTCGTCTTTCCGTCCACGCGGTCGAGGATCAGGAGCCGCTGCCCGTGCGCGACGTACACCTCGGTCGGCCCGATGCCGAGCGGGCGGACGACGCCGGGCGGGAGGGCGGGGCGGTAAGTCCAGATGACGTCCCCGGGCCGGCGGAACGACCGCGGGTTGGGGTTCGCCTGGATGGCGATGATCCGCCCGGACCGGAGTTGCACGAACACCTGGTCGTCGGCCGGTTGGACGGTGACAATGCCGTCCCCGCGGTCCACGACCGGGAGGAAGAGTCGCCACGAGGTAACCAGGTTGAGACGGCTCAAGTCGCTGGCGGCCGGCTCGACGGCCCGGGTGGAGATGGTCGTTGTGGGGGCCTGGGCCGCCAGCGGGGCGGCCAGGATTGCGACGGCCAGGGCCGTCAGCCGGGTGGTCATGATGCGCATCCCTCCCGACGGGGGGCGGGTGACGGGAAAACCAGCGATGCGGTTACTGTACCACGGCCGCCGGGTCGACAACAGGCGGCCGCGTGCCAACCGAGGCGCCGGGGCGGCCGGCCGGTCCGGTTGTAGGGGCTTGACTTCTCCCGCCGCCGGCATCATCGTAAACCCATCCCGCCTTCCCGCCCTGTCCCCGCCGGATCCGCCATGCGCCACCTCCTTCCCGCGGTCGCCGGCCTACTCCTGGCCCTCCCGGCACAGGCCAAGCCAGTCCACCTGAAGGCCCTGGCTGATTACATCGGCCCCGGCCTCCCGAAAGCGGTGAACGACTGCCGCACCTGCCACGTACCCGACACGCCAGACGAGCCCGGGAAGCCGCATAACGCGTTCGGCAAGCGCGTCGCCGAGTGGCGGAAGGAGCGCCGGGCCGCCGGGCTGCCCAATGACATCCCGTCCGCCCTCGACGCGTTGGCCGACGAGGACGCCGACAAGGACGGGGCCGGCAACCTGGTCGAAATCCTGACCGGCCACCTGCCGGGTGACGCGAAGGACGTTCCCACGCTCGCCGAGAGGGCCGAGGGGGCGAAGAAGCTCGCGGCCTTGCGGGCGGCCCGGGCCGAGTACGCGTGGGAGCCGTTCAAACCGGTCAAGCGCCCGGCCGTGCCGAAGGTGAAGAACGCCGGTTGGGTTCGCAACCCGATCGACGCATTCGTCGCCGAGCAGCACGAGCGGCAAGGCCTGACCCCGCGGCCCGAGGCGGCGAAGGCGGTCCTCCTGCGCCGGGTCTACCTCGACCTGATCGGCCTCCCGCCGACCCGCGAACAGCTCCACGCGTTTCTCAACGACTCATCGACGGATGCTTTTGAAAAGGTGGTGGACCAGCTCCTGCGCTCCCCGCAATACGGCGAGGCCCAGGCCCGGCACTGGATGGACGTCTGGCGCTACTCCGACTGGGCGGGGTACGCGGCCGAGATCCGCGACAGCCAGCCGCACGTCTGGCGGTGGCGAGACTGGATCATCGAGAGCCTGAACGCGGACAAGGGCTACGACCAGATGGTCAAGGAGATGCTCGCGGCCGACGAACTGGCCCCCGACGACCCAAATACGCTTCGGGCGACCGGATTCCTGGTCCGCAACTGGTACAAGTTCAGCCGCGAGGTGGTCCTGGACCGGACGGTCGAGCACACGGCCAAGGCGTTCCTCGGCCTGACGGTCAACTGCGCCAAGTGTCACGACCACATGTACGACCCGATCCCGCAAACCGAGTTCTACGCCTTCCGGGCGATCTTCCAGAGCCACGACATCCGCACCGACCGCGTCGCTGGCCAGCCGGACCTGCTCAAGGATGGGGTGGTCCGCGTGTACGACGCACACGCCGACACGCCGACGTACCTGTTCGTCCGCGGCAACGAAAAGGACCCGGACAAGTCGAAGCCGATCCCCCCGGCGGTGCCCGCGGCGCTGGCCGGGCCGCGGTTCGAGATCAAGCCGGTGAGCCTGCCGCCGTTCGCGGTGGCCCCCGACAACCGGCCGTTCGTCATGGAGGAGACGCGCAAGGCGAACGACGCGGCCGTCACGGCGACGTCCGCCCGCGGCCCGCGCGAGACCGCCCGGGCCCGGCTGGGCACCGTCCTGCTGGGGGATAACCCGTGGTCGGTCGTCGGCCGGCTCACGGTCATGGAAGAGCGCGACGACCGGCGGGCCCTCGCGGAGTCCGAGCCTCGCTCTGCCGAGCTCCGTCGCGACGTGTTCAATGCCCTCGTCGCGGTCGAGGGGATCGACCAGAAGGCGAAACCCGACGACTGGAAGTCGGCCGCGACGAAGGCGGGCACCCTGCAACGGGACCTCGCCCTTACCGATGCCCGCAAGGCGCTCGCCGCGGCCAGGCTCGCGCGCTGGCTGCCGACGCCGAAGGGGCAACCGGACCCGGCCAAGAAGCGGGCCGACGCCGAGGCGGCGCTCGCCAAGGCTGAGGCCGCGATGAAGATGCCCCCGTCGCCGACGTTCACCCCGCGACCGGTCAAGACCTACCCGGCGACGAGCACCGGCCGCCGGCTGGCGCTGGCCAACTGGATCGCCGACGCGAAGAACCCGCTCGCGGCCCGCGTCGCGGTCAATCACGTGTGGCTAAGGCGCTTCGGCACCGCCCTGGTGCCGACCGTCTTCGACTTCGGCAACAACGGCCAGCCGCCGACTCATCCCAAGCTCCTCGACTGGCTCGCGGCCGAATTGGTCGAGCGCCACTGGTCGCTCAAGGAGCTACACCGGTTGATCGTGACGAGCGCCGCGTACCGCATGGATACGGGGCCCGACGCGGCCGACGCCGCCCGTGACGCGGACAACCGCTACCTCTGGCGAATGAACCCCCGGCGGATGACGGCCGAAGCGGTCCGCGACTCCGTGCTGTACGTCGCGGGTGAGCTGGACCTCACGCCGGGGGGGCCCGAACTCGACCAGAACGCCGGGATGACCGCGAAGCGTCGGAGCCTGTACTTCCGGCACGCGCCCGAGAAGCAGATGGTGTTCCTGGAGCTGTTCGACGCGGCCAGCCCGGTCGAATGCTACCGGCGCACGGAGAGCGTCGTCCCGCAACAGGCTCTGGCGCTGGCCAACAGCCCGTTGACGCAGACCCAGTCCCGGACCCTCGCCGCGAAGCTAAGCGCCGCGAACGCGGACGACCCTGCATTCATCACGGCCGCATTCGAGACGGTCGTCACCCGCCCGCCGACGGCAGCCGAGCGGGACACGTGTGCCAAGTTCCTGATGGATCAATCCGAGGTGCTGGCTGCCAAGAAACTGCCACAAACCGACTCCCGCCGCCGCGCCCGCGAGAGCCTGGTCCTGGTCCTGATGAACCATAATGACTTTGTCACCATTCGGTGAGTGAGTCGTGGGCCAGTTGTTCGCCAAGATTCGACAGCTGGTCGCCGACGAGAAGTACCTCGTCGGCCAACACGCCTCGGAACGGCTCGAGGAACGCGGTATCATGGAATGGCAGGTGGTGGCCGGAATCGAGGACGGTACGCTTATCGCCGAGCGGCCGAGTGCCACGCCAAATCCGGCAGTCGAGGTTCGGGAGTGCTTGCCCGACGGGACCGAGTTCAAGGCCGTGTGGTCGTACCTCGCGACCAGCGACGTGGCTAAACTCGTCACCGTCCATTTCTTTGACGGGGATTGAAAATGCGCATCGACGGGCAGAGAGTGAATCGGACCCGGCTCATTCAGACGGATCGTTTCGTCGTCGCCGTCAATGTCGAGATGGTAATTCCACCGGACGACCCGTCCGAGCCGTGCTACGAGGCGGAAACCGTTCAGTTCCTCCGACAGGTGCGCGATAGGGCGGAGGCGGGGGACGTCGGCTGGTTGAAGCGTCACGGCAAGGTCTACGAGGCCCTGACACCAGAGGCGGTC
>DATFWZ010000469.1:0-4562 GCA_035258765.1 Gemmataceae bacterium
GCCTCCGCGTCGCGACTTCACGAGAACGCGGGTGGCACATCGGCGCCCATTCCGATCTGTCACATCCGCCAAAATCGGCGCCACAACCCGCTCGGCCGCGGCACTAGACTGGGAAGGAGGCTCGCGCCATGACGTTCCCTCCCGTCTCCGCCGTCGTCTGCCGTGCATTGGTCCGCCACGCTTACGCCGGGCTGTCCGACGGCGACCTGCTCGATCGATTCACCCGCCAGCAAGACTCCCAGGCATTCACCGAATTGGTGGAGCGATACGCCCCCCTCGTCTGGGGGGCTTGTCGGCGCGTGCTCGGCGGCGATTCGCATGCGGAGGACGCGTTTCAGGCCACTTTCATTGCCCTGGCCCGTCAGGCGCGGGCCCTGCGCCGGCCGGAGCGACTGCCGGGCTGGCTCTACAACGTCGCCCGGCGCATCGCGTGGCGGCACCGGGCCGCGACCCGACTGGTGGTGGTCGAGATGGTTCCCGATCTCCCGTCGGCGACTCCGTCGCCCGCGGACGAGGCGAGCGGCCGCGAGCTGGTCGCGGCGGTCGAGGCCGAGGTCGCCCGATTGCCGGAGAAGTACCGATCGGCGGTGCTCCTGTGCTGGTTCGAGGACGCGTCGCTGGACGAGGCGGCCCGGCAACTGGGGACCACCCGGGCCACCCTCTGGGGCCGACTGAAGCGGGCCCGCGAGCGCCTGCGACGCCGCCTCGCGGCCAGGGGCTACGGGCTCCCGGCCGTCCTCGGCGCGGCCGCGCTCACCGGGATCCCGGCGTCGGCTCGCGTCATCGGTCGGACCGTCGAGGCGGCCGTTCGCGGGCATCCGGACGCGGGCGCGGCCGCGGCGCTCGCGGCGACGTCGTGGGCACTGCCGATCAAGTCGGTCGGCGTGCTGGCGATGGCCGCGGCCGTCCTCGTCGGCGTTGTGACGCTCCTTCCAGCCGGCGGTCGAGAGCCGCCCAAGGACGCCCCAGGGAAGGATCCCGAAGCGAAGGCCGAGGTTGCCGCGGAAATTGCCGACGGCTTCCCGCTCCCCGCGGGCGCGCTCTGCCGCTTCGGCAATCGCCAGCTCCGCCACCCGGACGGGATCGATGCCGCGGCGGTGTCGCCGGACGGCAAGCTTCTCGTCACCGCCAGCCATACCGCCGTCGTGGTCTGGGACCTGAAAACGCTGGCCGCCAGGCGCACCTTTTCCGGGGACAATTTCAGCATGTACGGCGGACTGGCTCGGGGCGGACACGTGTCGTTCCTGCCCGATTCCGCATCCCTGCTGTACACAGTCAGCCCGCCGTACAGGCCCGGCGTGCCGATTGAGGGGCTGCAAGACCTCGCGCAGGTCTGGGACATCGAATCCGGGAAGATGAAATTCGCCCTGAAGGCGCAGTGGAGCAACGACGCATCGGCCTGGGTGACCGGCGGTGGAAAGGAAATTGCCCTCATGATGAACGCCGGCAACGAGTCGGAGATCCACTTCTTCGACGTCAAAGACGGCAAGGAGTTGCGCACCGTCCGCGGCGTGCACCATTTCAGCACCCCCTGGATCGGTCCGGACGGTAACACGATCGCGTACCAGGGCCCGAACGGCGTCGGCCTTGGCGTCTCCGACGTGCAGACCGGCAAGGAGATTTACACGGTCCCGGATGGGAAGGTCGCCGTGGCTGCCCTCAGCGCCGACGGCAAGCTCGTCGTCTGGGCCGATTTCGACGGCAAGGTCCGGGCCCACGACATCGACGCCAAGAAAGAAATCCTCGCCTTCGACCACCCGGAAAAGCAGAGGCCCGGCCCCATGGTCGTCTCGCCCGACCGGCAGACGCTCTATTTCAGCAGCCACCACGGCCGGCTATTTCGCTGGGACTTGAAAGCCAACAAGAAAGGACCCGACTTCGGCAACCGGCACAACTTCTGGCACATATCCAGCATCGTCCTGAGCCCGGACGAAACGACGCTGTACTCCGTCTCATACGACCACCGGGTGAAGCGGTGGGACCTGAAGACGGGCAAGGAGCTGCCGCTGCCCGAGGGGTACACGACCCGGACCACACTCGTGGCCGCGGCCGACGGCAAGCACCTGATTGTGTCCGATCACGAGGGGCAGGTCGATTTCTGGGACCTGGCCACCGGCCGGCGAGTCAAACAGATTCAGCGGTCACACCTGGGTGGGATCAACTGCCTCGCGCAGTCCGCGGACGGCCGGTGGCTGGCCGGCGGCCGCACCTCGCAGGACGTCCGGCTCTTCGACCTTTCAACGGACAAAGTCGTCCGCGACATGTACCTGGCCGACAACTCGGACTCGACGAAGTATGGCGACCAGGTTCAGCGGGTGGCTTTTGACCAGTCCGGCAAGGTCCTCTTCAGCTCGTCGGAGAAGACGGGAGTGACCGCGTGGGAGATTCCCTCCGGCAAGAAGCTCTGGACCAGGCCGGGAGTCGGCCCGTACATGGCGCGCGACCCGAAGGGGCGATGGGTGGCGGCCGGCGGCGGACTCGGAGACGGCCCCATCTACTGGAAGCTGCTCGACGCGAAGGCTGGAGGGGTCGTCGCCCAGGCCGAAGTGGAACCGACCGAGTTGGTCGGGATGCGCGCCGACTACGCCTACCCGCCAAACCTGACCGACCTCGCCTTCCTGCCCGACGGTTCGCGGCTGTTGACCGCCCACTACGACGGCACGGTCCGGGTGTGGGACCCGGACACCCGGCGCGAGGCAGCGCGACTCAAGGCGCAGTCCCTGGGCGGGCCGGCGTTCCTCGCCTGCTCCGCCAACGGGAAATGGGTGGCCGTCGGCGGGTGGGACCGGGCCGTGTCCGTCTGGGAGCTGGCCACGGGAAAGCAGGCGATCAAGTTTGACGGGCATCTCGCGGGGGTGACGCAGGTGGAGTTCACCCGCGACGGCCGCGGGCTGATTTCGAGCGCCGACCTGGCACCGGTCTTGTGGGACCTGTGTCCGAAGGACCTCCCGGCGCTGGACGGCCCTGCGGATGCCCTGTGGGATGTCCTGGGCGGCGAGGACGCGGCGAAGACCTACCGCCTGCAATGGGCGCTGGCCCGGCACGCCAAGGCCGCGGTGAAGTTGTTGGCCGAACGCGTAGACCCCGCCGACCAGGCGCTGGAGCGGGCGAAGTTCGACAAGCTCACGGGCGACCTCGACAGCCCGCGGTTCGCCGTTCGCGAGAAGGCGGAGAAGGAATTGATCGCGGCCGGGTACCGAGTGCCCGTTGTCTGGCTCCGAACTGCGCTGGCGGAGACGAAGTCGGACGAGTTCCGGGCCCGCCTTGGGCGTGTCCTGGCCACCCGGGAGAAGCCGGTTGCCGATGAGCGCCGGCTCTCGCGGGCGGTCCAGGCGCTGGAGCTGTCCGGGTCTAACGAGGCCAAGGAGCTGCTTCGGGCATGGTCGAAGGCCCCCGCGGGGAGCCTGCTCGCGGTCGAGGCGAAAGGGGCGCTGGAGCGGCTGGATCGGTGACGGAGCTTTGGGACAACTCAGGATGAATGTCGCCCGTGAATGACTCACCCCAAGACTCTTACCCACGTCCATCTGGTACAATCACAGGACACTCGACGTTCCCCGCGAGCTGGGTCGCCGCATGTCCACCGAAGCCGAGAAGGTCCTCATCAAGCAGATCCGCCGGGGCGACCAGACCGCCTGGGAGCGGCTCATCAACCTGTACGAGGGCCGGCTGATGGCCTTCGCGGTCCGCCGCGTCCGCGACCGGGCCGCGGCCGAGGACATCGTCCAGGAGACGTTCATCGGCTTCCTGAATTCCCTCCCCAACTTCGACGACAAGCGCGAGCTTCAGACCTACCTCTTCACCATTGCCTCCTACAAGGTGACCGACCACCTGCGCCGAACCGGCCGGCGGCCGGCCCAGACGGGTGAAGAGGCGTCGGAGCGGATGGCCGAGAAGTCGGATGACCGGCAGCGGCGGGCGTCGAGCCTGGCCCGGAGCCACGAGCGCGTGGAGCTGGAATCGGCCGCGATTGCCCGGGCCCTGAAGCAGATGATCGACCACTGGCGGGACAAGGGGGAGTTCGTCCGCATCCAGGTGCTGGAGCTGCTGTTCGTCAAGGGCTCGGCGAACAAGGACGTGGCCCGGCTGTTGAAGGTGAGCGAGCAGCAGGTGGCGAACTACCGGTTCGCGGCGGTGAAGAAGCTGTCCGAGCACGTCCGCGACGCGGGGCTGCCGGGGGACGTGTTCCCGGAGCTGAAAGAGGCACAGGCGGGCTAACAGGCAAGCGAGTCATGTTGTAGCCGGTGGTCGCGGGCGGTATAACCGCCCGCGAGCGTTTGGGAAGGAGCGTCCGATGTCTACCGCCACGGCCCTGCCCGTCACCTATGAGTCGGTCGCCTCGATTGCGAAATTCTCCGTAACGCGCTACCAGCAGATGATCGAGACCGGCATTCTGACGGCTGAGGATAACGTCGAATTGCTCGAGAACTACGTGGTGCTGAAGATGCCCAAGAACCCGCCTCACGAGGGAACGGTGGATCTGGTGAAGGCGGCACTCGCTCAGCTCCCACCCGGATGGCTTCTCCGAGTCCAGCAAACCGTCGCGCTTCCAGACAGCCAACCGG
>DATFWZ010000470.1:0-3228 GCA_035258765.1 Gemmataceae bacterium
AGGCTGGCAGGTTTTTCATGAGGGATTACTCTCGCATTCAGTTCCTCGAACGACAAGAGGCCGAACGCCGAGCTCAGGTGCGCGCGACTTGGAAGAGTCGTACATGTCCCCGTGGGCTGTCGCGCGTCACCGGCAGCGACGGGTTCGGCCGATGCGTCCCCGCCGGCTCGGCGAGGATGTGGCGCGTCGGCGCACCGGCTGCTCGGCGTTCGGCCTGGCCGCGCGACCGCTCCTGAGCCCGGGTTCGCGTACAGCCCGCGCGGCGGGTTTGCCGGGGCGACCGGTTCGGCCCTACTTCTTGCCGGCCAGATGTACTCTCAACACCTCGACGACCTGTCGCCGCTCCGCCGGGGCGTACGACGAGTCCCTTTCCGCGAGTGACAGCGCGGTGTCACCGCGTCGCGTTTTCCGCGTCGCATCGGCGCCGAGGGCCAGCAGCGTCTTGACGTTGTCCAAGAGCCCGAGGTTGGCCGCGTACATCAGCGGGGTGTACCCCCGCGGGTCGGCCGCGTTGACATCGCCACCCCGCTTGAGCACGTCCGCGATCTCCGGGGCCCCGTCCCCCCCGGCATTACCGGGGTAATTCGGGTAGCCCTGACCGGCCTTGAGCCGGAACCCCCGGCACGCGGCACGGCGCATCTCGAGGCCCAGCCGGATCTGCCTGGGGTCCCCCTTGGCCCCGGCCCTGACGAGCAGGTCCGCCACGGCGTCATTGCCCCGGACGACGACCTGGTAGAGGGCGGGCTCCCCCTCGTAGCGCGGGTTGATGCACTCCAGGTCGAGATCGGCCTTCTCCGCGATCAGGAGCTTCACGACCTCCACGTGGCCCTCGGTGCCGGCGTCCATCAAGGCCGTGTACCCGCTGCCGTCGTTCCCGAACGCGGCGTAGCCGTCGATGTAATACGAGTTGACCAGCGCGCCGGCCTTCAGCGCCTTGCGGACGGCGTCGAGGTCCCCGCGGCCGGCGGCGCGGATGAGGGCGTTGTCCTTGCGGATCTGTTCGACGGGCCGCCTGTCGTTGTAGGAGCGGGCCATGGACTTGATGAAGTCCTCGTCGAACCCGTCCGGGTCTTCCTTCGGTTGCGCGTGGGCCGCCGGCCCCACGAGCAGCAGCCACCCGAGGGCGATCGAATGCACGAGCCGCATGACGCACCTCCCCCGCCGGACGGTCCGGACCGGTTGCCGGCCCGTCGCACGACTCGGGTCAATCGGTCGTATACCGCCCCTTGCTCTTGTACAGGGTCATCTTCTCCCACGGGCCGTTCTTCGTGATCTCGAAGGACCTCGGCCGTCGGCCCCAGTTCGGGATCGCCGTCGGGTCGGCCGCGTAGAACTCCTTGGCCCAGACCCAGACCATCTTCTTGCCTTCGAGCTTGGCGATGCCCGGGCGGATCCGGACTTTGCCGAGGCGCCCCTCGTCGATGAAGTCGAGCCAGACGGGGTACTTGTCCGTGCGGACCCGGACCCTGCCGAGGGAGGTGTAGACCGACTCGCCGCGACGCTCCCAGCAGCCGCCGTCGTCGGGGGCCAGATCCCACCCGACCAGGTCGATCGGCTTGTCGTACACCTTACCGTCGGACTCGCGCCTCTCCTCGATCCACACCCCGTAGAAGTCGTCCGCGGTTGGCCTCGTCTTGTCGGCCGGCCGCGCGGCCTGACCCGTCGCCACCAGGATCAGGAGGACCCACACCCCCCGTCGAACGGCTCGCATGTCGGTTGCCCCTCCGCCGAAGAACGAACCAGCCCACTCGCCGCGGCAGTTCAGTGGGCTGTGGTCACGGAAAGCCTACATGCCCCCGCGGTCTGCTGCAGCGCGTGGTGCGGCGTTGCGACGGAGCCAGTCCTCGAAGCGTGTCGAGCCGAGGCGTGGGTGGTCGCCCGGGGTGAGGCTTTGATCATTCACCGTGATGCCGTAGTAGAGCGCCTTGGGATCGGTGATCACCGTCCGTGCGTCCCCAGTTGCGTTCAGGAATCGCCGCACGAGGTCGGCTTGACGGATCGGTTCGGGACCGGCCACCTCGACCGTGCCGTTCAACGGCTCGGCGAGGGCCGTGTCGGCCATGACGGCGGCGACGTCATCCGCCGCAATGGGCTGCATCAGAACCGGTGGGAGCCGAACCGTCTGCCCTTCCATCGCCGACTGGGCGATGCCGCCCACGAACTCGAAGAATTGCGTGGCGCGGACGATCGTGTAGGGAATCGGGGACGCCTTGATCAGCTTTTCCTGAGCCATCTTTGCCCGGAAGTAACCACTCGCGAGCAGGCGGTCGGTGCCGACGACCGACAACGCCACGTGATGGCCGACGCCCGCGACGGCTTCCGCGGACCGGAGGTTGCGACCCGAGGTCTCGAAAAACGCCAGGACTGCGTTGTCCTCCCAGGAGGGCGCATTCGCGACATCGACGACCACCTGGGCGCCGGCGAGCGCTTGCGCCAGTCCCTCGCCAGTGACGGTGTTGACACCCGATGAAGGTGATGCCGCCACCACCTCATGGCCGCGCTGACGGAGGATCGCCACGGCCTTTTTCCCGATGAGTCCGCTGCCTCCGATAACCACGATCTTCATGGCTGTCCCCTCGTTCGTCGCCCGTAATCCGGATGTTTGATCTCCGAGTTCACACGAGAAAGGGTCGGGGATAACCAAAGGGGCCGGGGAGTCATTTCTAAGACCGACTATTTTGACCCCTTTGAGTCCCCCGTCGTTACTCCTTCATTGGTACCGGGATGACCACTTCCTTGGCGTCGCGCGGGTGCAGGATGACGGCGAGGACGCGGGTCTTGCCCTTCGCACCGGCCGGGCTCTTCGTCACCCGGTGCAGGCACCCGGTCGGCTCGTAGAACGTCTCACCCGCTTTGAACACTTTCGCGGGCTGGTCGTCGATGGCCCACTCAAATTCGCCCTCCAGGACGAACCCGAACACCGGGCCGGGGTGGCGGTGCGGCTGGCCTGCCTGACCGGCCTCGTACGTCACCTCCACGAACGTCACCTTCGCCTCCTTGCCGTCCAGCTTCTCGACGATGTCCCGCGCGGCGATGGTCTTCGCGGGGTTCTTCTCGTTATGCTGGGCCGCAGTCATACCGGCCACTCCCACACCGATGCCAGCCGCGAGCGTGAACAGGGTCCGGATCATGGCTTGTCTCCTCGTAATGGGAAGCGGCGAACGGTTGGCGGAGGCCTCACCCGCTCTATTTCGCGAGGTCTGACACGTCCCCCCACGGGCCGCCGAA
>DATFWZ010000471.1:0-6712 GCA_035258765.1 Gemmataceae bacterium
CCCGCCACATCGTCCTGAAGTTCGCTCTAGGCGCTTTCGCCCCTTGATCGGGCCTTCACCGTCATTGCACCCGGCAGAAGACCGCCTTGAGATAGCGGCCCTCCTGGACGTGGGCCAAAAACGGGTGGTCGCCGCCGGCCCCGGCGACCTTGAGCACCTGCACGGTTCTCCCCGCTTGCCACGCGGCCCGGCGGACCGTCTCCAGAAAAGTTTCCTCGCTGACCAGACCGGTGCACGAGCACGTGAGGAAGATGCCGCCCGGGGCGACCGCCTGAAGGGCCAGGCGATTCATGTCGAGGTATTTCTTCAGGGCCTGGTCAACCGCGTCGCGATCGCGTGTCATCTTGGCGGGGTCCAGGACGACCACGTCGAACCGGTTCCCGGATGGGAGGACGTCGCGTAGCCAGGCGAAGATGTCGGCCTGGGTGAACGTCACGCGGACCTGATTCAGGCTCGCGTTCTGCTTCGCCAGGGCGATGGCCTGTTCGTCCAGGTCAATGCCGGTCACGTCCGTCGCGTTCCCCAGCACCTTCGCGTAGACGGCGAACCCGCCCGTATTGCAGCACAGGTCGAGGACCTTCTTTCCGGCGCAAAACCCGGCCAGGGACTTGCGGTTGTCGCGCTGGTCGGCGAAGAACCCGGTCTTGTGCTTCGTTCCCGGGGCAATGCGGAAGCGGAGGCCGTTCTCCGTGATCGTGAACGGCGGCGGCGGCTCCGGCGAGCGGCAATCGAACGACTCCTGCTTGGCGACGTGCTCCTCCGCGAACCAGTAGAACCGGGCGTCCGGGTACTGGTTCGAGAGGGCCGCCTGGATCGCGTCGCGCTGCCGGTACATGCCCGCGGCGAAGAACTCCATGACCAAGAGCGGGCCGAACCGATCGACGACCAGCCCGCTCAACCCGTCGGCCTCGGAATGAACCACGCGATAGGCGTCAGTAAAGTTGTCGAGCTTCAGCACGTCGCGCCGAAGCTCGACCGCGCGGGCGATCGTACGTGCGAACCAGCCCGCGTCAATCACCTCATTGGCGTCCGTCGTGAGAATGCGAAGTGAGATCCGGGAGTGGGCGTTGTAGAATCCGCGGCCTACCCACTTGCCTTCGCGATCGAGCACGTCAGCCACGGACCCGTTCGGGATCCGAGTCGCGGGCTTCTCGACCATCTTCTGAAAGACCCACGGGTGGGATGACCGGCGCTCGATCTTCAGGCGGACGACCGGAAGCGTGGCGGGAGGAGAGTCCATAACCCTATCGTAGTGTGACACTCTCAGGGCCATCCCCGCCGAACCACTTGGAGGCCGACGCATGGCGAATCTCATTGGGCTCTCCGGGAGCTTGCGCAAGGGATCGTTCAACACCGCGTTGCTCCGTGCCGCGGCGGCCTCGATGCCGGCCGGGTCCCAGCTCGCGGTCCACACGCTCCACGGCATCCCGCTCTATGACGGGGACGTGGAAGCGGCTTCGGGCATTCCGCAGATCGTGACCGACTTGAAGGACGCCGTCGCCCGTTGCGACGGCCTGCTCCTCGTCACCCCGGAGTACAACAACTCAATCCCCGGCGTCTTCAAGAACGCGATCGACTGGATGTCGCGGCCGGCCGCGGACATCAAGCGCGTGTTCGGCGGCAAGCCGGTCGCGATCATGGGGGCCTCGCCCGGACCGTTCGGCACGCTCCTGAGCCAGACGGCCTGGCTGCAAGTATTGCGAACACTCGGCACGAAGCCGTGGTTCGGCGGGCGCCTGCTGGTGTCAAGGGCGGGAGGCGTGTTCGACGCGAATGGGGCGATCACCGACGAGAAGGTTCGGGAGCAGGTCAGGGACTTTGTTCAAGGGTTTGTGACGTTCTGTGGCCCGAGCTGAGCGGCTGAAACGTGTTTGTGTTCACTCCGATTGAGTCAGCCAGCTTAGTTCGTCATGGTTTCGAGTGATAACGCAGTTGGGAGACAGCCATGCTCGCGCCGGTCATGTACGCGTTCTTAGCGGCCTCCGCCTTCGTTCCGGTTGCCAAGCAATTGCCGGATGACACACCCCGCTTGAGCATCGTGGTCTTCCGCCACCACCCAGGAATTATCGCCAAGGAAGCGGTGATGAAAGCCCGCGACCAGGACGCCGAAATTCTCTTGGAAGCTGCGAAGGAACACTGCGGCGGGTACAACTATGAGGGCGGCCTGGGACGTGGCTACGAACTGTCACTACCGATCAGCATGCTGCCGCAGTGGAAAGCAGCCGTTGACAAGATGATCAAGTCTGGCGCGCTACGACACTACGACCATTGGGGCTTAGACCACAACGGATACGGACTGGTTCCTATTCGCTAGGGGTATGTTGCCTGCCGCGCCGTCCGATCTTCCGCTC
This sequence comes from Gemmataceae bacterium, assembly GCA_035258765.1. GTDB lineage: Bacteria > Planctomycetota > Planctomycetia > Gemmatales > Gemmataceae > SIAJ01. Next base: position 2,352 of record DATFWZ010000471.1, read on the forward strand.
TACCTGCTCCCCGGCATGGGCGCCGACGCCCGCCTCTTCCGCCCGCAGCTCGAGACCTTTTCCAATGCCGTCGTCCCGCCGTGGCTGGCCCCCGAGTCGCGCGAGTCGCTTGCGGACTACGCCCTCCGGTTCGCGGACCTCCTTCGTCCGAGCGGTCCGTGTTTCGTGGGCGGCGCCTCATTCGGCGGCTTCGTTGCCCTGGAAATGGCCCCGCATCTGGATGCCCGGGGGTGCTTCCTGATCGGGAGCGCCCGCGGACCGTCGGACATGCCGAATCGAATCCGCTGGCTGCAACCTTTCGGCGGGACGATCGGCACGCTGCCGTTCCGGCTGGTCGCACCGGGCGCCTGGCTGGCACGGCAAACGGTCGGACAGTTCTGCCACCCGCTCACGCGATCGTTCCTGCGCCATTTGCAGGAGGCGGATGCGACCTTCCTTCGTTGGGCCAGCCGGGCCGCGTTGACGTGGAAGCCGTCCCCGGCAATCGCGGGTGTCCGCGTTTTTCAGATCCATGGGGAGCGTGACCGGGTCCTCCCGGCCAAGCGGACCCGGGCGGATGTGGTCCTTCCGGGCGCCGGCCACCTGATCTCCCTGACGCACGCGCCGGCCGTCAATGACTTTCTGCGCCGCCATATGATGGCCGCGTCATGCCCGACATCGTCCTGACCGACCTCCGCAAGACCTTCGCGAACGGCGTCGTCGGCCTGCACCCGACGACGCTCCGGATCGCGGCTGGCGAGTATTTCGTGCTCCTCGGCCCGAGCGGTTCTGGTAAGTCCACACTGTTGCGCCTGATCGCCGGGCTGGAGACTGCCGAGGGCGGAACGATCCATTTCGGGGACCGGCAGATTCACACGCTCGCCCCGCACGAACGAGGGGTCGCGTTCGTCCCGCAGCGGGCAGCCCTGTACCCGGACCGCGACGTTCGCGGCAACATCCGGGCCGGCCTGGAGTTCGCACGCGATCGGCCGGCCAGTTCCGAAATCGACGCTCGAGTCCGACTTGCGGCCGAATCTCTGAGGATCGCCGAGCTTCTAACTCATCGACCACACGAATTGTCCGGCGGGGAGCAGCGACGGGTGATGCTGGCCCGGGCCATGGTCCGTCGAGCGAGCATCCTGCTGCTCGACGAGCCGCTGGGAAACCTGGATTCAGCCCTGGCCGAAGAATTATCTGAAGACTTGCACTTGCTTCAGAAGCCCTTCCGCCCCACAATATTACACGTAACCCACGACCCGATCGAAGCGATGGCCCTGGCCGACCGCGTCGGGTTGCTCGGAGGGGGGCGAGTACTTCATGCCGGGAAACCGGACGAAGTGTACGCCCGGCCGGGCAGCCGCACGGTCGGTTTGCATTTCGGGCGCCCGGCGATGGCCCTGATCGACGGGTCCGGCGACGGGACCGAGTTCGCGTCCGCGGGCGGCTGGCTCCGGCTACCATGTCCATATACCGGGCCGCTCACCTGCGGGGTGAGACCGGAAGATGTCGCCTTTGATCAGCAGGCCGGTTTTGTGCGGGTAGGGTCCGGGGACGTCGCTTGCGGCCGGCGGGTCGATTCTCGGGTCCTGGTGACCGTTCGCGGTCCGGGAGCCGAGGTTCGCGGCTTCGCCAACGAGGTCCCGGCCGCGCCACGGCTGGGCCTTTGGTTGCGGGTGGATCGGGTCCACTGGTTCGATCACTTGACCGGGGAAAGGGTCGGCACGTAGGACAAGTTTCCAACGCGTCAGTTATTACAGCGGGATACCCAGCGGGTTAGAGCAATGCCGAAGACGACGACAAAGACCAAGAAGGGCAAGAAAGAAGCGGCCGTTGACAAGGAGCACCTCCGCCAACAGCAGCGGCAGAATGTGCTCAGTCTCGTGGAGACGATGCACCGGGAGAAGAACATCTCCAAGGACATCATCTTCGGCGGCATTGAGGCGGCCATCCAGCTCGCCATCGAGCGGGCGTCGTTGGAAGAGGTGGACGTGCTTGTCCACATCGACCGGACGACGGGGGAGATCATTGCCCAGCGCGGCGACCAGATGATGGAGCCGGAACACCTGGGCCGGATCGCCGCCCAGGCCGCCCGGCAGGTCATGACCCAGAAGATCCGCGAGGCGGAGTCCGAGGGCGTGTATTCCGAGTTCCAGGCCCGCAAGGGCGAACTGGTGACCGCGACGGTCCAGCGCGTGGACAACGGGACGGCGATCGTCACCCTGTCCAAGGACGGCAAGTCGTCCGGCGGGACAGTCGAGGCCATTCTGCCCCGGAGCGAGCAGATTCCCGGCGAGACGCACCAGGTGAACGACCGGATCAAGGCGGTCGTGATGGACGTCCGCAAGCAGGGGCACCGGGTAAAGATCGTCCTGTCGCGATGCCATCCGGACTTCGTCCGGGCCCTCTTCGAGCAGGAGATTCCGGAAATCCAGGACCGGACGATCGAGATCAAACAGGTCGCCCGTGAGGCGGGGTACCGGTCCAAAGTGGCCGTGTCGTCGATCGACATGAAGGTGGACTGCGTCGGGGCCTGTGTCGGCGTCCGCGGCAGCCGGATCAAGAACGTCATCGACGAGATCAACGGCGAGCGCATCGACATCGTCCGATGGAACGACTCGATGCAGGTGATGATCCCGAACGCACTGCAGCCCGCCGAGATTTCGGATGTCCAGCTTTACCCTCGCCTCGGCCGAGCGATTGTTCTGGTCGCCGAGGACCAGCTTTCGCTGGCCATCGGCCGCCGCGGGCAGAACGTCCGGCTGGCCTCGAAGCTGGTCGGGTGGGACATTGACATCATGACGATGGACGAATTGTCTCGCGACCTGGACAAGGCCGAGCGGTGGTTCAACCGCATCCCGGGCATGCAGCCGGAGTACATCGAGGCGCTGATCACGGAAGGGTTTTTCAGCTACACGGACTTGACGTTCCTCGAGGCCGAGCAACTCGCCGAGATCATTGGCATCAGCCCGGAGGATGCGGACGAGATGATCATCTTCGCCGAGGACGAGGCGGAGCGGATCGAGCGCGAGGGCGAGCCGGAAGAATTCCAGGAGCAGCCGGCGGCGGAGGGCGCGCCGGCCGAAGGGGCCGAGGCGGGGGTCTCGGAACAGGCGGACGCCGTCGCCGAAGGGGAGGTCCCGGCCGAAGTGATCGCGAGCGAGGCGGCGCCGGCTCCTGCGGGCGGCTTCGAAAGCCTGTTCGAGCCGGAAGGCGAGCCGGCCGCGCCCGCGGAACCTCCCGCCCAGTCGGAACAGCCGCCCGACAATGAGGCTGGCAGCCAGCCGAAGACCGAATAAGATGGTCCACCCCTGGTCCTCACCGGGTTTGTCGCCCGGCGGCGCGAACCGCGGGTTCGTGTGAGTGTCTGGATATGATGACCGGGATTCGGGTTACGTCCAAAGACCCGGTCCCGACTTTCCCCTGACCGGCTTCGAGGGTCCCACCGACACCGCCACGCCACGCTGCCAGTGCCGATGAGGCCCGTTACCGGGCCGAGTGCCGAAGCGCCCGCCTCGGGCGGCTGGGGAGGACAATCTTCCCCTGTCGGAAGTGCCGGTTAGAATAATGGGACTATACTGGTCACCCCTATACTTGCCTCTGAAACGGGAGGCGGGGCGCGGGGAACGCCCCGAAGGAGAACCGCTTGGCGCAGGCTACCAAGAAAATTCGCGTCTTTGAACTGGCCAAGACGCTTGGGCTGGAGACGAAGGCGGTCCTGGACTACTGTCGTGACCTCGGGTACGACGTCAAGAACCAGCTCAGTAGCCTGGAGCCGGAGCAGGTCGATGCGCTGAAGGATCGCGTCAAAAAGGGCGGCAAGCCCGCGTCGGTAGCGGCACCCGCGCCGCGCCCGGCGCCTCTCCCAAAGCAGGTCGAAAAGAAGATTCACACACTGCCGGCGACCAAGCGGGTCGAGCCGGCGCACGTCGTTGAGGAGGAGGTCTCGCCTCCCGTCGTCGAGGAGCCGGAGCCTGTCCCGGCAGTTGAAGAGCCAATTCCCGAGCCGGTCGCTCCGCCGCGCCCGGCTGTGGACGTGCCGGCCAAGGTGCCGGTGCTCGTGCCTCCGAAAGCCGCGGAGCCGCCGCCCGAGATCCAAGTTCCGGTTGCCGAAGCCCCGGCACCGACCACGGCGCCTTCGGTTGCGCCTGTGATCGCCGAACCGACTCCGGGACCTGCTGCCTCGGGCGAACGTCCCACGGCCGCGCCCCGACCCGCGACTCCGCCTGCGCCGGCGCGGCCGCAGCCGGTGGCTGGGCGTCCGCCGGCGATTACTCCGACACGGCCGGTCAATCTCAACGCCCAGCGCCAGGGCCCCGCCGCACCCGGGGCGGCTGCCCCGCGCACGCCACCCGCCGGACCGACCGCCACGAATCGACCGGCGG
>DATFWZ010000472.1:0-6845 GCA_035258765.1 Gemmataceae bacterium
CCCGCCGTTCACGGCGGGTATCCCGCGGCTATTCACTGACGCCCAAGCCCCGTTCACGGGGCTTCTCGGGGTTCGGCTTGAGCCATTAACTCCTGCCTGCGTCTCAAGGCTCAAGCCGGAACATCGAGAAGCCCCGCAAACGGGGCTCAAGACAAGGGAAACGAGTGCCCACACTACCCGCCGTGAACGGCGGGCCTAAACTGCTCCGCGGCAAGCCCCGTGAACGGGGCTGAAAGCCGGACGCCCGGCCAGTCGTCAGCCGACCGGCGACGGGTAAGGGCAACTCGAGACTTGGGGCTTCGAGCTGCGACGCTCGCGGCCGCGATGGACTACAAGGTGCGATCATGCCGGAGCCGGTCAGCCTCTTGATGCGCGAGTTCCTCGCCTGGGTCGCCGCCCGCCCGCGAACCTATTCCGAGGCGATGGAGGCATGGCGGAGCACGTGCCCGCGATATACCGTGTGGGAGGACGCCCAGATCGCCAGCTTCATTCAGGTCGGGGGTGCGGGGCCCGACAACCAGACCGGGGTAACGCTGACTCCGCACGGCCGGGCGGTGCTTGACGGGTTCGCGGGTCATCGGCCAACCGCACAGGGAACTCGTGAGTGATCCGGGCAAATGCCAAATGCCAACAGGCTCTACGGAGTGGCCTACATTCGACTCGCCGCCGCTCCGGGACATCGCGGCCGCCTTCCACCGCAGGCGAAAGGCCATCGCCTACAAGGCCGAGTTGTCCTGCGAACGGGAGTTGACCGAGACGGCTGCCGGCGCCCTTGAGCGATTTAACCTCGACCTCGGGCGCCGTCATGTTCGATTGAGCGTCTGGGCCGACGGCACCCTGTGGTTCTCAATTTGCATCCCGGGGAAGGGTCCGATCAGCGGCTGGGCATTCAAGGACAGGTTCTACGGGACGGCGAAGGGAATTTCAGGCGGGACGCTGGTCGGTATGCTGGAGGCCACGCTCGCACAGCCATTCGGAGCGGATCCGACGGCGGGGCGGGATCAGTTGCGCGAGATTTGGAAGCGCGTGGGGCCGCGCACCGGGTAGCGCCTTGGAGGCCGCATGGGAACTGGAGCGTTGCGTTTCTCCCCCCTCTCCGCGTCGGAGAGGGGGGCCGGGGGGGAGAGGTCTGGCGTTGCGGGCGCGAAGACCTTTCCCGCCTAACCCCCGGCCCCGAAGCGGGGAGGGGGGAACAAAACCCGGAGCCAAGTCACTTCTTCCGCGGGTGCTCGGCGAAGAACTTCCAGATCGTCTCGTTCACGTCCGCTTTCGTCCCCCACTCGTGACCGTACCCGGAGAGTTCGACGTATTCCACCTCGTGCCCCTCCTTCTTGTACTTGTCGCGGTTCTCGCGGGCCCAGTCCACCGGCAGGATGCGGTCGCGGTCGCCGTGAATGATCAGCACCGGGAATTTCCGGTCGGCGTTGATGCCCAGGAGCGTCTGTAAGCCGAGCGGCCCGGAGTGGGACGCCACCGCGGCCACCGCCTTCGACCGCTCCTTACCCACAAGGTGAGCAAAGTACCCGCCGTTCGACATGCCGAGCACATAGAGCCGGTCCGGGTCGATCTTGTACCCCGAGCTCACCTTCTCAACGAGCGCATCGAAGAACGCCAGGTCGGCTGCCACCTTGTCCGGGGCAAGGCCCCAGGCGCGATCGAGGGCGTTCGGGTAGGCGATCAGGAACTTGTGCTTCGCGGCCGTCTCGTTCAGCTTCGTGTACGCGGGCATCAGGTCCTTGCTGTCGATGAGCATGCCGTGGAAGGCGACCACCAGCGGTGCGGGCTTCGTCAGGTCCACGTCCTTCGGGACGACCAGCCGGTATTCGCGCGTGGTGCCGTTTACCTTCACGGTTTCGGACGCGAACTCGCCGTGCTTCGGTTCGGCGGCGCCGACAGCTCCGACGATCGCGGCCCAGGCCAGGAGTGTGAGAACGTGACGAGCAAACGACATGATGGGACCTCGGGCCGGCGGGTTTGTTCGAAGTGATTACCCCGCCACGCCCGAGTTGGTTACAGCAATTCCGCAATAGCCGGTCGGCCGACGAGGACGAATGACCAATGACCCACCAATGACCACGGAATACCGGGTTTCAATCAGTAAATGAGGAACCGGTCCGTCGGCGTCCTCATTCGTTGTTCGGTATTCGACCTTCCCTGGTCACTGGTCAAGGGTGGGCCATTGGTCATTCGCCCTCGTCACGCGTCACTCCAATTCCAGCTTCAAGTCCCGCGTGTCCTTCTTGATCTCCACCGTGAGCGTGGATTTCTCGGGGCCATACTTATCGTAAATGACCGCGAAATCCTTCGGCGGCTTCGGCAGGGCGCCGTACATGACCGCCTCCTGTTCCGCCTGCGTGATGGGCCGGTACTCGAGGTACACCTTGTGCGTGCCGACGACCGCCCCGTCCTGGTCGGCGTCGTAATTTACCTTGAACTTGCCCTCGGCATCGGTTTGGGCCCAACTCGGGCGGCCGTACGCGGGGACGAAGTGGATGGTGGCGTTGGGCACCGGTTTGCCCTGGTAGGTCAGGGTGCCGCTGACTTTCGCGACCTTGGGGCCGTCGGAACACCCGGCCGGGGCGAGCGCGAGCAAGGCGGCGGCCCCCAGGGACAGTAGATTGCGAATCGACATGGTGGTTGGTCCTGTACGGGGGAAGGACAGCGGGCCGGGACGGGGCCGCCGGCGTCGCGTGGACTCCGATCGCCCTCCGTCCCGGCCCGCCACCGCGTGAGTTAGTAGTCGGCAATCACTTCGCCGCGGGCCCGCGTGTACAGGGCCCGGTACGTGGTGTAGTCGATGCTGTTCTTGATGAATTGCACGTGCCCGTCCGCGAAGGCTGCGTTGAGCCCCTGCGGGTGGGCGCTGCCGGCCGCCCGCGTGTTCGGCAGGGTGTCGTTCGGCGGCCGCGACCCGTACACGAACCCCTGCGACTGGTGGTGCACCCAGAACGCCTGGTTGCAGCCCTTCTTGTTGGAGCACCAGCTCTGGTTGATGAAGTGGGCCTTCTCCAGGACCATGAACGTGCTGCTGGTCCCGTCGGTCACGTCCGCCATCTTGATCTCGCTATTGATCCAGCCCATGCCGGTGTACTCGCCGCGGCCGCCGATCGCCCGGCGCTCCGGGCAACAGTTCTCGGCGTTCGGGAAGTCGTCGTAGCCGATGGCGTAGTCCTTGTACTCGGTCTCCGGCTTGACCCGGACGGCCGACGGGCAGACGAACACCTTGGGCATGAGCTTCGACGCGGCGATGTTCGGGTTGGGCAGGCCGTTCCAGGTCGGCTGGCCGGGCCCGCGGTCGCCGGACGCCGGAGCCCACGGCGACAGGGCCGGGTCCTCCGGGACAGTCTGGGAGTATTGCGGGGCGGTCAGGTCGATCATGCGGAACAGGTTGTCGGCCTCGACGTAGGGCAAGATCATTACGGTCCAGCTGTGTACCCCCCACGGACAGCAGGAGCTTCTCGGGTCCCTCCACAGGGAGGTCCAGCTCGTCGCCGTCTGCATCGCCCCAGGCGGAGCGTAGGCGCCGGGCGGGAACTTGCCGTTCACGTCGTGGTAGTTGTGAAAGGCGAGGGCCATCTGGTGCAGGTTGTTGGTGCATTTCATCCGGGCGGCCGCCTCCCGGACCTTCTGCACCGCGGGCAGGAGGAGCCCGATCAGGATCGCGATGATCGCGATCACGACCAGTAGTTCGATCAGGGTGAAGCCCCGCCGGCCGGCTCGCGGGACGCATCGGGAGAGGAACATGAGGACGAACCTCCGAGGTCGGAATGAGAAAGAAAGACGTTCGGACGGTCGAAAGTGCCGGGTGTACCGGGGGTCACGAGACGGCGCTCGGAGATCAAAGCCCCGAGGTCGGGACATATTGGGGGCGCGACGTCCACCGACAAACATAAGAAAATACTCATCAATCAGCCAAACGGTCTTGGCATTTCGGGCAATGGGTCTTGGCAAATCGGGCAATCGATCCGGACGCCGGCTCATTCCTCCAGGCGTGACCGGGGGGCGAAATCGGCTGTCCAAACGGAGCGATAACCTCACGAATTCCACGACATTTCCTCCAGGTTTCACACTTTTTTGGCGGGACGGATCGGCGCATCCTCATTCGGACCATTGGTTTGTGGCAGCAACGATCAGCCAGTCATCGCGTGGGCGGACTTGTTCCGAGCGACTCAGCGTGGGTCGCGCGTTCCAACGGCGGTCGGTTCTGGTCGTTATGAGGGCGTCCGACCACCCGGCCCAGGACGCGTATGAAACGCTCCCTGCTAGTCCTCATCGGACTCTCCTTCCCGGCGGTCGCCGAGCCGCGGACGGACGCCTACGGCGACCCGCTACCGGAGGGGGCGCTGGCGCGATTCGGGACGGTGCGGTATCGGATTGGGCACATTGACGTGTGGGCCCTGTCCCCCGACGGCAAGACACTGGCGGTTGAGGACGACAAGGACCTGTCTTTGTGGGACGTGGAAACCGGTCGGGTGCTTCGCGTCGCGACTCCCGACGATCCTCCTTCGTTTTGCCTTTGCTTCTCCCCGGACAACAAACAGCTCGCCCGACTGGTCAATGGGCAGCTGTATGTACTCGACGCGGGCACAGGTAGCGAACGATACCGCCGGGATATGCCGAGTGACGGACGGGCTGTCGCCTTCGTCCCGGGAACCAATGAGGTTGCCGTACTCTCGAACGACGGCGGGCGCGTGTGTATTGTCGATGCCGCAGACGCTCGGCGATTCACCATCCGGGAACTGAACGCGTGCGTCCGAATCATGTCCCCTACGGGCCGGTGCTTCCTCGGCCAGTCCGACGTCGGCTGGTACGGGGTCGATACGAAGACGACGCGCGTCCGGTGCAGATTTCCCGACACGCAGGAGCTGGATGACCCGGTCCTGTCCGCGGACGACCGGCGGGTGTGCTTCGCCACTCCGGCCGGGCGGTTGCTGGTATTCGACCCCCGGACCGGGAAGAAGCTGGCAGACGCCGTTGCACCGGCCGGGTGGGGCGAGGAGGATGGACCGACGGTCCGGGCCGTTGTGTCCCCGGACGCGACCTTCGCCTACCTATCCCGGTCCAAACGCCCGACTCTGCGGCGCGATCTAAAGGCCGAGAAGTGGCTGGAACCCCTCCCGGCGATGCCCGGTGGACCGCTCATCCCGCATCCGGACGGCAAGCGCGTGCTGCTCCTCGGAGACGACGGCGTGTTACGCCGTTACGACCTGGCCAAGCTCAAGGAAACCCCGCCGCCGCACGGGTTTGCCACCGGGCTGGTCGCCGTCCCATCCCCAGACGGCCGGCGAGTGGCCGTCACGACCGGCGAGTTGGATAGCCAACTCGACCTGTTGGACCTGACTGGCCGGGTGGTGTGGTCGGTGGCGCTTCGCGGCAGACAAGGGGCTCCGCACTGGTCGGCGGATGGTCGTCACGTTGCCTGCGCCGGCGGCCGCGAGGCGACGGTGTGCGACGCGGTCACCGGGAAAGTGGTCCACGTCCTGCGGTCACCGGATGCGGGCCGGCAGTTTACCGGACTCGTTGCATTCGTTCCGGGCGACCGGTTGGTCGCGGCGCTCGACAACGGCGAAGCCGTCGCGACGTTCGACTTGAAGGCCGGCGGGCGGGGACAACTGATGCGGCCGGACCTGAAGTGGGTCACGGACGTATCGCCGGACGGCCGCACACTGGCGTTCGAGCGAGGCGGGCCGGACGTCGCTCTGTTCGACGCCGCGAACGGGCGGCTCCGCGTCGGATGGACCTTCCCGCCGCCCGAGCGCCGGGGGTGTGGCGGCGACGGCTTTCACTCGGACTCGTACTGGGCACGATTCAGCCCGGACGGGTCGTACCTCCTGACCTGGTACGACGGCCTCGTGATCCTCCGACACCCGGTGTCGGGTGAGCCCGAGCGCGTGATCAAGACCGGGTTCGAGAGCATCGACCACGTCGCCTTCTCCCCGGACGGGCTTTGGCTGGCAATCGCGACCGGCGAGAAGGTTTCGCTGTGGGACGTGCCGACCGGCACGTCGCTCGTAGGCTGGGAGACCGATCACCGGGTCTTTATCAATCACCTGGCGTTCGCCGGGCCCGGTCGGCTGGTAACCAGCTCGGATGACCTGACCGCGCTGCTCTGGGACTTGAAGCCGCGGAAGAGGCTGACCCGGCCGGTCTGGGAGGCGCTGGCCGGGGACGATGCCGCCGATGCGTACCGGGCCGTCTGGGCGCTGGCGACTGACCCGTCGGGCCCTGACCAACTGCGAGCGAAGATCACGCCGGCAAAGCCGGTCCCGGCTGGCCAGGTGCGGCGCTGGATCGCGGACCTCGGGGCCGACCGGTACGTCGTCCGCGAAGAGGCCGCGAGTGTCTTGCAGGAATTTGGCCGGTTGATCGAACCGGAACTGCGGACGGCGCGCGCGAAGGCGACCAGCGAGGAGGTCCGGACCCGGCTCGACGGCCTGCTGGCGCAGATTCCGCCACACCGCGACGAAATGGAAGTGGTCCAGGCCCGGGCGATCGCCGCGATGGAGCTGGCCGGGACGGACGCGGCGAAGAAGCTGCTCGCGGAGTGGGCGGGCGGGGCGCCGGGGGCGCGATTGACAGTAGATGCGAAGGCGGCGCTGGGGCGGCTGGGTCGGTGATCGGTACTGACGCCTAGGGTGATAAACCGCGAGCCATCACAGCGCCCGGGACTTTCAGTCTTTCTTCTTTACTCGCTCGAATACCTCCTGTGTCGCACCCTTTTCATCAAACTTTTTCGGCCGTTGGCCGCGGCCAAGCCGGTAGCAGATGGTCAGGCGGTCAGCCTCAAATTTGAAGATCCCCTCGTATCGATCGTCGTGGTGTGTTATATCAATCTCAAATGGGTC
>DATFWZ010000473.1:0-10019 GCA_035258765.1 Gemmataceae bacterium
CCCTTAGAACCGAGAGAGAGTCATGCGCAACCTGACCAAGAAGTTCGTTGAGTTCCTGAAGAAGGAAGACGGCCCGACGGCGGTCGAGTACGCGGTCATGCTGGCCCTGATCATCGTGGTGTGCATCGCCGCCATCACGACGCTCGGCAGCAACGCGAACAACACGTTCTCCAGCGTCGCCGAGAAGGCCGCCCCGGCCGTCGGCGGCAGCTGAGTTGCAACAACGCTACCCACCCAACCGCACATTTCCCGCACTGCCCCGGCCGCCAGGCCGGGGCGGTGCCGTGTTTTCTGCCCACACAACTCGTTCGCCCCGCGCAAACGGAAAGCGCGACGCAGATTTTCCACCCCGCCCGGCCGGTCGGGCCGGCGCCGTGCGCTTCGGTTATCTAGGGTTTTCTCGGCGGCGCGGCGATCAATCGGCGCCGCCGGGTTTGCCAGTGGGCCGCGGCCCCGCGCCAGGCGAATTGGCGTCGGGCACGGAGCTCTCCGGCGCAAGACAGCTGCGGTGCGCAAGTGCGCCCCGGGCGCCCGTCCTGTTGCTGCCCGGGCCCTCGACTCCCCCGACCCGAGCCGCAAGGAGCCCGAGCGATGTTCCAGGCCGCGAAAAGACTGGCCCGCCACCCGACGACGGAAGGTGGTCCCACGGCGGCGGAGTACGCGATCATGCTGGCCCTGATCGCCGTTGTCTGCGTGACGGCGCTCGGGAACCTGGGTTACCCAGGTGAACAACACGTTCAATCTCGTATGCAACGAATTGAAGGCGTTGGCCCGCTGAACCCCCGCCCGTGACCCGGCGGGCCGCGCCCGTGCCCGGCCCGCCACTTCCGCCCCGCGCTCGCGCTTACGGAGAGTGTCATGACGACCGGAATCCGCCTGACCCGACCGATTGCCCTGGTCCGCCAGGCGGGCGGGCCGAATCCACTCGAGTACGTCGTGCTGTTCCTCGGCGTGATCGCGGGGGTGCTGGCGATGGTCCGGTGATCGCGCTGCCGTTCGCTTTGACCCGGGTGGTCGGGTAAGCTGTGTCGGTTTTGTCGGGTTTGCCGAAGAGTTGCCGGCACAACCGGGCTTTCCAGCGCGAGTGTGATTTTCCCTGTCAACTGTGACCGGCCGCCAGCCGAGTCATCAATTCGCCGCATTTGGCCTTCCCCGGCCCGGCCGCGGGCGGTATAGTCTCTCCGTTGCTCGGGGGCTTAGGTCTCGTCTAAGTTGCTGTCCGATAACATCTTGCGTCGTTTCGACAGGTTCGGTATTCGCCCGCTTTTGCCGTCCCTCCGGCTTTCCGTCGGTGCACCCCGGGGTGTTTTTTCCGCGGGTGCGAAGTTTGACGAGAGTTCGGAGGCCGGGTCTGTCGAACATCGCCTGACGGGCAGCACGTTCAATACGGAGGGGGAGCCGTGCGTCGAGTTACTCAAGCGGTCGTGAACTTTCTGAAGCGGGAAGACGGGCCGACTGCGGTGGAATATGCAATCATGTTGGCGCTCATCGTCACCATTTGCATCGGGGTGATCACGACCATTGGGTCGAACGGCAATGTGCTGTCGTCGAACGCGCCGGCGACCGTGGCGATCACCGGCGGCAACTGACCCGCCGAGCGAACCACCCGACCGTCCTTCCCCGGACCGCCCGCGGCTCCCGTAGCCGCGGGCGGTCCGGCTTCGTCTCGCGGCAAAGTCGTTCGACCCCGCCACAGCCCGCGTGCGGCCCCGAAGGAAACTGACCGCCCCACGGTCGCCGAAAATCTTCGGCAATCCCTTCACGCGGAAAAACCCGTCCTATGGTTGGGGTGTCGTCCGCCCTGTGAGACAGGGTGGCCAACCGTATTTGTGCGGAGGCACCCATGAGCTACCTCCTGCCCCGGTCCGTCACCCGCTTCCTGAAGAGCGAGGAAGGGGTTACGGCCGTCGAGTGCGCCCTGATGTTGGCGCTGGTCGTCGTGATTTGCCTGGTGGCCTTGGCCCCAGTCGCCCGGCCGGCCGACGCGGCCCCGGACGCGACCGTCACCCTCGAGGCCGAGCGAAACTGATCGCTCGCGACCGCGGCAAAACACCGAGGCCCGCCGGAGTTCCCGGCGGGCCTCGGTGTTTGCAACAGGCGCTACCCTACGGCAGTGACACGTCTTTGAGTGTGAACGGGAGCTCGACCACGGCAACGCGCCGACCGTGGACCGAAAGGCTCACTCCCTCCTGCCCCTTGACCGCGATTCCGGTCGGCTTCTGAAACGTCAGCCTCACCTCCTGCGTCCAGCTGGTCCCGTCGAAATGAGACCCGGTCACCTGCGTGGACATCACCTTCAACGGCAATCCATCCGCGTCCTGAATGCGGAACTCGGGCAGGTTGACCCCCATCTCCCCGCTCCGGCGGTTGATTCGGAGGAACGGCCGCACTCGGCCCTTGACCTGGACCGGGATATTCAGGACTTCATTTCCCGTCTCGCCCGTGGTCATCACCCGCACGGTGATTGACGTCAACCCTGCCGGCTCAGACGCCCTCGTGGGGGAAGCGAAGTCACCCGACCCGCGGACCGCTCGCGGGACGACGGGTAGTTGCTCGGACGCGCCCTTGGACTCCAGCACCTGACATGTCAGTCCATCGCTTTGATAGACCTGACCCTTGCCCTTCCCGAATACGTCCGGCACGGTCAGGAGCACCTCCGGCGGCGTGACGACTTTGGCCACGACGACCCCATCCAGCTCGGCCAGTCGCTTCGGCCGCAACCCGCCGGACTTCAGGGTCACCGGGAAAGTCCGGTCCACCCCGCCTATTCCACCGCTCACGACGTCGCCGTTGATGATCACCACCTGTTGGGCAACCCAATACAGGTGGTCGCCGAGGCCCGCGAACCCTTCCGGGGCCGGGTAGGCCGGCGCCAACGCCCGGGCGTCCTCCGCCGTCGCCCGGCGGACGTCCACGCCGATTATCTCCTGCACGTTCAAGGACGGGATCGCGTCCACGTCCAGGTGGAACGTGACCTCGCCCTTGACGTCGTCGTACTTGTTCTGGGCGAAGCCCGCCGGCAGCGCCCGCACCCGCAGGGCGCGGCCCAGGTCGGCCGGCAAATCCGGCTTTCCGTCGCCCAGCCGGATCATCGCCGGGCCGAGCTGCTCGGTAGAGCGGACGTAGGACTTGATGACGAGCTGACGGCCGGCGCGGAACGCCATGTCCTTGTCGGTCGGCGGGGCCGGGGGCGGGGCCTCGGTCTCGGCGAGGCCGGCGGCGGCGTAGAAGGCCTGAACCGCCTCCCAGATGGGGACTTCACCGGTGTCCAGCGTGACCGGCCGCTTGACATCGGCCACCTTTGACCCGTCGAGCGTGAGCCGGAGCCCGGTCTTGCGGGCCACCTCGTCGACGGCCTGGTTCAGGGGGGTCTTATCGAACTTGAGTGCGATCTTTGGGGCGGCGAGGAGGCGCTCGCTGCGGACGGCCCGCTCGATCTTGGCGACGACGACCGCGGCCCGGGCCCGGACCTCCTCGTCCGCGGACCCCATAGCCGCCTTCAACACCTTGAGCGCCGGCTCCCCGGCCCGCTCGAGCTCGCGGGCGGCTTTCTCCCGCTCGACATAGCGCGGGTGAGCCAGGTTGCGAACCTGGGCCTCAAACGGGTCAGCCGCCGGGGCCGTCGCGGGAACGGCGACGAGGGCGACCGTCCCGGCGAAGCGAACGAGTATTCCGCGCATGCGGCTCTCCCAGTCGGGAGGGATTGCGGTGCGATCTGACAGAAATCGTACTGCCGCCCAACCCCGGAAGTCAACGAACCCGTCCGTCGCGTTACGAATATGAGAAATCACGAAACTCGCGATTGGAACGAGAAGGCAATTGGCGCTGACAAGCAAAGCTAGGCTGTCGGGTTCTCAGTCCTTCTGCGCGTTTCGTGGTTCGTCTCGGCCACGATCAAGGCGTACGGCCGGCCGAGGACGCGGGTCAGGACCACGGTCGCCGCATTCGGGCCGGTCAACTTCCACTTCCGCCGCAATTCGTCCACGTCCACCGCCGACCCGCGCTTCGTCATGGTGACTGGCCCGACCTTCATCGACCGCAGCCGGTCCCCGAGTTGACGGGCGTGGAATGGCATCGTCTCGACAATCCGGTAACACCGGGCGAACGGGGTCGGAACACAGCGGTCGGACGTGAGGTAGGCAATGTCCGGGTCAATCGGTCGAGCCGCGAGCTGATGGCCCAAGTTGGCGACGAGTCCGGACCGAACGATTGCCGGATCCGGGTCGTACAAGTAGGCGCGCGGCACGCCGGGCTCGGCCGGCTCGGCTGGGTGGTCGGCGGCCAGGGTCGCGCCGACCGGCAAGATCGTCGCCCGACGACCGGTGGACTTGACCGGCCCGAACCAGAGGTCGCACTCCTTCAGCTCCCCGCCGACGGAAATGAATTCCGCCTCGGCGTCGAACGTGCGCAGGTCGTGCCACGGGACCCCGGGCGCGACCTTGACACCGAGCGGGAACCCGGTGCGGAATCGAGCCCGCACGGCGTCGAGCGGCGGGCTGTATTCGCGGACGCGGACTTGGCGTGTGCCCCCCCGCCGGCGGTCCGGGTCGACGAACGCGGCCCCGATTTCGGGCAACGACACGTCCAGCACGTCACCAACCACGAACTCCGCGCGGCCGCGGCGGTCGTACGCCCGCAGGTTCTCTTCGGCCATGACGACGCGCAGGGGGTCGATGTCCACTGCCACCACGTTGGTGACGGCCGACAGGCCGATCAGGTCGCCGCCAATTCCGCAACACCAGTCGCAAACGCGTTCGTATCCCGCGAATCGCTCGGCCCGGTATGTCGAGACCGCTTCTCCGGACGATTGCTCGAGCGCGTCGCGAGTGAAGTACATGTGGTCCGCGCGATCAAACTTCCCTGACGCCTTGCGCCGAAGCAGGGCCGTTTCCAGCGCGGCTTTGACGAGGTCGTCGGGGAATTGCTTGCGCAGGCGCTGGTGGCAGGCCAGATACGTGGCCTCGGTGGGCTGAAGGTCAGCGGCCGCGGCGAGAACGATCTGCCCCTCGGGTGAAACGAGCCGGCGAAACGCGGGCAGGTCCATGCTCGTAGGTGGTGAGCGGGGAGTGGTGATTCGTCCTATAGGTCCTATAGGACGAATCACCACTCCCCACGCCCCACCCCTACCCGCGCTCGCCCAGCGGCTTGACGGCTCGCGTGGCCGGCCCGGTGTAGAGCGACCGCGGTCGGATCAACCGGTTGTTATCCAGTTGCTCGATCACGTGGGCGCTCCACCCGGCCACGCGTGAAATCGCGAAGATCGGCGTGTAGATGGGGATCTCCAGCCCGAGGGCGTGGTACAGGCGGCCGGCCGGCCAGTCGAGATTCGGGAACATGTTCTTCTCGGCGGCCATTACCCGCTCGATCGTGTCGGCCGTGTCCTCCCATTGCGTGGACCCGGCCTTCGCGGCCGCCTGGCGGGCATAAGTCCTGAGGATCCCGGCCCGGACGTCGCCGGTCTTGTACACCCGGTGCCCGAACCCCATGATGCGCTCCTTGCGGGCCAGGGTCTCGCGGACCCATTTCTCGGCCGTCGGCGGGCCCCCCGCTGCCCGCAAAATGTCCATCACCTTTTCGTTGGCCCCGCCATGGAGCGGCCCCTTCAGGGCGCCGATCGCCCCGCACACGGCGGAGTGCAGGTCGGAGAGAGTCGAGACGATCACGCGGGCCGTGAACGTGCTGGCGTTGAACTCGTGCTCGGCATAGAGGATCAACGAGACGTCGAACGCCCGCACCTCCTCCGGCGATGCCTCGCCGCCGCGGAGCATGTAGAGGAAGTTGGCCGCGTGCCCCAGATCCTGCCGGGCGGGCACGGCCTGGAGGCCCTTGCTGTACCGGTAGTGGTCCGCGACCGCGAGCGGGAGCTGGGCCAGCAGCCGCTCCGCCTTTCGCAGGTTGGCATCTTTCGAGTTGTCCGCCGTGTCCTGGTCAAAGTGCGCGAGGACACTGACGGCCGTACGCAGGGCGTCGAGGGGCGGGGTCCATTTCGGGAGGGCCTGGAGAAGTTCGCGGAGCGGAAGCGGAAGCCGGCGGCCCACAGCCACGCGACTCTGAAACTGCCCCAACTCCCGTGCCGTGGGCAGGTCACCGTACAGGAGCAGGAACGCGACCTCGTCAAACGAGCAAAGCTCGGCCAGCTCGCCGACCGGGTACCCGCGGTATCGCAGCCCGCCCTCGATGGTGGACACGGCTGTCTCGCCGGCGACGACGCCTTCCAGCCCGGGCGAGTACGCGGGGGTGGTGCTCATAGGGAGCCCTCGGGGTTCGCCGATGATTGTCGCCCCGGCGCGGGTCGCCCGCAAGTGGCAGACCCGAAGCGAGCCGCTTGTGGCTACGGTAAGCTCAACCTATCATCTGAATAGCCCGCCTCGCCAACCCTTCGCCGCAGCCGCCTTGCGAACTGTCGTCCTCCTAGCCTCGCTGGCCGCTGCCGCGACCGCTCGCGGTGGTCTGCATTATTCCGGCGAGACGCCGGCCGAGCTTCCGTCGCAATGGCGCGGGTTCCTACTGGACCATCGGGCCCTGCGGCTAGTCGGAGTCGCGCCGGCACCCGGCACTCCGCTCCACTTGCTACGCGAGCAGTATGAGGACGCGGCCACCCGCCTCGAGGCCGCGGCCAAGAAACGGGCGCTGACCGCCGACGAAGCCGCCGACCTCGGCGCCTTGCACGTGCGTCTTGGGCGGCCGGTCAAGGCCGTCGAAGTTCTCCGCCGGGCCCTCCGCGACCACCCGGACCACTTCCGCCTCGCTGCGAATCTCGGGACCGCGTGGCAGGCCCAGGGCGATCTCGACGAGGCCGCCCGGTCCCTGCAGCAGGCGGTTCGGCTAGCGCCGGCGCGGTGGAAGCCGTTCGAGGAAGCGCACCTGAAGCTGGTCCGCCTCCGACAAAAGGAGTCGAAGGGCGCGACGACGCTCGACGGCCTGTTCGGGGTGACATTTGTCGGCCCGTCCGGGAAGCCGGAGCCGGGCAAGATCGACCCGGCTGCCCGCAAGAAGCTCCCGGACGACGACGTCGCCATCGTTCAACAACTCGCCCTCTGGCTCCCCGCCGACGCCCGCCTGCTCTGGCAGCTCGGGGAACTGGCCAACGCCCACGGGGACGTCCGCACTGCCGCGGCCATTCTCGAAGGCGTGGTGACCGAGTTCGCGTTTACGACGCCGGAGGTGCGTGAGCGGCGCAAACTCTACCGAGCCGCCGCGGACGAGATCGCCCGGCTCCCGGACAGCGAGCACGCGAAGTACCGGGGCGACGTCGTGTTCAAGTCCACCCGGCCGATCACGCGGCAATTCGACCCCGCGTCGCTGCCCGAAATCCGTCCGGACGGGGTCAACTTTCTGCCGTGGCCGGTCCTGGCCGAGACGGTGATCGACAAGCCGTTCCGCCCGCGTTTCCTCAAGCACCTGGAAAAGCTCGACGGAAAGCAAGTCGCCCTGACCGGGTTCATGCAGCCGGTGACGACGGACGTCGAGGCGTCCGGCTTCATGCTCATCGAGTACCCAATCGGTTGCTGGTTCTGCGAGACCCCGGAGCCGGCCGGGATCATTTATGTCGAGGTCGCGGGCGGGAAATCGGTCCCCGTCAAGCGGGGCCGGATCAAGGTGGAGGGGACGCTCAAGCTCAACAAGAGCGACCCCGAGGACTTCCTCTATACGCTGTCGGGTGCCACGGTGCGCGACCCGGATTGACGCCCGTTTCGCTACGCCGACTGGCGTGAGGTTCGCATGCGCTTTGCCGTTCTCGTTTCGCTCTTCGTCGCCGGGTCCGTCGCGGCCGCGCCGCCGCGGCCGCAGGCCTTCGGCTGGCACACCGACTACGCCGCCGCCCGGGCGGAGGCGAAGCGGAGCGGCAAGCCGCTCTTCGTCGCCTTCCGGTGCGAGCCTTGAACGGACTGCGCCAAGTTCGACGAGCAGGTTGTTCGTCTCGCCAAGCCGCTGAACGAGATCGCCGACGACTTCGTCCGGGTGCGCCTGATCCGCATCACCGGGGCGGACCTGTCGCTGTTCGAGTTCGACTACGACCTGACGTGGTTCGGGTTCTTCCTGTCGGCCGACGAGGTGGTGTACGGCCGGTACGGGGGCCGCGACGCGAAGAGCGACGAGGGCCGGCTGTCCCTCGCGGGGCTCTCGTACGCGGCGAAGAAGGCGCTGGAGCAGCACAAGGCCCGCGCCGGCGAGAAGCCGCCGGCCCGCGGCAAGCCGGTGCTGGCCGAGCAGCTCCCGGCCGCGAAGGCCCGCAAGCGGCAGGATTGCATCCACTGCCACCAGGTCAACGAGTTCCGCCGGATCGACCTCCAGGTATCGGGCAAGTGGTCGCGGGACGAGTTGTGGGTTTACCCGCTCCCGGAAAACGTCGGGATCACGCTCGACGTTGATCGCGGCGATGTGGTGAAGGCGGTGGCGCCCGATTCGGCGGCGGCCAAGGCCGCGCTTAAGGCCGGGGACATCTTGGCGAAGTTGAACGGCCAGTCGATTGCGTCGTTGGCGGACGCCCAGTATGCCCTGCACAAGGGCCCAAAGAGCGGGACCATTGCCGTTCAGTGGAAGCGAGGGTCAGAGGCGATGACCGGGAAGCTGGAGGTCGTGGACGGCTGGCGGAAGACGAATGTCACGTGGCGGGCGTCGCTCCTGGACATCCTGCCTTCGCTGCCGGTCAGCGCCGAGGACCTGTCGCCGGCCGAGAAGAAGGCGTTCGGATTGCCGGAGGGCCGGGCCGCGTTCCGCCAGGACAAGTTCGTTCACTCGACACTCAAGGCCGTCGGCCTGAAGGCCGGCGACGTGATCGTCGGGCTGAACGGGAAGGGCATCGACGGGACGATGGACGACTTCCTCGGCTTCGTCCGCCGCGAGCACCTGGTCGGCGACGACATCACGCTGAATGTGTTACGGGACGGAAAGCCAATGGAGATCAGATTAACATTGAAGTGAATGTGGGGAGAAGCGGTGGCTTCGTTGCACTCGACCTGCCAGGTTGCCGTCGCCGTCAGATCCGGTGATGTCGAAGATTGCCATGCCTGTGTGTGTTAATTTGGCAACGTTCGAAGCCGCAGCCGGCCCTGCAAAAGCCAGAGAATCGAAGATTGCCAGGGGCGGGGGGGTGATTTGGCAATCTTCAACCGAATGCCTCCGAACATCCCCCGACAATTTGGCAGCCGCCTACGATCCTGCAAAGACTTCTTCGCGTGCGCCGGCTCAGTCCTTCTTCTGACCAACATTCTTTTCGCCGTCCTTCTTCTCGTCCGGCTTCTTCCCGGTGATTCCTTCTTTGATGCCGGCCACCCCGCCGCGACCCAGTCCTTTTCCCAACCCCTCACCAATGCGCTCGGCGGCGGCACCGGCCGCCTTGCTGATGTCGGTGTGCTTGACGGATCGATGGGCGACGATGTCATCCTTGGTTTGCGGGCGCCGGTCGGGGCCGTTCGACCGGACGGTCAGGTGATAGTAGGCGTCTCCTTTTTCCACTTTTGCCGTATAAGGCTCGCCCCACGGGTCGGTGTCCGCGGGTGTGAACTTCTCGGTGCCGTCCCACGACTCGGCTAGCTGGTTGACCTGGGACTGGGCGACGTCGGTCCCGCTCGGCCCGCAGCCGGTCAGGCCGGTCACGGCCACTGCCATCATGAGCAGTCGCTTCATTGGTCGCCTCGGGTACTGGAAGCTATCGGACGTGATGCCTGGTTGATCTCGTCCGGTAGTCCGCGAGGGCCTGCAACTCCGCTTCCGGCGGGATTAGCCTGCCGCGTCGCTCCATTGGCCGGACCAACTCAACTATGTCGTACCATACTTCATCCCGGTCACGTTCAGAGCCGAGGTGTAACAGATCTTGGACGCCAACAAACTCGAAGTGGACGGTCCCGTCGTCGGTGTTGCGATACGAACACTCGGCCTCCCGGCCGCGGAGTTTCGCGTAGCGGAGGGCCGTCCGGGCATCTTTGGCCTTGAACCCGATCAGTCGCTTCTCGCACGTCCGCCGCTGGTTCGACTTCCCGTTCGAAACCACGCGGAACTGGAACAGCAGCATTGCG
>DATFWZ010000474.1:0-4165 GCA_035258765.1 Gemmataceae bacterium
GGACGACGACGGCGGGCCCGGGACCGGCACCGCCTCGGTCACGGTGAACAACGTGGCCCCGTCCAACCTCATGCTCAACTCCGGGATGATCAACGAGAACGACTCGTTCACCCTGACCGGCTCGTTCGCCGATCCGGGCACCCAGGACACGCACCACGTGGTCATCAGCTGGGGGCTGGGCGAGGGGACGACCACCCTCGACCTGGCCGCGGGCGTGCTCTCGTTCACGGCCACCCACCAGTACCTGGACGACAACCCGACCGGGACACCGTCGGACAGCATCGGCATCGGCGTGACCGTCACGGACGACGACACCGGCAGCGCGACCGCAAGCACGTCCGTCACGGTCAACAACCTGGCCCCCGTGGTCACTCCAGTCGTGGCCCCGACCGATCCCGTGGCTGCCGGGTCGCCGTCCGCGGTCCATGTGAGCAGCACCTTCACCGACGTCGGCACCCGGGACACGCACACGGCCGTGTGGGAATGGGGCGACGGTACCACATCGCCCGGCACCGTAACGGAGTCCGGCGGGTCGGGGAGTGTGGCCGACGCCCACACGTACTCGGCCGCCGGGGTGTACACGGTCAAGCTCACGATCACCGACGACGACACCGGGGCCACCTCGGTGACGTCCGGCTTCGTCGTGGTGTTTGACCCGTCGGCCGGGTTCGTGACCGGGGGCGGGTGGATCGACTCGCCCGCCGGGGCGTACCCTGCCGACCCGACGCTCACCGGCCGGGCCAGCTTCGGGTTCGTGTCGCAATACCACGTGGGGACCAGTATCCCGGACGGGAACACCCAGTTCCGGTTCCACGCGGCCAACTTCGACTTCAAGAGCACCAGTTACGACTGGATGGTGGTGGCCGGGCCGAAGGCGCAGTACAAGGGGACGGGGACCGTGAACGGGGCCGGGACGTACAAGTTCATTCTGACCGCGATCGACGGGCAGAGGCCCGGCGGCGGCGGGGTGGACAAGTTCCGGATCAAGATCTGGGACGCGGTGACCGACGTGGTCGTGTACGACAACCAGCTGGGTGCCTCGATGACCGAGGACCCGGTGACGGCGCTGGCCGGTGGGAGCATCCAGATCCACGACAACCATTGATTGGAGTGGGAGGAGTGGTTGAGGGCACGTGTGCCCCGCGTCGTCGCGGGTCGCCCTGGTGAGCCCTGGACGACGCGGGGCACCGGTGCGCTTTCCCCGTCGAATCACTCCCGCGACGCGTCGCGATAGACGTACTCGGTCTTGGTCATGCCCGCGCGTCGCGCGCAGTCGAGGCGCTGCAGCAGCTCGTAGAACGACCGGGCGGCCATGGCCAGCTCCCGGCCGAATCGCTCCTCCGCCCACTTGATGCGGTACGACAGCTCCGCGATCGCTGGCCGCCCGCTCTCCCCGCGCGACCACAGGATTAGCGCCAGTCCCGCCTTGTCGTCATACGCCTCCATGTCCATCGCCTCGAAGACCACCTTGCCCCCTTTCCAGACCCGCTCGGTGACCGTAATCCCGTTCACCGGCGCGAGGGCCGTTTCGGGCGGGCAGGGCCGCCCGTCCAGGCGGAGCGTTCCCAGGATCGGAAAGAGGTCTGCCGCATCGCCGAGCGACTCCGGCATCGCCGGGAACGCGGCCTCGCTGTCGTCGGCCGCCGTGATCGTGCACGACCGCGACAGCCGGCAGCGGAACGGCGGGGCGATGTCCTCTTCCAGCTTCTCCTCCCCGCCCAACCCGTCGGCCGCCCCGACGTCAGTTTCCGCCGCGAAGTAGCGGTCCTCGGACCGGCACTTGAGCGTGTACTTCACCGCACCGTCGCCGACGCGATAACGGAGCAGAAGCCCGTGCCGGCGGAGCGTGCGGCCCGGCGTGTCCAGGAAAGCGATGGTGCGTGACTCGCGCTCGTCGAGCTGGCCCTTGGTGCGGACCAACGGCAGCGTTTCCACCGCCTCCTCGATCTCCTCCCAGACGGCCGCGACGGCCGCCTCCACGTCCGCGAACGGCTCGTGGCGGACCAGCAACTTGTATTCGCGGGAATCGACTTTCACGGCGTCCCCTCCGGTGGCGAGCGACGGGGCACAAAAGTGAGGTGCGAGTCGCCCCGATCCTACGGTGGCATCGAACAAGACGCAAGGGATCGACCCGGCCGCACCCTCCTTCGCGTGCTAGACTTTACGGCCCCCCGAATCACATCCTGAACTCGCGTTTCGGAGTCTTCTCATGTCCCGGGGCCTGTTTCTGGTGTGCTGCACTGCCGTCGGAGTCGCGTCGATCGCCGGTTGCAAGGCTCGCAAGCCCCCGACCCTGCCCGCCCAGGGGGCCGCCGACGTCCCGGCGGCCGAAGCGACCTCCACGAGCGATCCGAAGCCGCCCGCGACGACAAACGCGATCTCGCTACCTGAACTTGGAGTTATCACCTTGCCGCGGGGGACGTCGGGAGACGTCCCGGTTGTCGTCGCACCGGCCGAACCGCCCCCGGAGGTCAAGCGGTGTGTGGAAACCCTGGCCGCCCTCCGGCTGGCCACGAAGACTGTTGAACGATTGACGCCCCCGCCGGCCAAGTCGCTTCCTGACCTCGATCTCACCCGGTTGAACGTCGGCGATCGCGGGCGGATCAATGCCGTTTGCGAGATTCTCCAGGTCGAGGAAGGAATGTTGCTCGTCTCACCGGTCAAGCAGGGAGACGTGAGCACCGGCAAGTCATTCGCCGTGTCGGGTCTGGACACGGCCACGAGAGCGACCGGGCAGGAAGTCGGACTGGACGGCGACTACGAGGCATACCGCACGGCCAAGTTCGGGACGATCACCGCGGTTGTCGTCCGCAAGTACGTCCCGCCCGACGTCCGCGACCCTCAGCGCGATGCGGAGCTCGAGCTGGCCCAGACACAGAAGCGACAGGCGGAGGCGGCGCACGAGGAATCGCGAGCGAAGTTGAAGGAAGCGCGCGACGCGGCCGTCGCCCGGGCGGTCGCGGCCGCGAAGGAGGAGGCCCGACGGCGATACCCGGTCCCGAAGGACGGCCCCGTGCAGGACCGCATCCGGGCCCAGCGGAACTACGACGAGGCGCTGGCCCGTTTCGTCAAGGCGGCGAAGCAAGCGATGGAAGCCCGGTACGCGGAGCCGAAGTGAGGGGGATGTTTGGGGACGTTTTTAGGGGTCCCCACTGTTCCCCGATATCTCTTTTCGTCTCCCGGAGGGGGTAAGGTCGCCAAGGTCGCCAACTTTTTTCGCATGCCCCCTCCGGCTTTTCTGCTCGGGGGGGAGTCGAAGGTTGCCATGTGTGTTTGTGCGGGTTGCCAACCTTCGACCGGCCGAGTCGTTGCAAGTCGGCGCATACGTGGGGTGATTCGAAGATTGCCAAGCATGTGTGTGTCAATCTGGCAATCTTCGATTGGGATTCCAGCATCGAGGCGACCGACGCCGGCACCAATTGTCTCCCTCACCGCCGGCGACCGCGCGGACATGCCGATGTCGTTGCAGGCCGGAGTCGGGCGGACGAGTCTGCAACTACACTCAGCGATCCGCTCGAATAGCGTGCCGTAGCTCTGGTTCCCCCTCTCCGATGCGGAGAAGGGGAGCAAATCCTCGACTTCCCCCTCACTTTCCCGTCGAGATCGACTTGAGCACGCGCTCCGTCCCCAGGTAGTTCGACTTGACCAGCCCCGCGTTCTCCGCGAACCAGAACGTGGCCGTCCCGGTCCTGGACGTCTGCTCGATCCGGATCGCGTCGAACGTGCCCGCGGGAACTTCCACGCGCTCGCGGCCGACGAACTTCAGCGTCCCGGAGTCCGTGTACGCCGGGCCCAGGTCGAACGTCCACTCCTCGCCCTTGGTGAGCGGCAGCTTGACCAGGCACTGCGGCTCGGCGAGATTATTGGTCAAGATGGACGCCCGGAAGAGGCCCTTCTCGGACACGTGGATGATCTGAGCCTCGATCTCCTTGCCATCCACGATTTCGCAGAGCGTGACGACCACCATTCCGTCCTTGGCCTCGGACCGGGTGACGACGAACGTCTTCTCCACGTCGCCGTCGAGATACACCTTGCGGGCCCCGACCCTGATCGGGTGGAGGTATTGCGGCTCCTTGTCCTTGAGCTTGGGTGCGGAAACCGCCGGTGCCGCGACGAGGACGAAGGCGACGGCCGGGAGGGTGAGTCGGCGGGACACGGCGGGACC
>DATFWZ010000475.1:0-4838 GCA_035258765.1 Gemmataceae bacterium
TCCGAGTCGATCGCCCGTCGCGAGAATGGCGTGGTTCAGTCGGTCGGCGACACGAACATCGTCCTGAGCCCACGTCGTGGGTACCTCGCCGTCCCGGCCCGCGGCATCGTCGGCGTCTCGTCCAACATGCCGCGACAGGACTTCGTCCGCTGGGTCCGGGCAGCCCGCAAGGCGGACGCGCCGGCCGTATCCGCGTACCTGCGCGACGCGGTCGCGGCCCACAGGGACGCGCACATCCTCATCGCCACCGACCTGGACGCATTGTTCGATCCGACGGCCGTGCGTCAGGCCATCCAGCGGTCCGGCGAGGTGCCGAACGATGCGAGCCTGACATCACTGGTCAATGTCCTGTCCGGCGCCCGCGGGCTGACATTCACGGCCCGGATCGAGGAAACGACCAAGGCCGAGCTGCGGATCGACTTCTCCATCCCGATGGCCGACTTTGTGGCCTCGCTCAAGCGGATCTGGCCGAAGGCGCTGGAGTCGGCGGAGTTTGAGATCGAGGAGTTCAAATCGGCCGAGCCGCGCGCCGACGGCAAGGCGATCGTCATGACCGCCGACCTGTCGGACACGTCGCTCCGGCGCATCCTGTCCCTGGTCGCGGCACCGGGCGACGCGGTCGGGTCGAAGGACTCGGACGCCGGGCCCATCCGAACGCCGAAGGAAGCGGCCGGACTGGCCGCGTCGCTCCGTTACTACAAGGCGGTCAATTCGGCGCTGGACGATCTGCGGGCCCAGGGTGGCGCCAAGGGGAAGGACTATGTGCGTTCGGCATCGTTCTTCGACACCTACGCGGCCAAGATTGAGAAGTTGCCGCTGACGGACGTCGACCCGACCCTGATCCAGTACGGCGCGAGCGTAGGGAACAAGCTCCGGGCGATGTCCGGCTCCCTCCGGGGGGCAAAGGTTCAGCTCGAGGCATACGACAGTTACAAATCCACCACCGTGGCCGGGACTCGCGGCGGCTGGTGGACCGGCGGATCGGTCGCGCTCAGCACCAACGTGGAGGAGATGAACAAAAAGCAGGCCGAGCTGGTGGCGGCGCTGGAGCCGGAGCGGGCCAAGATCTGGGGCGTCCTGGAGTCGGACCGGTCAACCATCCGCCGGGAGATGTTGGACAAGTACAAGATCGACTTCGAGCAGTATAAGCGGTGAGGCGACCCGATGTCTGATACGCCGCGACCGCACCTATCCCGATCTGCCATCGGGCGGCTGTCCCACATCACAGGTGGCCGGCTGTCGCGGTCGGCCGTCGGCCGAACGACCGGGCGGCTGATCCACCGCCTCGCCGGAACGACAACCGTCCGGGCCGCCGGCCGGTTCCTCCGCCGCCAGCTCTGGGCGTGGCCGCTGATCGCGGCGGTCATCCTCGGCACGACGGGGTTGTTCGTCCACCGCAGCGTCGAGCGGGTGATGCGCGCTCAGCGCGAGGCCGAATTGACGACGATTCTCAACGCGGACGTCGAAGCGCTGCGCGTCTGGATGACCGAACAGGGACGAAACGCCGAACAGCTTGCGGAGGATGAAAAGCTCCACGCACCCCTCAAAGAGCTGCTCGCTCTCTCGACAAATGGCAGCGAGGCCGAACGGGCCCTCGTCCAGTCGAAGGCACAAGCCGACGTCCGGGCCCGACTAGGCCCGCGGCTCAAGGCCCTCGGCTACATTGGGTTCGTCGTCGTGTCGCCCGACGGAGTGTTTGTGGCCGCGGAGCAGGATCCGCCCATTGGCAAGCCGATTCCCAGTGGTCGCAAGGAGTTCATCGAACACGTCTTGAGGTCCGGTCCGTCCGTGTCCAAGCCGTTTCGCAGTACGTTGTTGCTCAAGGACGACAAGGGCGACTATCGCGCCAACCTGCCGACGATGTTCGCCGCCGCCCCGCTGAAGGACGAGTCCGGCAAAACGATCGCGGTCTTGGGCGTCCGCATCCGCCCGGAGGAGGAGTTCACCCACATCCTGCAAGTCGCACGTGCCGGCAAGTCGGGCGAGACCTACGCCTTCGACGGGAACGGCCTGATGCTGTCCAACAGCCGGTACGACGACGACTTGAAGCGGGTCGGCCTGCTGGCCGATCTGCCGGACTCTCAGTCGGTCCTGACCATCCAGATTCGTGACCCTGGGGTCAACATGTCCGAAGGCGAGCGGCCGGCGCTGCGCCGGGCCGACCAGCCACTCACGCGGATGGCGGCCGACTGCGTGGCTGGCAATTCGGGATCCGACCCGGACGGTTACCGCGGGTATCGAGGCGTCCCCAAGGTCGGCGCCTGGACCTGGCTGCCGGAATACGACTTCGGCGTCGCCACCGAGATCGACAAGGACGAGGCGTTTGCCCCGGAATACATTCTCCGCCGCGCCTTCTGGGGGCTCATGGTATTGCTCGGCCTTGCGGCCGTCGGCATCTTCGTCGCCATGCTGTTCATGGCGCGACAACATAAGCAACTCCAGGCGGCGGTGCTCCAGGCCAAGCAACTTGGGCAATACACACTCGAGGCGAAGCTCGGGGCCGGCGGCATGGGTACGGTGTATCGCGCTCGGCACGCCATGCTCCGCCGCCCAACTGCGGTCAAGCTGCTCGACATCGACAAGATGTCGGATTCAGCCATCGCCCGCTTCGAGCGCGAGGTCCAGGCGACGAGCGCACTGACGCACCCGAACACCGTCCAGATCTTCGATTACGGCCACACTCCGGAGGGGATCTTTTACTACGCCATGGAACTCCTGGAGGGGACCAACCTGGACGACCTGGTGGCGCGGGTCGGCCCGCTCCCGGAGGCGCGCGCTGTTTATCTGCTCCGGCAGGCGTGCGGGTCGCTCGCGGAGGCACACGCGGCCGGGCTCGTCCACCGCGACGTCAAACCGGCGAACCTGTTTCTCACCCGCCGCGGCGGCTTGTTCGACTTCGTCAAGGTGCTCGACTTCGGCCTGGTCAAGGCGGTCGGCGGCGCGGACGAAGCGCACCTGACCTCCGCGAACGCGGTCACCGGCACGCCGCTTTACCTGTCGCCGGAAGCAGTGAACGAACCCGACCGACTCGACGCCCGCGCGGATGTTTACGCCTTGGGAGCGGTGGCCTATTACCTCCTGACCGGGCAGCCGATGTTCACCGGGGCGACGGTCATGGAGATCTGCATGAAGCACGTGCGCGAGGCGCCCACGCCGCCCAGCGCTCGCCTCGGCCGGCCGGTCAGCCCCGCGCTCGAGCAATTGATCTTGCGTTGTCTGGCCAAGGCCCGAGCGGATCGGCCGGGCGACGCCGGGGCGCTGCTTCGCGAGTTGGACAAGTGTCCGGTTGCCGGGCGCTGGTCGGCGGACGACGCGGCCGCGTGGTGGGAATCGTACGCCAAGCCGCCGCCGTCCGGACCATCGGCGATGCCCCCGACTCCGATGGCGCGAACGACGGATGCGTCGCCACTGGAGGTGACCGGGGCGTTCGAAGCAAGTTGAAGGAATTGAGTGCGTCCCACTCCATGGGAGTTTTAGTTTGAGAGGATGGCACGTCCCGCTTATGATGGTTCAGAGCCCGATCACGATTGACTAACAGATCGCTCCGCCGTGACCGTGTAAGGAACCGATTCCGTCCGGCGCTCGTCGGAAAGCCCGTCGCACTCGCACCCGGCAACACCCATGAAGCGCATCCTGATCATGGCCGGGCTGGCTCTCGTCGCGTTCGCCGCCGCGTACGCGGCAACCCGGCTCTTCAATCGCACGCCCACGCCGCCCACGCCGCCGCCCGGGATGGTCTGGATCCCCGGCGGGGAGTTCACCATGGGCAGCGACGCGTCGTACGCCCAGCGTTCCGAAGGCCCGGCACATCGCGTCCGCGTCGATTCCTTCTTCATGGACGAGACCGACGTCACCAACGCCCAGTTCGCCGAATTCGTCAATGCCACGGGCTACGTCACCACCGCCGAGCGCACGCCCACGCTCGAAGAGATCATGAGCCAGGCGCCGCGCGGCGCGCCGCCGCCGAAGAAAGAGGACCTGGTTCCAGGTTCGATCGTATTCACGCCGCCCGACCATGCGGTGTCGTTGAACAACGTCGGCGAGTGGCAGAAGTGGACCCCCGGGGCAAATTGGCGACACCCCGAGGGGCCAGGCAGTTCGATTGACGGCCGCGACGACCACCCGGTCGTCCACGTCTCGTGGGACGACGCCCAGGCCTATGCGAAGTGGGCGGGGAAGCGGCTCCCGACCGAAGCCGAGTGGGAGTTCGCGGCCCGCGGCGGGCTGGAGGGAAAGAAGTACGTCTGGGGCGACGAGCCGTTCTCCGACGATCACCCGCAGTGCAACAACTTCCAGGGAGACTTCCCCCATCACAACACGGCGAAGGACGGTTACCTGCGCACCTCGCCGGTGAAGGTGTTCCCGTCCAATGGGTATGGCCTCTACGACATGGCCGGCAACGTCTGGCAGTGGTGCGCCGACTGGTTTCTGCCCGACGCGTACACTCAGACCCGCGACCAGAAACTCCTCGTCAACCCGACCGGGCCGGCGGCGAGCTTCGACCCCCATGTCCGCCCGCCCGAGCGCGTGCAGCGCGGGGGATCGTTCTTGTGCTGCGTCGGATATTGCTTCAACTACCGCCCTAGCGCCCGGCTCGGCTGTACGCCGGACACCGGCATGTCTCATCTCGGTTTTCGGTGTGTGAAGTCCGTCGAGAAGTGACGCGGTTCGCCCGTCCGGGCCGGCGATGTTCGCCGCGACCCGCTTTCTCCCAGACCATCTTGTCGGAGGCATCAACATGATCGCGCAAGCTCTCTTGACTGGCATTGAGGAAGTTCGTCGGAATTGGGGCTGGTTTCTCGCGCTTGGTATCGCCCTGATCGTGCTCGGCGTCCTGG
>DATFWZ010000476.1:0-13241 GCA_035258765.1 Gemmataceae bacterium
GCCCCAGCCGATCTTGTAGGGACACGCCGCCGACGAACTCCATGACCAGGTACGGGGTCGGTGACTCGGCATTGACCCCGTAGATGGCGACCACGTGCTCGTTGCGGATCGCGGCCACCGCCCGCGCCTCGCGCTCGAACCGCTTGCGGGCGGCGCCACTGGCCGCCAGGTGCGGGGCCATGAGCTTGATGGCCACCAGCCGGTGCAGTTTCGGATCAAACGCCTTGAGCACCACCCCCATGCCGCCCCGGCCGACGACGTCCAGGATCTCGAAGTGGTCGAGCTTGCCGAGCAGGCCGGGCTTGTCGGCCGGGGCGAGCAGGGCGCGGACGTCCACGCTAGCCGCGGGGGCGGTCTCGTCGGCCGGGTGGGCGGTACGGGTCGGGTCGTCGGGCTCGGCCGAATCGAGTTGGAGCTGCTCGACTGCTGGTGCCGCGAGGAACCGACTGGCCTGGTCGTGGGCCCGGAGCAGGATGTCCACGCGCCGGCGGAGGTCCGCGTCGCCGGCGCAGGCCCGGTCGAGGAACGCGGCCCGTTCGGCCGGGTCGGTCTTGTCGAGGGCGGCGATGAACAGGTCGCGGTCGGTCATGGCCGGGTTCGGGTGAGTGTCTCCTCACCGGCCTAGGCGCGATTTGCGCCCGGATCGCGCAGTAGGGGGATGCATTTTTTTTAGCCCGTCACACCTCTTCCCCGCGAACCTTGGCCAGCAGCCAGGCCCGGGCGAAGGACCACCAGGCGTCGGCCGTTCGCGGGGACACACTCAGCACCTCGGCCGCCTGGGGGATGGTCAGCCCGGCGAAGTAGCGCAGCTTGACCAGCTCCGCGGCCTGCGGCTCCGACCGGGCGAGCTGGTCGAGGGCCTCGTCGAGCGCGAGCAG
The DNA here is from genome assembly GCA_035258765.1 of Gemmataceae bacterium. GTDB lineage: Bacteria > Planctomycetota > Planctomycetia > Gemmatales > Gemmataceae > SIAJ01. Next base: position 879 of record DATFWZ010000476.1, read on the forward strand.
GTCGTCGGCCCGCTCCGGGGCCGCGAGCTGCTCCGGGTCGAGGGGGACGCGGGCCCCCTCCCCGCCGCGCTTTTGGGTCCGCTTGCGGCGGGCGTGATCGACGAGGATGCGGCGCATGGCCTCCGCGGCGACGGCGAAGAAGTGCCGCCGGCCCTCGTACTTCCGGTCCCCGACCAGGCGCAGGTAAGCCTCGTGGACGAGGGCGGTGGCGTCGAGGGTATGCCCAGGCTTCTCGCCGGCCAGCCGGGTAGCCGCCAGCCGGCGCAGCTCGTCGTAGACGACGGGCAAGAGGTCGGCGGCGGCCCGGGCGTCGCCCGCGGCGGCCGCGTCCAGGAGCTGGGTGACGTCGGTCATGGAGGACTTGGGCCGGAGAGCCCTCCTCATTTCGTGGAGAAAGGTTCCAGCTTACACTTCGCCCGCCGGTCTCGGCAACCACCCGCTAGGAGTCCGGGTACTCCCAGCCGAACTCCTCCGAGAAGCACCTCGACAGGCACCGGGCCGGCCCGGCCCGCCCGCAGCTTACCGAGCCGCCGGCTGCCGCACAACGACCCGGCGGGTGGCCGACCCCCGCGGTTTGGAACCCGGGCATCGCGGCCTTCGTCTTGAGCCGCCGGCCGCCGCCGTCGCCGGAGCCGAACCGCGAAAAGCCCCGTGAACGGGGCTTGTCATCACCGCGACGCCGCCAGCGCCTTTTGTGCCGCCGCGACCCCCGCCCCCGACTCCAGCTTGAATCCCGCGTCCAGGAGCGCCAGCTCCAACGCCGACAGCGCCCCGATCACATCGAACGCGTCGCAGTACCCCATGTGCGACAGCCGCCAGATCTTTCCCTTCAACGTGTCCTGCCCGTTCGCCAGCTTGTAGCCGTACTTCTTCTCCAGGTTCTTCAGCAGCTCGGTCCCATCAATCCCCGGCGGGACGGTGATGACCGTCAAGGAGTTGTTCGGCCGCTCGGCGAAGTTCTCCAGGCCCATCGCCTTGATCCCGGCTCGGGCCGCGGCTCCCATCGCCGCGTGCCGGGCCCACAAGCTCTCGATCCCCTCGGCCCGGATTCGCTTCAGGCTCACCCGCTGCGCCTTGATCAGCGTGTTCGCGGGCGTGAAGGGCGTGTCGTTCTCCGCGAGCTTGGCCCGGTACCGCTTCAGGTCGAAGTAGAAGTTCTTCGTCGCCGTGTTGGCCTCAATCACCTGCCACGCCTTCGGGCTGACCGACACGTACGCCAACCCCGGGGGCATCATCAGCGCCTTCTGCGACCCGGCCACGCACACGTCGATGTGCCAGTCGTCGGTCCGGCACTCCATTGCCCCCAGGCCGCTGATCCCGTCCACAACGAGAACGGCCGGGGTCTTCGCGACGATCTTCCCGAACGCCTCGATGTCGTGACCGACGCCGGTGGAGGTCTCGCTGAGCGTCGCGAAGACGGCGACCGCGTCCGGGTTCTTCGCGAGTGCATCCTGGAGCTGCGCCGGCTGGACCGCCTTGCCGTACGGCACTTCGGCGGACACGATGTTGACGCCGAAGCCCTTCATGATCCTGCGCCACCGCTCGCCCCACCGGCCCGCGGTGAGCAGGATCGCCTTCCGGCCCGGGGCCAATAGGTTGCAGACTGCTGCCTCCATTCCGCCGGTGCCGGAGCTGGTCAGCGCGACGATGTCGTTCCGCGTCTGGAAGACGTACTTGAGGTCCTCGAGCACCTCGGCGAGGATTTGCTTTTGCTCGGGCGTGCGATGGTAGGTGACCGGCTTGGCCAGCTCGAGGAGCGCTTCTTCGGGGACCGGGGTCGGGCCGGGAGTAAACAGTCGGGGCTTCGGCATCGGGTGGATCCTGGACAACGGGCTCGAACGATTCACTCCACTACTTTAGCGAACGCCCGCGGTCGGGCCGCGGGCGCGAACCAATTCGCGCGGCGTGTGTCCGTCTGGTCTGGCGTTTGCACCGGAAGGAGGTAGACCATGTGCCCGACTCCGAGTCGACTCACCGGCGTCGTGGGTATCCTCCCTCCATCTGGTGAGCGCTATCATGTCCCGTCGACACTCCCGCCGGCGCGTCGCGCCACGGGCAGGCGTCCCGACTGACCCGCTGTTCCGCCCGCCCGATCGTCAGCCGCACCGCAAGGCGCTGCAACTGTGCGCCCAAGTCCGCGATGCCCTGACCTGGGTTCTCGGCTCGGCCACGCGTGATGAGCGGCTGGCGGAATGCACTGTCCAGGCCGTCGAACCGCTCCCGGGCGGTAATCGCATGCTTGTGAAGGTCGGCATTCCGCCCGGCGTGACCGCGAGCGAAGTGGATGAGCGGCTGGCGGCCGCGGCGCCGGCGTTGCGCATCGACGTCGCCCAGGCCATCACCCGGCGCAAGGTGCCGGAACTGGTCTACCTCGCGGTCACGGCCGGCTGACGAGTGCTTCACGCCACGTGGCCCGCTCGCTCCGCGAGCGGTGCCCGGACAGTCCGCGCCCGAATCGTGAGTCCGGCCGGTCCGACTCGCGGAGCGAGTCGGCCACATTGTGGCCCGCTCGCTCCGCAAGCAGGGCCCGCGACCCGCCACTTCTGAGTAGACGACCGCCTCCTAAACGCCCCCGCGCGGCGGCCTCATGGCCGGCACTTCCATATGCTAGGTGATTCGCTCCGCGGCCGGGCAGCGGGGGTCAAATCCCCCGCGCGTCGGCCGGAAATCATGCCTCGTGGAATGGTTTCTGCACGGAATTCAGCAGTCGGGAGCGAGGTATGTCGGGGGCGATGTCATGGCACCGGTGGTCGCGAAGCGGCAGTCGGGTCGTCCCGTGGCGATTCCTTACCGGGTTAGTAAGGTAAACTATCCCGGGAGACCACCCGTGATGACGCGTCGCTCTCGCGCCCGTGAAGTGGCGCTCCAACTTCTATTTCAAAGGGACGCCAACCCGGATGTCCCACGCCCGGTGATCGAGCAGTTCGCCCGCGACCGGCTCGGCAACCCCACCGCGGAAGCGTTCTGCCTGGCCCTCTACGACGGCGTCCTCCGGCACATCAAGGACATCGATTCGCGGATCGCGGCCGCGTCCGAGAACTGGAAACTCCACCGGATGGCCGCCTGCGACCGGAACGTCCTGCGGCTGGGAACGTACGAGATCGTTCACGCCACCCCGCAGACGCCTGGGCCGGTGGCGCTGGACGAGGCCATCGAGCTGGTCCGCCGCTACGGGTCCGAGGACTCCCCGTCCTTCGTCAACGGCGTCCTGGACAAGGTGTTCCGGGTGTACATGGAACAGACGCAACCAGTCCGGGCTGAGGAGCACCAGAGTGAGGAGACGGCACCACTCACTCCTCACAAATGAAAGGCTCCCCGTTTACCCACCTCTGCCGACAACTCTCGCGACTCCGAAACCCGGGCCGGGCCGACCTCCACATTCACACGACGTTCAGTGACGGTACGTATTCCCCGGGTGAGCTTGTCGAGCGGGCCGTGAAGGCCGAGCTGAAGGCCGTCGCTGTCACTGATCACGATACGACTGCCGGTGTCGAGCCTTCGCGAGCCGCGGCCGCGGACCGGGTCGAGGTCATTGCCGGGGTCGAGATCACCGCGGAATTTCGCGGGGCGGAGCTTCACCTGCTCGGCTACTTCGTCAACCCGGAGAACGGCCCGCTGGCGGCTGCGCTGTCCGAGCTCCGCGTCGCCCGCCGCGAGCGATTGATCGAGATGGCCCGGCGATTGCGGCCGCTCGGGCCGTCCGTCGAGGATGACATCATCGCCTTGCCGGAGACAACCGCCCTGGGTCGGCGTCACCTGGCCCGCGTCCTGATCGCCCGCGGTCACGCCCGTTCGCTGCACGACGCCTTCACCCGTCTGCTGACGGCCCCGGAGCTCGCGGGCGTACCGAAGCGGCGGCTGCCGGTGGCCGATGCCATCGGCCTGGTCCGCGGGGGCGGGGGTGTTTCGAGCTGGGCCCACCCGCCGGCGGACGCGGACCTGCGCGCCCTGGAGGAGCTTCGCGACATGGGCCTTGGGGCGGTGGAGTGTATCTACCCGTGGCCGAGCCGGGCGAGCGAGACGCGGCTGCGCCAGTTGGCCCGTGCGGCCGGCCTGGCCATCACCGGCGGAAGCGACAGCCACGACCCGAGCCCGCCGACGCGCGCCATCGGCGCCCGGGCGGTGACGCTGGATGAGCTCGCTAGAATTAGGGCATTAGCAGGGGTCGAGCCGGTTATAGGTCCTGTAGGACATATGGGTCTCATCGGTCCTATGGCCAGCCTGACCCCTGACTCCTGACTCCTGACCCCTGGCTCCTGATTCAATGTTCGATTCTCTCTTCGCCAAGATCAAGAAAGGCCTCGCCAAGACGCGGGCCGCGTTCACCGGAGTCGTGGACCTGTTCCGCGGCCGCGGCAAGGTGGACAAGGCGTTCCTCGATGAGCTCGAGAAGCGTCTCTACCTGGCCGACGTCGGCGGGTACGCGGTCGGGGTCATCGTGGACCGCGTCCGCCAGGCCTACCTCGACAAGGAGGTAACCGACGACGTCCAGGCGCTGGTCAAGAAGCAGCTCCGCGACATGCTCTCCGACGCGTCCCCGGGCATCACCTACGCCCCGACCGGGCCGACCGTCGTCATGATTGTCGGCGTCAACGGGTCGGGTAAGACGACGACGATCGCCAAGCTCGCGAACCGCCTGAAGGGGGAGGGGAATAAGGTCCTCGTCGCCGCGTGCGACACGTTCCGGGCCGCGGCCGTCGAGCAACTGACCATCTGGTGTCAGCGGATCGGCTGCGAGCTGGTGAAGAATGTCCAGGGGAGCGACCCGGCGAGCGTCGCGCACGACGCCTGCGAGAAGGCCCGGGCCCGTGGGTTCGACGTGGTCATCGTGGACACCGCCGGCCGGCTGCACACGCAGGCCCACCTCATGCGCGAGCTGGAGAAGATCCACAAGGTCGTCACCCGGCAGATCCCCGGGGCCCCGCACGACACACTCATGGTCCTCGACGCGACCACCGGTCAGAACGCGGTCACCCAGGCAGACATGTTCTCCAAGTCGGTGAAGTGCACCGGGATCGTGCTGACCAAACTGGACGGGACGGCCAAGGGCGGGGCGATCTTCGCGGTCAAGCAGAAGGTCGGGTTGCCGGTGAAGTACATCGGCGTCGGCGAGGGAGTCGAGGACCTGGAGCCGTTCGACCCGGACGCCTATGTCGAGGCACTGTTCACATAGGTCCTTCCGATAGCCGCGACGCGGAGGCTTTGCGGAGCGGAGCGCGAAAGGTCGACGCCTCTGGGCGCTATATCGAAGTCTCCGACCCGTCCAGGTTACGCGCTCCGCTCCGCAAAGCCTACGCGTCGCGGCTAACGGGTGAGCCCCTACTCGACCAATCATCGGATTTTTTCCTTTACGTTCGGGTCACGCGCTGTTACAAATCAGATCAATGGAGACCACCGTGCCGTGACGGCACGTCCATAGAGCGGCGGTGCGCCGACGCCGGCAGGATGCCCGGCGACTGGCCATGACCAGACCGCCGGAGACCACCCCAGTTTCCGCGCGCTCCCCCCTTAGGCACCTGCCGCTCCCCGCTGTGATTCGGTTGCGCGACTGACCGTCGCCACCTCTCCAAGACTCTCCCCGCTTGCGCCCCGCGTGGGGCGGACGGGCCTTTTCGTCGTTCGTTTATCCTGTGAGGAGCCCATGCGAGACCTGCCTCTATCCCTGCGCGCCGGGCGCGGGAGGTCGGCGTTTACGCTGATCGAACTCCTGGTCGTGATCGCGATCATCGCGATCCTGATCGGCCTCTTGTTGCCCGCGGTGCAAAAGGTCCGGGAGGCGGCCAACCGGATGAAGTGCACGAACAACCTCAAGCAAATCGGCCTGGCCATCCACAATCATCACGACACCAAGGGCGAAATGCCGACCCCGCGGGCCACCTGGCCGGTCACGCCGGGGATCACCAACGTGCCGGTGTTCGTCCAGGCCGGCTCACCGGGGTGGGCCTACCTGCCGCCGAACTACGACACGATCGGCGGCTGGCTGTTCCGCATCCTGCCCTTCATCGAGCAGGACAACATCGGCAACCGGACGTTCAGCAACGTCGCCACCGTCGCCGACCTGAACGCCAAGCTCCCCGAGCTGTTCAACACCAAGGTGCCGATCTACGTCTGCCCGTCGGACGGGACGATCGCCACCCCCAAGCCGGACGCGTTCGGCAGGTACCCCATGTACCTGACCAGCTACCTGGGCGTGACGGGCAACGACGAGTCGGGCGCCGGCGGCAACGCCACCAACGGCGCCTTCCCCGTCCGCACCCTGGGTCAGACGGTAAAGATCCAGGTCACGTTCGCCAGCTTTACCGACGGCCTCAGCAACTCGGTGGTAGTTGGCGAGCGACCGACCGACCGGGCCAAGGACTGGGGCTGGTGGCTGTACTCCGACGGCGACACCCTGCTGGGCCACCCGAACCGGAACACGACCTACTGGCCGAGCGGCTGCCTGCCCGGGTATTTCAAGCCGGACCAGTTCGGCAGCGACTGCTCGACGGCCCACTTCTGGAGCTTCCACTCCGGCGGCGGCAACTGGCTCCTGGGCGACGGGTCGGTCCGGTTCATCAACTACAACGCCGCGACGACGACGGTGTTCCAGATGTCGAGCATCAACGGCGGCGAGACCGTGCAGGAGCAATGAGTCGGTCGGCCGTTGGTTTTCCCCGGGGCGGGACCTCCCGCCCCGACTCCACTACACACCCAGGAGACCATCCATGCGCGCGCTTGCGCGACCGGCCGTGCGCCGGTCCGGGCTCGTTGCCCTGGCTTTCGCACTCGGCGGCCTGTCCGCCGGGTGCGGGCCGTCGAAAACGGAAGTGACCGGCAAGGTGAGCCACAACGGCAAGCCGGTCGTGTACGGTAGCGTCACCCTGATCGGGAGCGACGGGATCGTGTACTCGGGCCAGATCAAGGAGGACGGGACGTTCGTGATTCCCGGTGTCCCGACGGGCCCGGTCAAGATCGGCGTACTCAGTCCCAACCCGAAACCCCCGGAGGCGGGAAAGGCGAGTGCGAAGGACGACCTCGGCGGGTTCAGTCGCGGCGACCGCCGCCCGCCGCCGTTGCCGGAGTCAGTGGTCCGGGCGTGGTTCCCGATCCCGGAGAAGTACGGCGACCCGATGACGTCCGGGCTGACGGAGACGGTGTCGCGGGGGCAACCCCTCAACATTAATCTGAAGTAGCAGGGGACCGGGCTTCGTCGAATGACCAATGCCCCACCAATGACCAATGACCAAGGAAGGTCGAAGGCCGAATAACGAAAGTGGACGCCGAGGGGCAGGTTAGGCATTCGGAATTCGTCCTTCCTTGGTCATTGGTGGGTCATTGATCCTTGGACATTGGCCACAGACCTGTCCCCCGGCCCCTCCGAAGCCGCGAGGGGGAAGGAAAACACCTGGAGTCTGACCCATATTGGACTGTTCCAGCTGGCGGTCTCCACGGCCGCAGGTACTGTGGCCGCTTGCGCCAGGACGTGAAAATTGTGACCGCCCGATTGCCCCCGTCGACCTCGGCGCGTCGCCCCTGTTAGTTCCTCTTCGTCCAACCTACCCGCCGGGTCGCCAGGGGCCAAACCGGCCGAAAAACGCACTCCGACTGCCCTCCCCCACCCCGGCCGCCCCGCCGCGACGCGGCGACGCGGCGCCGGCTAAAAAACTTGTTGCCTCAACTGTCCTAGCGGGTTACAAATATTGGTTGGCAGCGGGACGGGCCGGGCGTCTCGCGCTCGTGTATTGGCCGGCATGCACTCCTCCTCTCCACATTTATCGCCGGACCAACTCCGGCGCCGGCCAGCGACGTAGGCTCTGACAGTGTCCTTCGCGGCACTGTTCCCGGCTTCGATCTTTTCATCCTGTTCTTCGTGTCCCTTGTCCAAGGAGACCACCATGCGAGGGTATGTCCGTGTCTGGAAGCGGGGGAAGACACGCCCCGGCTTCACCCTAATCGAATTGCTCGTCGTCATCGCGATCATCGCGATCCTGATCGGCTTGCTGTTGCCCGCGGTCCAGAAAGTCCGCGAGGCCGCCAACCGAATCTCGTGCGGCAACAACTTCCACCAGGTCGGCTTGGCCGCCCACAACTACGAGAGCACCTACGGCAAGCTGCCAGCCGGGTCAGAGGACGACAACTCCGGGCCGATGTACAAGCTCCTTCCGTACCTTGAACAGGACAACCAGTACAGGCTGTTCCTGTTCCAGACGGGGACGCCGACGGTGAACTGGTATGCGTACTACGGCACCCCGTCCAATCCCCCGTTCGGGAACCGCCCGCCCTCCACCGGATCGACCGCTGTTCCCCGTCCGCCGGATCGATATGGCGCCGAGGGCAACTTCAAGTACCTGATGTGCCCGTCAGCCGTGTCGCCCACCGCGGTCACCGCGATCCTCATGTTTGCTCCGCAGGGGTATTTCACCGGTACCCCTCCCAACAGGACTCCGGTTCCGCCCTTCACACCGTCCCGGTTCACATTCAACCCCGCATTTGGCAATCAGCCAGGGTTCCTTTTCAGCAGCAACCCCGGGTCCGTGGTCCTGGGCCGGTGCTACATCATGCCCATGGCCGGCTACCCGCTTTTCGATGCTGGCACCGGCGTGCCAGGCCAATTTGAGGGCATCTTCGGGTGGCGGTCCAACACCGCGATCGCCACGATCCCGGACGGGTCGAGCAACACGATCATGTTCGTCGAGTATGGCGATGCCAACGTACGCGGGCTTGGCACCGGACTCGACGGCGAGGTCGCCGGGACGTGGGCGAGCGGTATGCTTTACACATACTGGGCTCCGCGGAACGGGCGATCGGTTGACCCGGCCCAGGACCCGAACAACCTGGACCCGCGCAACAAGGTGTGCTGGTTCCGGCCTGGGGGTAAGCACTCGGGCACGTTCCAGGTGGTCATGGGCGACGGCTCGGTGCGGCTAATCCGCAATACCATCGATTTCACCACCTGGGTGGTGCTCGGGGGCAAGCAGGATGGCTGGGTGCTGACGAGCGACTGACCTGTGTACGCCCCCCGTGTCATTGGCATTCGGAGTATCGCACATGCGTTATCGTTGTCTGACCCTTGCCGTCGTTGTGGCCCTTGGTCTATGGGGCGCGGGCTGCGATACCGGCAAGGGTGCCAACCCGAAGGCGGAAAACCCGAACAACGTTCAGCTGAAGCCGCTCGAGTCACCCCAAACACCGGGTGGCGGCGGTGACAAGAAAGCCGGCGGTGGGAGCCAGGGGCCCAACGCTCAGTAATAGTGATTGCCGAGTAGCGCTCAGCGGGCACCGACACGCGTCGGTGCCCGCTTTGTTTTGCGCCCGCCGACTTCCTATCCCGCCGCGGCGCCCGTCTTTGCGCCACTACCCGCCCATTCCCCGCCCGCGCCCGTTTTTCCTTAACCCCGTCAGCCCGGACGTTCGATTTCTCCCGAGGCTTCCGGCCCTCCGCCGGTTGCCTGCCCCGGGAGCGTCCGCATGGCCCGTCCCGCCCTCCTGATTTGCCTCCTCGCCGCGGTCGCGGGTTGCCATGTCCTCTCCCCGGGTCACGCGGATGACTGGAGTAGGTCCCGTCTGCCCGGCGGGCCTTCGCTGGCGGACCAGGGGACGTCGCTTGCCGCCCGCGAGCGCCAAGGGCCCGCACGGCAGGCTGAGGCTTCAGGTCCCGCCCAGCAGGCGGGACCTACCCAGCCCGCGGACGACGATGCGCTCAGCCTGGCCGCCGACTGCCTCGGTCGGGGCGACGAGGCCGCCGCCGCCGACCACCTGGCCAGTCATGTCGCGAAGTATCCGGACCAGGTCCTGTTCCGAACACAGCTCGCTGACCTCTTGCTCCGACTCGATCGGCTCCCGGAGGCCCGGCGGCACTTCGAGGCCGCGGTCGCCCAGTCCCAGGAGGGCCCGCCGGCGGCGCGGAAGCGGCTCGTCCACTGCCACACCCGGCTGATGGAAATCGCCCGGGCCCGGGAGGACGACTACGCGGAACACCTGCACCGGGGCATCGGGCTGTACCTGGTCGGGGCGCAATTGGCCGCCGACGAGCCGGGCGAGGCGGAGCGGCTGTTGTGCAAGGCCACGGGGGAGCTGAAGGAGGCCCGGGCCCGGCGGCCGGACGACGCCCGGACGGCGTGGTACCTGTACCGGGTGTGGACCGAGCTCGACCAGCCGAAGCCGGCGGCCAAGGCGTTGCGTCAAGCGGCCGCCGCGGCCCCGTTCGCCGACCTGACGCCGGCCGAGGCCCGCGGGCTGGCGGTCGCGACACGCGGTGGTGAGGCTGTGAGGTAGAAGTTCTCACCCCATCACCGTCCGGGGTGTCATTGCATTTCATCGCGAACCGTCCGGATGTTGTCTTGGGATACGACAGCCACATCACGGACCGTGGCCGCGCTTTGTACTGCACCGCGCGTGTGACCCCGCTCACGCCTTTTGAAGTTGATGATTTCTTGGTAATGTTTTGTTCAGCCCCGTTTACGGGGCTTCCCGCGCTGCGGTGTAGGCCCGCCGTTCACGGCGGGTGCGCCGACACACCCTGGTTCAGCCCCGTTCACGGGGCTTCTCGGTGGTCCGGCTTTAGCCTCGACGCGGGACGATGGCTCAAGCCGAACCGCGAGAAGCCCCGTGAACGGGGCTGGGAAACGTCAGGCGGTGCACCTTCACCCGCCGTGAACGGCGGGCCTACACCGCAGCGCGGGAAGCCCCGTGAACGGGGCAGAAGACCGCCGGCCCGGCGGTTTCTCCGTCGCCTGTTACCAATAGAGCGCAACTTTAAAGCTCGCGCCCGGGGGGCATGCGAAAAAAGCCGGCGATCTTAGCGACCTTGGCGACCTTACCCCCAGCGGGAGGCGAAGAGAGAGATTAGGGGAAAAATGGAGACACCGAATAACCTCCCAAAATGTCTCCTCAGGCGAAAAGCCGCCTGGGGGGGATGCGAAAAAGGTTGGCAACCTTGGTGACCTTGGCGACCTTACCCCGATTGAGTCCCCGAGGTCACCGGTCGTTTCCGGCCCGTTGACCCTCCCGATGTCCCCCGGCTATCATCTCCTTTTTCCCCCCTTCCCGCCGGGCTCGCCGCTTGGACGCCATCATCATCCTCATCGGCTCCGGCAGCCTCGTCTGCCTGTTGCCGCTGGCCATCTACTTGCTCTACCTGTCGAGCCTGAACTCCCGGACCCCGCCGACGCTCGTCCCCGGACCGTGGGACTTCGGGGCAGTCCTCCTCGGCCTCTCCGGATTTCTCCTTTTGGCCGGGCCGCTCTTTCTCACTCTCATCCTCTCGCAGATGCGGGCCCGGATCTTTGGCAACTGGGCGGAGCTCAAGGCGGTCGGGTGGCGGGAGGCGCAGGCCTGGTCGTTCATGGCCGCGGGCTACGTGATCCTCCTGGCGGCGGTCATCTCGCTCCTGCTCCGGGCGCGGCGGCGGGTGACCGCGTTGTACAACGTCAGCGCCGCGACGGTCGAGGCATCGCTCACGGGTGTGCTGGACGGCCTCGGCTACCCGTGGCGGAAGGCGGATGGGGGCGTGGAGATCGGGCTGACCAGGCTCACCGACCCGGACCGGCCGTTTCCGCTCGAGGCGGCGACTGTCCGGGTGGACCAGTTCCGGAGCGCCGGCCACGCGACCCTGCGCTGGGGCGGGCAGTACGAGGCGGTCCGCCGGGAGGTGGAGGCCGTGCTGCCGGCGGCGCTGCAGCCGCACGCGGTCGGGCGGAACCCGATGGCCGGGTGGCTGTTCACCGCGGCCGTGTCGGTCCTGGTGGTCATGCTGCTCTGGACGGTGGCGCTGGTTTACATCTTTGCGACTCCGCAGGGTTGAGCGTTCCGTGCCGGTCTCGCGGCCCGGTCGGCTTGCGCGCGATCTACCGGGCGTCCTGTTTCCCCTCCCGGTCTTCCCCCGATTTTCGGCGGCGGTGTTCGGGGCGGTTTGACCGATCCCACCCGGGAACGTCCGACCGCAGGAAACCGGCGCGCCGTCGCGTGCCCCGTCCTGGGTGAAAGGAATCCCCATGAACAAGCTGTTACTCTCGATCGCGGCCGTGGCGGCCGTGAGCCTGTCGGCCGGCCGCGCCGCGGCCCAATACCCCGCCCCGTACCCAGTCCAGCAGGCCTGTTGCACCCAGGGCAGTGGCGCGCCCAAGGGTTGCGACACCGCCAGCTGTGGCACCCCCGGTTGTGCGTCCGTTGGGGGTGGTTGCCTGTCCGGACTTGGGCAGGGCGGGTGTCTCAAGGGCGGCTGCCTGAAGGGCGGCTGCGGCGATACGCGGTTCGGCTGGTGCCCGATCTTCCAGAAGTGGGGAATGGGCGGGTGCGCGTCGGGCGGGTGCAGCCACGGGGTTTTCGGCGGCACATTCCACGGCGGCCTTCTGGGCAAGGGTGGCGGGTTCTTCGGGGCCGGCG
>DATFWZ010000477.1:0-4226 GCA_035258765.1 Gemmataceae bacterium
ACCCACTGGCGGACCGTCGACTGGCGCGGGGTGCCGAACATTTCCTCCGCGGTTAGTTCGCGGAGGTGCCCGTCGGCCTCGACTCGGAGTTCCCTGTGAGTCTTCTGGTCGTTGACGTTGGCCCCCGGTGGGAATTCGAGCCGGAATTCGCCCGCGTCCACCGGTCCGTTCACGACGAGCCGCGTCACGGTGGACTCGTGGATTTGCCACGGCGCCCCGTCCGCCCTTAGCACCTCGTCGCGCCAGCCGCCTGGAACACAGCCCGTCGGGTTCTGGCGATAGGTGATCGTCTCTCGGCGGGTCAACCGCCCATTGTGTTCGGAATCCACGCGGTGGACGACATGCCCCTTCGTCGGATCGACCCAGTATCGGGTGAGGTTTTCCTTGAATTGCACTTCAAGCTCCGGGTAGTTCACTCCGTCTATGACCATCGCCCGTCCGGTCGGCTGCCACCGGTCAATTGTGTCGTGGCCGAACTCGGGCTTGAGTCCCCGGAAGTGCATCGCCAGCGGTCGCGGGATTTGCATAAGGGCGCGATCCTCCCTCGGATGAATGATGCCCACGGGCGACTCGCCGGCGCCGATGCCTCTGGGAAAAAACGTCCGGGTCTCCTCCCCGTCGAAAACGCTGATGTGCTGTTGCCGATGGAAGATGCCGCCCGTGGACATGACGGGACTATTGTCCTCGACCCGCACGCGGATCCCGTCGAGGACGATGCGGTTGTCCGCGGAGGCGACCGCCTCGGTCGCTGGGCGGGCCAGGGTCTGCGGCAGGAATACGCGAGTCACTTGCTGGTATTCGAGCACCAGGGTCGTGACCGCCTCTTGCCGCACCCGGGCCGCGGCGACCGCGGGATCCTCGGCGACGGCGGCCGTACCGACAAGCAGGGTGCATGCGAGAGTGAGGCGGGACACCGCGAAGCCCTCGGGAGACGCCCGCAGGGTACGCGGGGCGGCCGACCGGGGTCAACGATTCTCACCCGGTTCTCACCACACGAACCTGTTCCCCATCAGCCGTCGTATGAGGCCGATCTGGCCCGAGTGCAGGAATTCGTGGTGCGACACCCAGCGCGCGTAGTCCGCCTTCGTCCGACAGAAGCGGTGTGGCGAACCGGGTACAACCGTATCCAGGTCGGCGTCGAGCGTTTCGCGCAAGATCGGCAGGGCCACTTCGTGGACGTGATCGAAGACGCCGCGAAGCTCGGTCGGCGACGGGTGATTCCCGGCATTCGGGTCCGGAATGGACTGGCGGCCGTACAGCTTGAGGTACTCGGCCGGGAGGATGCCTTCGTCCACGACTTGCCGCCCCCCGATGCGCTCGACGACAAGCCGGGCTTCGGCCATGGCTAGGTGCCCGACCTGCCAGGCGACGTGCGACGGGCACCCGGCGGGCATCGTGAACCAATCGACCGCCGGGATGGTGTCGAGCAATTCGATGGTATAGCCGCGCGCGAAGACGAGGGCGTCAACGAACGTGGAGACATGGGTCGGCATCCGATCCTCGACCGGACTGGCGAGAGAGTCAATCATTGGTTATAGTCCTCCCGTTCAAAGGAGTTCGATCCGATGACCACGGCGACGCAACCAGCCCCACCCTCGACCCGACTGACCGCGGACGAGTTCGCCCGGCGCTATGCGGGGCAGTACGTCGAGCTGGTCGATGGCGTGGTCCAGGAGCTTCCCGTGCCCCACCTCAAACACGGCAAGGTGTGTTATCGGGCGACGATGGCCCTTGGAGCATTCGTCGAGACTAACAACCTCGGGCACGTGATGACGAACGACTCGTTTGTCAAGACAGCTTCAGACCCGGACCGGGTTCGCGGCGCGGACGTTTGTTATTTCAGTTACGAACGCCTACCGAAAGGCACCGTCCTGGAGGGCCTGCTCCCCGTTGTTCCCGACCTGGTGTTCGAAGTGCGGTCCCCGTCGGAGGGGTGGAACGACGTGTTCATCAAAGTTGGCGAGTATCTGTCGGCCGGGGTGCGAGCCGTGGTCGTTCTCGACATGACCACCCAATCCGCGTCGGTCTACCGTAAGGACGAGTTCCAGCAGATTTTCGATAACGGGGATGACCTGACGATCCCAGACGTCCTCCCGGGCTTTACTGCCCCGGTCCGAAAGTTCTTCGAGTGATACCCGCCTACGGCCGCTTCTCCAGCGGCACGTAAGCCACATCCTGCCTGCCAACGTAGATCTGCTCCGGCCGGTAGATGCGGTTCCCCTGGAGCTGCTCGTGCCAGTGGGCCAGCCACCCGGCCACCCGGGCGATCGCGAAGATCGGCGTGAACAGGTCTGTCTCGATCCCGAGCGACGAGTATACGACGCCGGAGAAGAAGTCCACGTTCGGGTAGACGCCCTTCGGCCCGTAGATGGCCGCCGCGTGCCGCTCCAGCTCCAGGGCCACCTCGTACTTTCGCGGCCGGCTGGTCTCGGCGAAGACGTGCTCGGCCAGCTCCTGCAGCACCGTCGCCCGCGGGTCCTTGACCTTGTACACCCGGTGCCCCATCCCCATTACCTTGAACGACGGGTTGGCCGCCCGGTGGGCGTCGAGCCAGTGCTTGACGTTCTCCACCGACCCGATCTCATTCAACTGATCGAGCACCTCCTCGTTCGCCCCGCCGTGGAGCGGGCCGGACAGGCTGCCGACGGCCGCGGAGATGGTCGCATACGGGTTGGCCAGGCTCGAACCGGTCACGCGGGCCGTGAAGGTTGACGCGTTCAGGCTGTGCTCGGCGTGCAGGATCAGGCAGGCGTCGATCACCTTGCGGACCGACGGCGACGGCTCGCGGCCGAAGAGCATGTAGTACAGGTTGCCGGCGTGGTCCAGGTCCGGGTGCGGGGCGATCGGCTCGTCTCCCTTGCGGAGCCGGGCGAACGCGGCCACGAGCGTCGGCATGGCGGCGATCAGCCGGAGCGTCGCCTCCCAGTTGCTTGTGGCGTTGGTCACGTCGCGGGCCGGGTAGAACAGCCCCAATGCCGCGACCGACGACTGCAGGGCGTCCATCGGGTGCCCGTTCGGCGGGAACTGCTTGAGGACCTCGATCAACCGGTAGTGGACCTTCCGCCGCTGCCGCAGGGCGTGGTGGAAGTCGGCCAGCTGCCGCTGGGTCGGCAGTTCGCCCTTGAGGAGGAGCCAGGCGGTCTCTTCGTACGAACTCTCCTTGGCCAGGGTCTCGACCGGGATGCCGCGATAGGACAAGAGGGCGCGTTTGCCGTCGATGACGCTGACGGCGGACTTGGTGACCGGGACGTCGGCCAGGCCCGCGGGGATTTCCGTCTGGCTGCTGCTCATGGGGGTCTCGGAAGTGGGGCGGGCCTGGTGGGGTCGTGGGCCGGTTCCCGCCCTGTCTGAGTTATAGCCGGTTCCGGGGTGCGGCCAGACGGCAGTCGGCCGGGTGGGGACGCGCCACGCCCGCTACAATGCGGCAGATGTCCAGGCCGGATGATTCGGACAATTGAACGGCCGTCCCACATGTCTCCATTTGTCCCCTTTATGAGAAATGCGCTTCAGGGGGTGTGTGTAAATGAAATGATAAGAAACCGGCTGCCCCCGGCCGGGACGTCGCCCGAGCCGCCCCGGAGGCCCCCATGTCCGACGACTTCGACGAGTTCGACGCGGTGGACCCGACGGACACCATCCGCACCATGCTGGCCGCGGCCATTCACGTCGGGGCCCCGGTGTACAACAGCGGCGACGCCCGGGGATGCTACGACATCTACGCGGCCGTTGCCCGGATGCTCCTCCGCGTGGTCCAGGGCGGGGAGGACGAGACCGATGCCCTCCGCAACGCCCTCCAGGAGGCGGCCCTGGAGCCGGACGTGAGCGAACAGGCCTGGGTCATGCGCCGGGCCTTCGACCGCATCCTCGGGGAAGAGGAAGAAGAGGACGAAGAGGAAGAGGAAAAGGACGGGGGCTTCGAGAACCTCAACTGAAACGGCGCGGGTTCGGCCTACTGTCCGGGCGTCAGCCGGGCGATCAACTCCGCAACCGCCGGATATTTCGCAGTCAAGTCCCGGCGGTCGCCGGCCGTGTAGTCCGCGTAGTCAAACCCCGGGGCCATCGTCGCCCCGAGCAAGGCGAACCGTCCGCCATCGATCAGCACACTCCCCTGCCACACCCCGCCCGGGACCACGAGCTGGGGCACCTGCCCGGACATCAGGTCGGTCCCGAGCGTCAACGTCCACGTGCTCCCGTCCGGCCAGAGCTGGAGCATCCGCACCGGGTCG
>DATFWZ010000478.1:0-3435 GCA_035258765.1 Gemmataceae bacterium
GGACGCCGGCCCGGGCCGCCGCGGGCCGGGCAACGCCGGCGGCGGCGAACGCCGCCAACCCGGCCGCCGCGCCCGCCATGAGCCGCCGGCGTGACTGGGCTGCCCCGGCGTGTTCTGTCATCTCTTCCGCCATTGCGCACCGCCGATCGGTGATCCGAGCCTGGCCCGATCTTCCCCGCTCGGCGGCGTGCGGGGCAAGAAAACCGGCTTCCATTGGCCCGTCCGGCCGTCCCGGCGCCTGCTCCGGCCGCTGTTGCGCCGGGTGAACGCGAGACGGCCGGGTTCGTGCGCAGCTTCGCCGCATTCCTCACCCCGCAGGAGGACAACGCCGGACGCCCCGAGGAATGGATCGCCGCCGTCCGCGCGACCGACCTGCCCCACCTGCACGCCTTCAACCGCGGCCTCGACCTGGACAAAGAGGCCGTCCACGCGGCCGTGACCCTGCCATAGCACAACGGCGGGACCGAAGGCATGAACACCAAACCAAACGGATCATGAGGCAGATGCACGGCCGCGCCAGCTTCGCCCTCCTGCGGCACCGCATTCTGCTCGGATTACATAACGCACTGTCACCACCCAAAGTGCGCCAGAGCCGGATTCAGGACGCACCGGGGCGAGTCGTGACGCGACTCGCGGAAAGCGCCTTCCACACGCGATCGGTCCAGCAGTGCGCGGATGCGTTCGAGGCCGGCGACTCGTCGTGGCTCCTCAGCTCCGGGCGCGGGAGGCGCGGCGGCGTCTGGTCTTGGCCTGATTGACGCGATCCGCGCACACGTCGTCGCAGTACCTTCGGCTCCGGTTCCTCGTGCGGTCTACATACACACAGCTGCAGGGCGTGCCCGCACAGCGGCCGATCCTGTCCCACCTCCCCGCGGTCAGCAGTTCCATCAGTCCGTAGACCGCGGCGGGTCCGAGAAAGGCCGGACCCTCGCCGGGATTT
This sequence comes from Gemmataceae bacterium, assembly GCA_035258765.1. Classification (GTDB taxonomy): domain Bacteria; phylum Planctomycetota; class Planctomycetia; order Gemmatales; family Gemmataceae; genus SIAJ01. Next base: position 941 of record DATFWZ010000478.1, read on the forward strand.
GGCCCGTGTCGGATCTCCCACCGCCCCGACTCCGTGGCGGCCAGGCGAGGACGGACGTCGAGGCCCAGGGCGATGCTTGCCAGGAGCGAGGCGGCCGTCGTCTCGTCTTGACAATCCATGACCGCCGTGATCCGGTCGCGGAGCTCCCGCACGGCCTGGAGGTCGTCCTCCGTCGCCGCGTCGGCCGCGGCGGGGGCACCGAGGTACCGGAAGAACCGCCTCAGATGGTCGAGGTCGATCAGGAAGTCCTGGGGGTCTCGAAGCACGGAGACCGTGTTGACCAGTTCCACCGCTAGGGACAGCTCGTCGAGAGGTGTGGTCCGGCCCATGGAGCGGATTGTACCTTGCGTCAGTGGCATAGAACGTTTATGCTGCTGACGCACGGGCGGAGGAGCACCGATCGGGCCCGAGGGGATAGCAAAGCGAGACCAAAGGGTGGCTTCGTTAGCTCGCCATGGCCGTACCTCTGTGACTCATCGCCACCGGAGCGGGGGTCAGGACCCGGAACCTGCCGGGCCCTGTGAGCGTAGGTGGGGCATGTGCAAGATTGTCCTGGCCGGGGCACTGGTCATCTTGACGGCGTGTTCGGGCTCACCGGGCTCTGAGAATGCGAACGGGTCTCGTTCGCCGGTAGCCTCGTCCCCGACGTCTGCTCCGTCGGTCGCTTCCCCGTCAGCCTCGGGACCACGGATCGGCATCGGATCCTTGGAGGGACGAATTGTGCTCTCCGACGAGACGAACGACATCTGGTCGATGAGGGCGGACGGGACCCACGTTCGCCGGCTGACGTCGTCGCCCGTCATGGAGTTCGACCCGACGTGGTCGCCGGATGGCTCGCGGATCGCATACCGGCACTGGCCACACGACGGGATGTCCCGGATCTTCGTGATGAAGGCCGACGGGTCGGATCAGCGGAACCTGACCCGCAAAGACTCGTGGGGGCCGGACTGGTCTCCCGATGGCCGCAGGATCGTCTTCAACTCTGTGGGCGGCACCGGCGCCCTCGACGTCTACGGCTACGTGGTGGCCCCGGGCGGCTCGGGTCTCCGTCGCATCTCCCGCCACTACGTGGAGTACCCGGCGTGGTCGCCCGACGGCTCCCGGATCGCCTTCATGGCCCCGGAACCCGGCGCCACCGGGAGCAACCCCGACTACAACATCTTCGTGATGGACGCAGACGGAAGCCACGTCCGCCGCTTGACGACCGCGCCGGGCGAGGACGGCTGGCCGGCGTGGTCGCCGGACGGCATGCGGATCGTGTTCTCGTCCGCCAGAGACGACTGCTCCATCTCGCATGCGCCGGACTGCCGAACCACCGGGGACATGGGGCCGTGGGAAGACGCCTGGATCATGAACGCGGACGGCTCCGATGAGCGCCGCCTGACGTCAGAGTTCGCCCAGTTCTTCGCGTGGTCCCCGGACGGCTCGGCGATCCTGGTGACCGGCGGTCAGCCTTTCCTGATCCGGCCCGACGGCACCGGCCAGACGCCCTTCCCGGTCGAGGGCGTCACGCACCCTCTTTTCCCCGACTGGATCGCTTGACCTCCTCCCTTCCGGGGCGGCACCGAGCCAAACCGCGGGAGAGTTGGCCAGACCTCAGACAGTGAGACACAACTCCCGGAGCCGATGTGGGACAGACCTGCCGGACTTTTACAGGGTGCGCAGCTACGACTCCGGTGCCCCCGGGGCGAACCGTACGAAAGGGGAGACATTCGCCGGGCGCATTTGCCCAGGTAGAGGCCGCACGGGTTCCTGGCCGGCCTCACCGAGCGCGGCCTGGCCTCCCCGCTGCTGGTGGTCAGCGACGGTAACCCGGGCCTGATCGGCGCAATCGAGCAGGTCTTCCCCAAGGCGCTGCGCCAGCGCTGTCTTATTCATCGAAGCTGTAAAGAATCAACTTGCTGTGTCAAGGGACGTGGAGTCTGGCGAGGATGCCGCGGCGGCCAGCAGATCGCTGCCGGTGCGGTAGCGGGCCGTGCCTGGCATGGGGACGTGCCCGGCCTGGTCGAGGAGCGGGCGGGTTCGCGGATGGCGTTGCCGACCGAGGACCGGCAGACACCGAGGAGGCTGGCCAGCACGTCCATCGTGCACAGGCGCCGCTGGTAGAGGATGGCCGGCAGGACGCGCTCACCGTTGCTGATCTTCTGGTGGAAGACGCCGCCGCGGGCAGTGGGCTGGCGGAGGCCGCCGCGCCGGTGATAGCCGAGGCGCTCGGCCTGGGCGGCTTGCAGCGGTGCGAGTTGCCTGGTGAGGTCGTGCAGGCGGGGGCGGCTGAGCCCGGTCAGCGCCGGGCAGGCCGAGCTGTTCGGTGATCCGTGCGCGCTGGGGGCGGGCGTCGCTGTCGAAGAACGCGCGGAGTGCCTGTGCAGTGGGAAAGCGGACGGCCGCCGTGCCGGTGGCGCAGCCGTGGTCCTCGAGGACTTCGCGGGTTTCTCCGACCAGGTCGCCGATGCAGGTGGCGGTGACTTCGAGCAGGTCGGCGAGCACGTTCATGG
>DATFWZ010000479.1:0-3607 GCA_035258765.1 Gemmataceae bacterium
CCGGAGCTGAAGAAGTACGACGGCAAGAAGCTCCCCGCCGGCAACCTGACGACCGAGCGGCCGACCGGCGCCGCCCTACCCAGCCCGTTCAAGTTCCAGAAGTACGGCCACAGCGGGATCGAGATCAGCGAGCTGTTCGCCAAGACCGCGGCTCACGTGGACGACATCTGCTTCATCCGCTCGATGCACGCGAACACGCCGAACCACGAGCAGTCGATGCGGTTGATGAACTGCGGCGACGAGCGGCTCAGCCGGCCGAGCATGGGGGCGTGGGTGACGTACGGGCTCGGGTCGGAGAATGCCAACCTGCCCGGGTTCGTCGTCCTATGCCCAGGGCTGCCGGTGGCCGACGTGTCCAACTGGCGGGCCGCCTTCCTTCCCGGGGTGTACCAGGGCACGTACATCGACACCCGCAAGACGAAGGCGGGGGAGCTGCTCGACCACGTCAGCACCAAGGCGGTGACGAAGGCCGACCAGCGGCGGCAGCTCGACCTACTCGCGGAGCTCAACCGCCGGCACCAGGGGCCGCGGGCCGAGGACGCGGCCGTCGAGGCCCGCATCCAGTCGTTCGAGCTGGCCTACCGGATGCAGGCCGAGGCGACCGACGCGTTCGACGTGGCACGGGAGCCGCGAAAGGTTCGCGAAATGTACGGCGACGGCGTCCACGGCCGGCAGTTGCTGATCGCCCGCCGGCTGGTCGAGCGCGGGGTCCGCGTGGTGCAGTGCTACCACGGCGACGTGCAGCCATGGGACAGCCACGACAACATCGAGAAGAACCACCGCAACCTGGCTCGAGAAATCGATGGCCCGATCGCGGCCCTACTGACCGACCTGAAGGTTCGCGGACTACTGGACGAGACGCTGGTGATCTGCGGCGGGGAGTTCGGGCGGACGCCGGCGGTGGAATTGATGGGCGGGAAGCCGGCGATGGGCCGGGACCACAACCACTGGGGGTTCACGGTCTGGCTGGCCGGCGGCGGGGTGAAGGGCGGGATGGTGTGGGGCGCGACGGACGAGTTCGGCTACAAGGCGGTGGAGAACCGGGTCCACGTCCACGACCTGCACGCGACGATCCTGCACCTGTTCGGCTTCGATCACGAGCGCCTGACCTACCGTTACGCAGGCCGCGACTTCCGGCTAACGGACGTCTCTGGTAAAGTGGTGAAAGAGGTTCTGGCGTGAGCCTTTTCCCAGGCCGGGGAACCGACGCAGGATGGATAAAGTCAGTCATTAAGTCGTATGACTCCGATATGCATTTGCGCGACTTACAATCACAAGTGGCATTTGGGTAATGCTTAGTGACTATTGGGCAGAGGTCTTCCCGAGTCGCGTTTCTGTGGTACTCAACTGCCGCCCGACGGAGTTACTGCACATTCGCTGACTTGCCAACCGACGGAGAATTCCTAAATTTTTTGTCAGTGAATCGCGCCCGGAATCGAACTTCGGTTCCTACTGACACTTACTCCGGAATCGGATTTGACGGACGTATTGATTCTTCGGGTTTAATTTGACTGACAGGCTTGTCGCTCTAGTCTTGTCGCGCAGGTCGAGTGGACTCGCTGCCCTCGGTAGCGAAGTGCTTTCAGGTCGCGGATTTTCGTCCCGGCCGGAATCGTCCAAAGACTTCTCTCCTTTCGCCGCGAACACCGCTCCCGACTGCCGACTGACTCGCCGACCGCTGGCGGTGGCCCACGACCGTTGGCACACGAGTCGCAGATGTCGGCGGCCGCAGATCGGATAGCCCGTCCCGGCCCGCTCAGGCCGGATTGTCCGATCGGTCGCCACCATGGAGGGGTCGTCCACTCTCCTGCTCGCGCGTCCGGGTGACCGCGAGCCGCCCAGCTGGGATTGCTGTCGGATCACGACCGGCGCGCCGGCCCGCCAATTCTGGCGACCGCGCCGGCCGAGGGGGGTGTCTACATCTCTGCACAGGGCGCTACCGATGAACTGGACGAACATCTTTGCCCAAATGCGGTCCGAACGAGGACGTGAGACGCGCGCCCGGCGGCGGGCGCGGCTGCGCATCGATCCGCTCGAGGTCCGGGTCGTTCCCGGGGCGATGGCCCTGGACATGGACACCGCCACCTCCCCGACTGCCGTCGGGTACTCCCGCGAGCGGCCGGTCAAGTATTCGGCGACGAACCACGCCGGCTGGCAGAACACCACGGGCATCGGCGCGATGTGCCGGTTGACCGGCAACGCCCTAGTCCGGGACTTTCACTACGGCAGGGACGGGACGTTCCTGGCCGACGTCCCGAACGGGACGTACGACGTGGTGATCGGCCTCGGCGACCCGGCCGCGAAGCGCGACTTCATGTCCGTCTGGGCGGAGGGGACGCGCCTCGCGGCCGACGTGACCACGCAGAAGAACCAGTTCTTCGAAGTCCGCGGCCGGGTGACGGTAACGGACGGTCAGCTGACCATCCAGGTCTCGGACGCCGGCGGGACCACTCCCACCTTCGCCGTCACCCACATGCGCTTTACCCCGGTGGATCCGTCCGCCCAAAGCCTGTGGCCCGACACGGCGACGCCGGCGACGGCAAGTGTCCCGGACACGGCTAATGTCGAGGTCGGGGTCCGGTTCCAGTCCGACGTGGCCGGATTGGTTAAGGGCGTCCGCTTCTATAAGGGTTCGGCCAACACGGGAACCCACGTCGGCCACCTGTGGGACGCCAACGGTAACTTGCTCGCGACTGCCACGTTCACGAACGAGACAGCGACGGGCTGGCAGCAGGTGCTATTCGACACCCCGGTGCCGATCCAGGCGAACCAAACCTACACCGCCTCCTATGTGGCCCCGAACGGCAAGTACGCATTCGACTCCAACTACTTCACCCTGTCCGGGGTGATGAGCGGGTCGCTCAAGGTGCTCCCGACCTACCTGGGCGGCGGCGGGACATACCAGTACGGGGGCGGGTTCCCGACCCAGACCTACCAGGACGGGAACTACTGGGTGGACGTGATCGTTGACACGGGCGTTGCCCCGCTCACCGCCAATGCCGGCCCGGACCAGACGGCCGATGAGGCCGCGACCGTGTCGTTCGCCGGCTCGGCCGGCGGCGGGACCGGGCCGCTGTCCTACCACTGGGATTTCGGCGACGGCGCGACCGTCGACGGCACGCTCACCCCGAGCCACACCTACGCGGACAACGGAACCTATACCGCCACCCTGACCGTGACCGATGCCAACAACCTGGTGACGTCCGACGCAGCGGTGGTGACGGTGAACAATGTGGCCCCGACGGCGACACTGTCCAACAACGGCCCGGTGAACGCCAATGCGCCCGTCACGATCAGCTTCGCGAGCCAGAATGACGTGTCGGCTCCCGACCAGGCGGCCGGGTTCAAGTACAGCTTCGACTTCGACAACAACGGCATCTGGGACCTGACCGACGTCACCACCGCGTCCGCCAGCACCACCTTCAGCACGGCCGGCAGCAAGACGGTGAAGGGGCGGATCAAGGACAAGGACGGCGGGTTCACCGACTACACGACGACGGTGACCGTCAACGGGCCGGTCACGGCCAATGCCGGGCCGGACCAGTCAGCCAATGAGGCGTCGTCGGTTTCGTTCACCGGCACGGCCGGCGGGGGCACCGGGACGCTC
>DATFWZ010000480.1:0-4186 GCA_035258765.1 Gemmataceae bacterium
CGGGCCGACGACCAGGCTGAGCTCCCCGGGGTGCAAGGCCAGGTCCACACCGCGAAGTGCCACCGTTGTCGTGTCGCCGGCGCCGAACTCCTTCGTCACGCCTCGGCAGGACACCGCGGCGTTCGCCCGGCGTGGCTCGGCCGGTTTGCCGTTGAGCAGTTCCAAGGCGGCCTTCATGACTTGTCCCCTTTAGAAGCCATTTCCAACCGTAGCGGCAAGCTGCCAGCTTGCCGTTAGCTTGGCAAGCTGGCAGCTTGCCGCTACAGTTGGAATCCGTTCCTTAGCCGCGGAAAACCATGGCCGGTTCCAGCACCAGGACGCGCCGCGCGCTGATGATACTCGTCGCGAACACGATGATGACAACGGCGACGCCGGTCCCCGCGTACGCCACCCAGGTCATGTGCAGCCCGGCCAGGTGCGTCAGGTTGCCGGTGGTGATGAAGAAGATCGCGGACATGCCGACGCCCAGCCCGTAGCCGATGCCGCCGACGAGCAGCGACTGGAGCAGGATCATCCGCAGGATGCCGCCGTTGGGGATGCCCATCGCCTTGAGAGCGCCGAACTGCTTAAGGTTCTCCAGGACGAACAGGTACAGCGTCTGACCGGTGACCGCGGCCCCGACGATGAAGCCCAGCGCGATCGTGATGCCGAAGTTCACGGGGATGCCCGTGGATGCGAGGAAGTAGCGAACCGTCTTCCAGAAGAACTGCCAGCGCGTCAGGGCCGTGCGCCCGGTCCGCTCCTCGATACGGCGGCACAGTTCCTGGTGATCGACTCCGTCCTTGGGCTTGACCAGGACGTAGTTCATGAGGGTCCGCTCCCGTGGGACGTAGCGGGCGGCCTGGCTGTAGCGGGTGTAGATGATCGGGTCGGAGAAGAAGGGCTGCCCGACCTTGCACACGCCGACCAGGACCGCCCGGCGGTCGTTGATCTGAAACGTGCGGCCGAGCTGATACGACTCCTTGCCCCACATGTACTCGTAGCCGGCCTTGTCGATGATCACCGCGTCGGGCCGGTTGAGGTCGGCCACGCTCCCGACGATCATCTCCCGCGGCGCGCCGACCAGGGTTTCGTCGTCGAGGCCGACGAGGTGGACGTTGCGGGTGTTGCCGTCCTCCAGGCGGGCGCGGATGGTGCCCGTGTAGAAGCGGACGGCCCAGGCGACCCCCTGCACACCGCGGACGCGCATCAGGTCTGTGTCTTGCAGCCCCGGCGCCTCGTCGAGGTAGCGGACCCGGTTGTCCATGACCCAGATGTCCGCGTCGCGGACCTCCAGGATCTGGTTGCCGGTCCGGGTCAGGATGCCCATGAAGATCGACACCTGCTGCGACATCAGGAGGGTGGCGAAGCTGACGCCGAAGATCAGCCCCAGATACTTGCTTCGGTCGCCGGTCAGCATCCGCAGCGCGATCCAGTTCATGGTCCAACCCCTCCCTCGCGGGTCGCCGGCTCCGGTTGGTTCGGCGCGTGGACCCCTCTGAGCATCCCGCGAACCACCCGGCCGAAGATGGTGGCGTTCCACGACCTCGGCAGCAGTCGCGTCGCAACCACGGTCAACCGATTGAGCCAACCGGTGACGACGCTGGTCCGCCTCCCCAGTTTCTTCAGGGCGATCTCGACCACGGCGCCGGGTTCCATTGCCATCGAGAGGCGGGTGCCGGACGGCCAAAGTTCCGTCCGCGTCGGGCCGGGACACACGGCCAGGACCGAGATGCCGTTCGGCTTGAGTTCCTTGGCGATCCCCTCGGCGAAGGGGAGGACGTAGGCCTTCGACGCGGCGTAGTTGCTCCACCCGGGGACGGCTGAGAAGGCGAGCGTCGAGGCCACGAAGATCATCCCCCCGCGGCCCAGCCGCCGCATCGACCGGCCGAAGTGATGCGCGAGGATCAGCGGGGCCCGCGTGTTGACGTGCAGCAGGGACAACTCCGCGTCCAGGTCGTTGTCGAGGAACTGGCCGGGCGTCGCGACGCCAGCGTTGTTCACGAGCAAGCCGACTTGCAAGTCTGCAGTGGCCCGCTCGATGGCCGGCAGGAAGTCGGCGCGGGACAAATCGGCGCCGACGACCCGCACGGCGACGGCGTGCTGACGTTGCAGCTCGTCGGCCAGCTTCCGGAGCCGGTCTTCGCGCCGGGCGACCAGCACCAGGTTCATGCCCGTCGCGGCGAGCCGCCTTGCGAAGGCTTCGCCGATCCCCGACGAGGCGCCGGTGACCACCGCCCACGGGCCGAATCGATCGAGGAAGTTCCGCACCATTGTGTCCTCCCGACCAGGGCCAGCAGTTGCTCCCTCATAGATACCGACCGGTCGGTATCTCCCAACAGCAAAAAAATGTCTTACGCCCGGAGGCGCTCCAGGTAGTCGAGCAGAGCGTCGCCCGCTTCCCGGAGCAGTCGCGGATCCTGGGCGTTCTTGACGGTGCCGATGATGCCCTCGATGGCGGCGACGAGGAACGCCGCGACCTTCGCGGGCGAAATGTCCTTGCGCACCGTCCCCGCCTTGATGCCGTTGGCCAGGGCGTTCTTGAAGGCCAGTCGCCACGCGGCGTAAATGCCCTCCAACCGCCGGCGGAACCCCTCGTCCAGGGGTGACATTTCCTGCGCGAGGTTGTTCAGCGGGCAACCGTGAGTCAGGGAAACGCCGAAACCCGGGCCGTCGTCGGCCATCCGGCGCAGCAGGCGCTGGAGGTCCTTGATCGGGTCCGCGGATTGTTCGAGTGGCTCGACCCAAATCGACTGGAACCGGGGCCAGATGACCTCGTCCACGACGGCGTAGCCGAGTTCCTGCTTGCCGGCGAAGTGGTGGAACAGCGCCCCCTTGGTCAGGCCGGTCTCCTCGACGATGCGGTTGAGGCTGCCGGCCTGGAAGCCGTAGCGGTAGAACTCCTCGAAGGCAGTCCGGAGGATGCGCTGCCGGGTCGTTTCGGCGGGGTGTGTTGCTTTCATGATCTCGTATCATACCGACCGGTCGGTATGGAGTCAAGCGGGCTCCTGGCTTCCTTGACCCCCTCCCTAAAGGCTGTCCGCTTGAAACGCGAAGAGAGGTTGGGGATTGCCCAACACCGACCCTCGCGGTCGCGCTGCGGGACGCGGGGTCTAACGATCCCGACACCCTCACGCACTGCCGAAGAACCGGCCCGCACGTCCGCGGGGTGGTGGGTCGTGGATCTGATCCTGGACAAGGGGTGAGCGCGGCGGCGCCTGACCCTCGCCCACCTCGCGGCACCCACGTGTGTGCCTGGCCACCTTTGGCTGGATCGTGACCGGTGGGCGCGTCGTGATCGACACCGTGTCAGCCGACGTACACGCCGCCGGTCAGGACCGCCCCGCCGAACACGCCGAGGTCCTGGACCGTGCCCGGCTCTGAGGCCCCAGCGAAGTTCTTCCCGAGGTACACTCGGACCCGCGCCGGCGATCCCTCGCCGCTTCCGACGACGAGATCGGCCTTGCTGTCGCCGTCTGCGTCCTTGGTGGCCACCCGCACGCCCCCGCGGTCCGTCGAGTTGCCGGCCACGAAGAAGTTCGCCACCGGGCTCGCCTGCGCCCCGGCCACGTTGCCCGCCGAGATCATCGCCCCGCTCAGGGCGAAGACCCGCGGGGCCCCGCCCGGCCCGCCGCCGAAGACCAGCTCGGCGAACCCGTCCCCGGTGAGGTCCCCGACGGTGACGAACACGCCGTTGCGCAGCCGCGTCGCGTCCTCGCCCGGGAACGCGAAGAAGTCCCCCACCAGCCGGGCCGGGGTGCCCAGCAGGGAGGTGCCGCTGAACAGCGCGGCGCGCGGCCCGCCGAGGAACCCGGCGCACACCGCCAGGTCCGGGATACCGTCGGCGTTCACGTCCCCGAGTGCCGCGCGAACCCCACCGCGGAAGGCCGGGTCGTCGATCCCGAAGAAGTTCGCCCGCCCGCTCAGCCCCGCCGGCAACAGCGAGAAGATCGTCACCCGCGGCCCGCCACCCTGGTCCGGAGTCACCACGATCTCGGAGCGGCCGTCGCGGTCGATGTCGGCGACCGCGACGAACCCCCCGCCGGTGAACGACTCGCTCCCGGCGAACGGGGCCGTCGGGGCCACCAGCACTGTGCTGTTGTCCTTCCCCGAGACGACCGCGAACCGGATTGGCGTGCCCGGCCCGGTGACGCACACGGTATCCCGGATGCCGTCGCCGTCCACGTCCGCGACCGCGGTCCGGAGG
>DATFWZ010000481.1:0-11210 GCA_035258765.1 Gemmataceae bacterium
GGTATGCGTGTCCTGGGTACCCGGGTCTGTAAACGAGCCGTTCAAATTGAACGTGTCGTTCTCGTTGATCGTCCCGGAGTTCAGGACGACGTTCGACGGGGCCGCGTTGTTGACAGTCACGCTCGTGGTGCCGGTGCCGACGCCGGTGTCGTCGTCCGTGACCGTGACGGAGACGGGATAGGTGTCCGACGCGGTCCCAGTCGGGTTGTCGTCCAGGTACTGGTGCGCGGCGCTGAAGCTGAGAACGCCGGCCGCCAGGTTGAGCGTGGTCGAACCTTCACCTGGCCCCCAGGTGATGACCACGGTATGCGTGTCCTGGGTCCCCGGGTCCGTAAACGAGCCGTTCAGGGTGAACGTCCCGTTCTCGTTGATCGAGCCGGAGTTCAGGACGACGTTCGACGGGGCCACGTTGCTCACCGTCACGCTCGTGTTGCCGGTGCCGCTGCCGCCGTCGTCGTCCGCAACGGTGACGGAAACTGGGTACGTGTCCGCGTCCGTGGCGGTGGGATTGTCGTCCAGGTACAGGTGGCTGGCGGTGAAGTTCAACACGCCCGCGGGCAGAGTGAGTGTGGAGCTCCCCTCGCCCGGGCCCCAGGTGATGACGACCGTGTGCGCGTCCTGAATGCCCGGATCGGCGAAGGAGCCCGTCAATGTGAATGTGCCGTTTTCGTTGATGTTCCCAGAATTGAGGACGACATGGGACGGCGCCACGTTGTTCACCGTCACACTGGTAGAGCCGCTGCCGGAGACGCCGTGACTGTCGGTGACCGTGACGGACACAGGGTAATTGTCCGACGAAGTGCCGGTGGGGTTGTCATCGAGGTAGGTGTGGGTGCTGTTGAAACTGGTCACCCCGGCAGCCAGGGTGAGCGTTGTCGTCCCCTCGCCCGGCCCCCAATCAATAAGCACGGTGTGCGTGTCCAGGGGATCGGCGTCGGTAAACGTGCCGGTCAACGTCGCCACGTCGTTCTCGTTGATCGGCGACGTGACGGACAGGCTGGTCACCGCCGGCTTGAAGTTCTTGGTGAGGAAGTACTCGCCACTCGTTCCGGCCTCGGCCGACAGCCGGACGCGATACGCGCCGGTGGCGAGCGGCTGGTACTGGACGAACTCGTTGCGGCCGTCGGCCAGCGGCGTACCGGACGCGACCTGTACTCCGGTCGGGTCGAACAGGGCGATCCGTGGGTTGAGAGTGTTGACGAACTGGTTGGGGCCGTCGGCCGGGGTCGCGGTTTCCAGCCGCAGGGCGCTGGCGGCGTTGGTCACGTTGACCGTGTACCAGTCCTCCTGGGCCGCTCCCGTCGTAACGAAGTCGAAGCGGGTCACCAGGCCGCTCTGGAACGACGAGCCGCTTGTGTCGTTGACCGTGTTGTTGCTGAAGATCCGGCTGGTCACGCCCGGGCTGTTGCCGACGGCGTCGAAGAATGTCGTGACCGGCGAGTTCCGCATGAACACGTCCACCAGGAGGTTCCCCTGGGTGGGGTCGTAATTGAACGAGTTGGCGACGTCGATGACGATGTCGAACGGGTTCGGCGTGCCGGTGCCGGTGCTCGACAGGCTCAGGAGGCCGTCGAAGACGGTCACCACGCCGGCGCCGACGTTGTTGGCGAAGATGTTCGACGGGGCGGTCGGGCTGGTGGCCGAGTAGCTGAGGTTGATCTTCACGTCGATATTGCTGGTCGAGAAGTTGGTGCCGGCGCTCACGTCCTTGCGGAAGCGGATCTGGTCGATGACGCCGCCGCCGGTGAATTGCGAGCTGGCGTAGATCTGCTGGTAGCGCATGCTCGGGAGGCTGAAGGCGCTAATGTGGAAGGGGAACCCGTTGCTGAAATCCCCCTCGACGTTGGTGTTGGCGTTTGGGATCACGGTCGAAGCGGTGCTCGCTGACGTGGCGACTGCCCCCAGGGCCGCCTGGCCCCCGGCAATGGGCTGGGCGGTCAGAAACGTGTCGTTGGCCTCGGTGTCGAAGGCGGCGTTCCGGGTCACGACAGCGCTGTAGGTGGCGGCGACCGCACCGGAGACGTGGAGGAAGTAGGCGCCCGGGGCCCCCGTGAAGTTGCTGATCACCCGGTCGAAGTTGGTCGGCCCGGCCAATCCCGTCGCGACGGTGGCTCCCGTGCCGTCCTCGAGGGTCAGACTCGTACCTGACCCGGTCAGGTTTTTGAGCGCCACAGTCGCCGTCTCGCCGGCCCCGAGGGTGAAGGAGTAGTAGTCGTTCCAGGTGCCTGGTGCCGTGATTTGAACATCGTCTACGTACCAACCCTCAAAGTTGTTTGCGACGCTATCGCGCGTGTCGAACACCCACCGAATTTGAACCGTCTGCCCCGCGAACGCCGCCAGGCTAATCGGGGCCACCGCCCTCCAGGTGCTGCTGTTCGGCAGGTTGGTGCTCCGGCTCGCGACCGTGGTGAATGTGGCAAAGTTGTTGGTGCTGACCAGCACGTTAGCGGTGTCGAAGCCGGTGCTCGCTTCCGTCTGGAGGACGTAGTTGAAGTTGAGCGTTGCCCCCGCCGGGATTGCCATGGCCGGAGACGTAATGGAACCGGTGTTGCGCTGGCCGGGAGTGTTGTAGTTCCCGCCGCCGTTGGGACCCTCGCTCTGGCCGTAATAGAAGCTCGTGATGGGCGAGTGCCCCGATTGGGAGCCGCGGCCCGTGGACAGGTGCCACAGACCCGGCGCGGCCCCGGCAGGCGGCGTGTTGTTGATGACAAAGCCGCCGAGGCCAGTCTCGAAGTCAAAGGTGGCGATCGGCACAGCCGTGGCCTGTGGGTTGCCCCCGATCACCGCGGCCCGGCCGGCGCTGGCCTGGGGCGTCTGCAGCGTCAGGAACGACGAGGTCAGGTCCTGGGCCGTGGCCCGGGTGTCGTTGCCGACACCGACCAGATTGCCCTCGCCTTCCGCGGCCGCGTTCAGCGTCACCTGGGCGGTGTAGGTCCCGGTCGTCGAGGCCGCCCCGCTCACGACGACGCGGTACGTACCGCTCGCGTTCGCGGCCGCCGTCTGCAGCAGGGCGTTCTGACCGGCGGCTGCCGCGGTGGCCGATGCCACGGGCACGCCGTTCGGGTCGAGCAGGGAGACACTCGGCCGCAGGCTTCCCGACGTCGGCGTGACGAGCACCGTGATCGTCTGGCCGGGATCGACCGCGAGTGTGAACGTGTCCGTGTCGCCGGCAAAGTTGATCAGGCCCGATACGCTGGGGTCGTAAATCAGCGAGCCGGGCGGGTTCTTGGGCGTCAGCGGGGTCGGGTAGGCCGCCGTGCCGATGTCCACCTGGTAGGTGGCGGCGAACGCCAGCCCGGGGTTGCCGGACGTGTCCGAAAGGGCACCGGCCGCGATGCTCGCAGACAGCGCGCCCTCGCCGGAAATCCCGCCGATCGCAAACCGGGCCGTCGTGTTCCCGTTGACCGCCGTGACGCTGGTCACGGTGGCCCCGGCCATGCCGCTGAGAGCCAGGTCGGACGTTTGCAGCGTCGCGGGATTGAACGCCTCGTTGAAATTGACGTCGTACGTGAACGGCCCCGGCAGGGTGAAGACGCCACCCGGGAACGGTGGGTTGGTGGACGTCGCGGCCAGCGGCTGCGGGTCGAAGAAGAAGCTGGCTGCGAAGGCCTGCACGGGGAGGGAGTCACTTTGCCGCAGGAGCGACCCCCCGCCGATGGCCATGCTCTGCGGGCCCTCGACCGTCACCGGACTGACGTTGTAGTGGAAGGTGATCGTGTCGCCGGTGCCGTTGAGGGCGAAGGAATTCGCCTGGATGCCGTTGACGGCCAGGTCGCTGGCCTGCACGCTCCCGGCGGCGACGGGGCTGTTCAATTGAATAACGAAATCGGTGGGGGCCGTGGTGAGGAGCTGCCCGGCCGCGGGCGTGCTGGCGATCACCGTGAAGCCCAGCGAGAACTTCGTGAAAACGATTTGCTGGCCGGTGGCGCTGTTACCGGTCCAGGCGGCGTAGACGTTGCCGGCGGTGGACGCCAGGCCGTTGTACTCGCCGATGCGGAGGGTCTGGTTGCCGAACCGGTCCGGGGCCCCCAGGTCGGGGTCGAAGGAGACGTCGTTGATTCGCGTGTCGGTGGTGAACGTCAGGCCGCCGTCGAAGCTGCTCGTGGTGTAGACGTCCATGAGCCAGTCGCCCGCGGCATTCGTCAGGGCGCCGCGGGTGTCATACCAGGTGACGGTGATCGTGCCGGAGGCGTCGATGGCCGCGGCCGGCATGATCTGGATGGTGCCGGCGGTCCCATGGCTGATCGTGCTCCGGGTCCAAGTCGCCCCGCCGTCGGTTGAGCGGGCCAGGACGATGTCGGACGGGTCGCCGGTCGCGTCGTAGACGTTATCCGGGTCGTCCACGCTGATCACGTACATGTTGCCCGGACGGGCTGGGTCCACCAGGATGCGTGGCTGGAGCGACCCCTGGAGCCAGGACTTCAGCTTGTTGATCCGCGGGGGCACCGGTGGCCCGTACTCGGCCGACCCGGCGTTGACCTGCGCGTCCGCCGTGCCCGCCGGGAACGGGATGATCTCCGGGCCGAAGGTGACCCCGCCGTCGGTGGACCGGCGCATGCGGACTTCGCCGTTCGAGCCGTTGCCGATCGTGTTCGTGTGCCAGGCGACCCAGACGTCGCCGTTGGGGGCGACTGTCACCTCGGCTGGCCAGGTGAACCCCTCGCCCGGGGCCGATATGTTGCCAGCCATCGTCGTCCACGTCGCGCCCTGGTTGGTCGAGCGGGCGAACCGGACGGGAGCGTTCGTCTGGTTGAAGTCGTGCCAGATCACGTACAGGTTGTTGGCGAACGGGCTCGACGGGTTCTTGTCAGCCGCGATCCACTCCTTGTCCAGGTTGCTGGTGGCCACCAGGACCGGGCCGCTGACCACCGCTCCCGTGGTCGGGTTGATCTGTACCACGTTGACGTTCGGCCCGCTCGGGCTGCCGCCACTCAAGTAACTCCAGAACAGCCGCCCGGCGGCGTCGAAGGCGAGACTGTCGTCGCCCTGGAAGAACGTCTGGCCGGGGACCAGCACGCCGTTGCGGCTGATCGGGAAGGTCGCCCCACCGTCGAGCGAGAGCTTGAGCGTCTGTGACCCGTTGTTGAACTGGGCGACGGCGACGTTGTTCGGGTTCAGCGGGTTGACCGCGACGATCGGCTCATTGCCCACCAGCCCGACATTGACGTTCGAGCCGCCGGCAATGACCGGCCCCTGGTTGACGTCCGGCTCGACCGGTGCCCCGCCGTCTTCGATTTCCAGTCCGCCGTCCTCCTCGCCAAAGAACAACTGCACGTCGACAAAGCCCGGGATCCCCTGCAACTCCTGCTCGACGATCTCCTGCGGAGTTTCCTTGGGCGTCTCGACCACGATGTTGCCGTCCGGCCCCGCGTGATCGACGACCGCGATGTCCGCCTCGTTCAGCCGGGCAGCCTCGAAGAGTTGCCGGGCTGCTGCCATCTGTTCGGCGGTGGTGTCGCCGGGCAGGCCCTGGATTCGTACGAGCCACTCCACGCCGCTGGGCATGGCCCGGTCTTCGAGTTGTACCAGCGCGACGCGGGCAACGGTTGCGCCGCGTCGGGTGGCGTAACGGGGGTGCAGGAACGACGCGAGTTCACGCATGGCTGTGGGTTCCAGGTGTCAATGCCTACGGGGATACGTTCCCAGGAACGTCGCTACGGGACGGCGGACACCCGCCACGTGCGCTCTCACTCCGGGGCCCGCAAAGGTGCAGGGCGATACGTCTCGCTGGGCGCGAGGCGTGGGTGAGGGCGCAGTGGTCTCCTCAATTGGAGGGTGGTATTGAGGGGCTTGGAGGGAGTCTCACAGCGAGTCAGGGAATCGACAGGGGGGCGAGTATAAGAAACGAACTGAGCGCATGCAACAAAAGTAGTGAAAAAAACACAAGGGAATGAAGATAGCGCAAATCTTCACGGACGGGAATGTCGGCGGGCGGAGGGCGAGTTTGGTCCAACAATAATCCCCCCTGCGGCGACCGTGCGCGTCGTCCACGCACCGCGCACGCGGTTCGCACTTACCCCGCTAGCCGCCGCCGCGACGACAGGCAGTTTCCCGCTCCCAATGTCCCCTCAACTCGCGTCAGCCGACTGGTCGGCGAGCGGTTTCCGCGAATTCGTGTCACATTCTCGGGTGCTTGCACGCTGAACCTAGTAGCGGAACTTCACGCCGCTCGCGGCGTGCCCGCCGCCTCTTTGGTCCGGACCGACCCCAACATCGTCAGGATCGGTGGAGTTGGCCGTCCGCGAGTCAGCCGCGAGGAGGTCGCCATGTCCCCATCCACGCCGCGC
This sequence comes from Gemmataceae bacterium, assembly GCA_035258765.1. Taxonomy (GTDB): domain Bacteria; phylum Planctomycetota; class Planctomycetia; order Gemmatales; family Gemmataceae; genus SIAJ01. The sequence goes on from DATFWZ010000481.1 coordinate 6,288, forward strand.
CGACACCCGGTCGGTCGGTTTATGTACGGGCTGGCCTTTCTGGTCGGCCTGACCGGGCTGGCCTTCACCGTCTGGGTGAACATGGCGCAGATCGGCTGGCAAGAGCCGGCTTGGCACACCGATCCGCAAGAGGCGTTCGTCCACGGCAGCATCGGTACCGAGCTGGCCCCATTGGTCGTATTTGACGCCCTGCCGGACCTGTTTCCCGACGAGTTTGCCCCGATCGACACGTACCTGAAAGCCGAGGGCGTGAGCGCCCAGCCCGCTGGGGGCTGGTTGGAGCAATACGGGTTCATTCCCAAGCCGCCGGCGGACGCCGGTCGGCCGGATGCGGCGCTGCCCGTCGGGTTCATCGTTTCACGACATCGACCGGTTTCCGGGGCGCCGTCCCCGGTCCCGTTCGTCGGCTTCGCCTGCGCCGCGTGCCACTCGGCCGAGGTGCGCCTCGAGCACGACAGGCCCGGCAGACCGCTCTACGGCGTTGGCAATCCGCACATGAACCTGCTCGCGTTCTCGGAGGCGTTCCGCGGAATGTTCTTGAAGAGGGCCGACCCGGGCGACCCCGCGTCGGAATACGTGCTGACCACCGCCGCTGTCCGGCGGGCTCACGCGGCCAGAGGACGGGACCTGACTCCTCAGGAGACCGCCATCACCTGGCTGTGGCTCCGGGCCGCCCGGGCCGAACAGGTCGAGTACCAGCGCGTGATCGACGAGCCGCTCGAGGCCGGGCAGTTGCTGCACCCTCTCCACCTGCGGGCCGGTCCCGGCCGCACCCAGCCGTTCCGCAGCCTCGTCCGCGTCCACCTGGACCGCCCGGGGATGTCGGCCGACCAGCACCGCGTGGACCAGGGCTTCTCCAAGGTCCCGGTGGTCTTTCAACAGGCCCACGAGTTTCACGGAGAGTGGGCCCAATTCGATGGTAGTGTCCGCGACCCGATTGCCCGCAGCTCCCTGGCCGCCTCCACGGCCGGGGCGACTGTCCACAGCCTCGCCGAGCCGGACATCGCCAACAACATCCGGCTGGCCGCGGAGTACACCCTCCGACTGGCGCCGTACACGTGGGCCGAGGTATTCGGCGACCGGGCCCCGATCGACCGGGCGAAGGTCGATCGCGGCAAGGCCGTCTACACCGCCAATTGCCGCAACTGCCACGGCGAGCCGGACGGCGCCGGCTGGCGGTCGGAAGCGGGTTCGCAATTCGGCTCTGTGATCGACCTGAAAGACATCGGCACTGACCCGGAGCGGGTCCGGTTCCGGCACAAGTCAGAAGTCGCTCGCGTGGTGGTGGACAAGTTCCGCAACTACCCGAAGCCGCACCCGCTGGCCACGTTCACGGCCGCGGATCTGCGGGCCCCGGACGGTTACTACGCCGGGCCGATCGGCGGCGCATTCCTCCGGACCCCGTACCTGCACAACGCCAGCGTGCTGACCTTGGCCGAGCTGATCGGGCTGGAACCGCGCCGGGCCCGTTTCTACCGTGGTCGGAACCTGTACGACTTGAAAAACGTTGGGCTGGAGTCACCGCCCGTCCCGGACCAGGTCACTGGCCCGCGCGACCACCATTACTACTTCGTGTTCGACACGGCCGTTCCCGGCAACTCGAACCGCGGGCACGAGTACCCGCGATTTGCGTTCGACGGCCGGCCCCTGACCGCCGACGAGCGGTCGCAGTTGCAAGACTTGCTGGAGTACCTGAAGACTCTTTAGCGCCCGCGTCGGACGCCCCGGTTGCTTTCCCTGTAAGGAGCCCGAGATGGTCAACTTGAAACAATGGTGCTTCACCTGGATGCCGGACCGCCTGGCCGGCCCCGGTGCGGACAAGGCCGCACTCCTGTCTGCCACGCAATGGAATCGCGGCGACATCATCACTGTGTCGTTCCTGGACGGGGACACCCGCGTCCAGGACATGGTGCGGCGCTTCGCCCCGGAGTGGACCGCCCCCGGCATGGCCGACTTGATACTGGACTTTCGCGAGGGCCCGGACACGATGATCCGCATCTCGTTCCGCTACAAGGGCTCGTGGTCGGTCCTCGGCACAACGTGCCGGCAGATTACCGATCGCACCCAACCGACCATGAATTACGGCTGGCTCACTCCGGACAGCTCCGAGGATGAGGCCCGTCGCGTAATCCTGCACGAGTTCGGCCACGCCCTCGGGCTCATCCACGAGCACCAGAACCCCGAGGGTGGGATCCAGTGGGCACGGCAGGCGGTGATTGACGACCTGTCCGGCCCGCCCAACAACTGGACTGAGGACCAAATTGAGTTCAACATGTTCAAGAAGTTCGACCCGGCCGAAGTCCGGGCCACCCCGGTCGATCGGGACTCGATCATGATGTACCCGATCCCCAAGCGGTGGACGACGGACGGCTTCTCGGCCGGGTTGAACAGTAACCTGTCGGCCGACGACCGCCGGCTGATCCGCGAGGTGTACGCCTGAGACGCGGTCGGGACGCGTGACCTTTGACCGGTGACCCCCATGCCCCCTTCCATCGACTGGGCGATCGTCGTCGGAATTGCGGACTACCCGGACCTGGGCAACTTGAAGAGCCCGGAGAACGACGCCCGCGCCTTCCACGCCTGGGTGACCAGCCCGTCCGGAGGCGCCGTGCCCCCGGACCGGGCCCGGCTCATCCTGTCGTCGCAGTTTCCCCAGCCGTCCCCGCCCGGGCTACGGCCGCCGACCATCCGCGAGGTCGAGAATGAGCTGATCGGCCTGCGGGCACTCGCGGAGGAGAATCGGAGAAAGGGGCAGGGCCTGCAAGTCGGCCGGCGGCTGTACCTGTACTTCTCCGGCCACGGCTGCGCCCCGCGGTTCGAGGAGGCGGCCATCCTCATGGCCAATGCGACCCGCCAGATGGTCTACCACCTGGCCGGCGTACCGTCGGCCGACTGGTTCTTCCGGTCCGGCAGCTTTTCCGAGATCGTCCTGCTCATGGACTGCTGCCGCGAGCCGTACGAGCGCGTCCACACCTACGTCCCGCCGTGGGTGGACCTGACGCAGCCGGACGTGATGGACCAGAGCCAGCGGTTCTACGGGCTGGCGGCCCCGTGGTCGCGGCTGGCCCGCGAGCGGGTGATGCCGGACCAGACGTCTCGCGGCGTGTTCACGCTGGCACTGCTGGCTGGGCTGCAGGGGGCGGCTTACGACTCGACGACCGAGTACACCGACTCGGTCACGAACAAGCGGATGGCCCACGTCACGTCGTCGTCGCTCAAGAACTTCATGTACAACTACCTGCCGGAATTCCTATCCCCCGCGGACCGGAACGACCCGCAGGTCGCGAAGCAGCCCGACATCCCGCACCCGCGTGACCCGAATTCGAAGATGGTGTTCGCGACCGTTGAAGTGGACCGGTACCCGGTCACCATCCGCGTCCCGCCCGGGACAGTCGGCAACCTGCGGATCACGACCCTCCGCGAGGACGGGACAGAAGAAGTGTTAGAAGACCGGCCGGCGACCCCGCCGGAGATGAAGGTAGACCTGCCGCGGAACAATTACTCCGCCCAGGTGGTCGGCGTCGGGATGTCGCGGATGTTCCGCGTCAAGCCCATCAAGTCGGAGGGGGCCAATGTCGTCGCGCTCTGACTCGCCCACCCTGACGGTCACCGCCGCCGACGCCGGGACGGAAGTCTTCGTCATCGACGGCGACATGCGGATGCGCGCCCGCGGCCGCGGGTCGTTGACGACGACCGAACTACCGGCCGGCATCTACACTGTCCGGGCCGTGGCCGGCGGACGCGTGGACGAACAGCTCGTCGCCCTGCGCCCGGGCGCCACCTGCCCGGTCAGTTTCAAGCCCGTGGTGTTCCCGAGCCCGGCGCCGCTGGACGCGACGGCTTCCACCCTCGAGTACCACGCCGAGTTCGCCGAGCGCGCCAGCCGGAACGTCCTGGCGCGGCCCGGTCGCGGCAGTTGGATGTTCGTGCAGGCCCGGGCGTGGAGCCCGCCGGACCAGCGGGCTGTCAAAACCAACCCGGTCCAGGGGCTCATGCTGCGAACTGCGAGCGGGAACGACGTGTTCGACTTCTCCACCGTCCCGGCCGACCTGTTCCCTGACGACGCGTTGAAGGACCCATGTGCCGGTGGTTGTGTCGAGATCGACCCGGGCCTGTTCCGGCTGGATTGGGCCGAACCGGGGCGCGAGCGCCTTGCCCTCACGGTCGCCACAATGCCCGGGTGGCAGGCGCAGGTGTTCCTCCTACACAACTCCGACCGCTCCGGCACATCGATGTGCGGCGCGGCGATCGCGTACACGCAGGCGCGTGACCCGGGTGAGGACGCGCCCCATTTCATCCGCAATAACCCGGACCTGCGCCTGAGCGAGCTGGCCCGGACGGGGCTCGTCGATGGCCGGCAGGTCCTATCGGACGAGGTCATTGACCAGATCCTGCACGGGAAAGTCCGCGACCCGATGCTCGGGCTCTTCGGCGCGCACCTGTTGCTGTTGAAGGCCGAGACCGAAATCGAGACGCGGCAGCAGTTCAACAACGCATTGCCCGAGATCGTCAAGAACCTGCGCCACCTGTTCGGCCCGGGCAACCCGGACGTCGAGGCCCTGGCCCTTCTCCTCAAGGAGCCGGGCGCAGCCCCGCGATTCCCGATCCCGCCGACGCTCCGGAGAAGTTGGGGGATCATCTTGCAAGCGACCCTCGACCAGCCGGACATCGTCCCCCGCGGGTCGATCGCCGCGGAGGTGGCGGGCCGGCTTCACGCGGGCGAGCCGTGGCTTGTCTGGCCGGCCTGGCCCTTCCGCTCGGGGACCGAGGCCGTCCGATATTCCGCGCAAACAAGTTGCCAGGACGAACTGATCGACCGCTACCTGGAGCTGTACGGGCCCGGGACCGATCCCGCCGCCCCGCTCGACAAGCAGGTCCCGCAACTCGTCCGCGCACTCGGCCTGCCGCGCGGGCAGGTCGAGG
>DATFWZ010000482.1:0-10931 GCA_035258765.1 Gemmataceae bacterium
GTTGCTGCTGTAGCTCAGCCGGTAGAGCACTTCCTTGGTAAGGAAGAGGTCATGGGTTCGATTCCCATCAGCAGCTCTCGGGATCGATAGGGTTACCATGTTCCCGCTTCGGTGGGAGCGCGGGTCGGGAAGCGCTCGCCACGAGGGTTAACCTCACCAGTCCGACCTTTTGGGGAGCACAATGGCCAAGGGAGTCTTCGAGCGCACCAAGCCGCACGTTAATGTCGGGACCATCGGTCACATCGACCACGGAAAAACCTCGCTCACCGCAGGGATCCTGATGCGGCAGGCGCACAAGAACAAGTCCGGCGAGAAAGTGAAGTCGTACGCGGAAATCGCCAAGGGCGGGATCGTCCGCGACGCCAACAAGACGGTCACCATCGCGGTCTCGCACGTCGAGTACGAGACGCCGTCGCGGCACTACGCCCACATCGATTGCCCGGGACACGCCGACTACATCAAGAACATGATCACCGGCGCCGCCCAGATGGACGGGGCCATCCTCGTCGTCGCCGCCAACGACGGCCCGATGCCCCAGACCAAGGAGCACCTGCTCCTGGCCCGGCAGGTCGGCGTGCCCAAGATCGTCGTCTTCCTGAACAAGATCGACACGGTCGACGACCCGGAGCTGCTCGACCTGGTCGAGTACGAGATGCGCGACCTGTTGAACAAGTACGAGTTCCCGGGCGACGAGGTGCCGATCATCCGCGGGCAGGCCAAGTCGGTCCTGGAGAACGGCGGGGCCAAGGACGACGACCCGGGCTGCAAGTCGATCGACGAGCTGATGAACGCCCTGGACACGTACATCCCGCTGCCGCAGCGGGAGGCCGACAAGCCGTTCCTGATGTCGATCGAGGACGTGTTCTCGATCAAGGGCCGCGGCACGGTCGCCACCGGCCGGGTCGAGCGCGGCCGGGCCAAGATCGGCGACGAAGTCGAGATCATCGGCCTGAAGAAGGAAAACACCAAGACGGTCATCACCGGCATCGAGCAGTTCAACAAGACCTGCGAGACGGCCGAGGCCGGCGACAACGTCGGGTGCCTGCTCCGGGGCATTGAGCGCGAGGGCGTCGAGCGCGGCCAGGTGCTGGCCAAGCCGGGGTCGATCACCCCGCACACCAGGTTTGAGGCCAACGTCTACGTGCTGACCGGCGAGGAAGGCGGGCGGAAGACCCCGTTCTTCGCCGGGTACAAGCCGCAGTTCTACTTCCGGACCACGGACGTGACCGGGGGGATCACCGAGATCCGCGCCTCCGACGGGACCAAGGCCGAGATGTGCATGCCCGGGGACAACGTCAAGGTGACGGTCGAGCTGCTGCCCGAGATGCCCGTGGCCATGGACACCAACCTGCGGTTCGCCATCCGCGAGGGCGGCCGGACCGTCGGGTCGGGGGTCGTGACGAAGATCCTGGCCTGAGAGCGGTCAGCTTTCAGCGGTCAGCTTCCAGCCAGACGGCGAGGAGCACGCAGATTCGTGTCCTTTTCTGGCTGACGGCTCATAGCTGACCGCTGAATGCTCCACAGGGGCGTAGCTCAACTGGTAGAGCACTCGTCTCCAAAACGAGCGGTTGAGTGTTCGATTCACTCCGCCCCTGCTAGACTGGTGAGGCGCAAACAACAGGGCCCGCCCGAAGTCGCCCGCCCCGGGAAGTGGGGGCGGGCGGTCGCTTTGATACCGGACTCGCCGCGGGAACCCCGGCACGACGCCGGGCCATTCGACCGGCTGCACAGGATAGCCTCATGGCCGTTGCCGTTCAACCGACCGCCGAATCCCGGGAACCCAAGCGGTCGCCCCAATCGATGGGCCTTGTGGCCGCGAGCCTGGTCGCGGCGGTCTTCGTCCTCGCCGCGGCCGCGTTCGTCTTGCGGGTCTTGCCGATGCTCTGGGAGCGGGCGGTCGGCCCGGCGATCGAGGGGGCGAGCAACTCGTTCGTCAGCGAGGCGCTACTTCTGGTCGCGCAGTTGGCGTCCGCCATCGGCCTGATCTACCTGGGCGCCCGGCTCCACGGCGACCGACCCGCGACGGGCGTCCGGGGCGGAACGTTTTTCCTGATCATCGTCGGGTTCATCGGTTTCTTCACCGCGAAAGCCCTGTACGACGTCGCGGGCCAGGGGTTCAGCTTCGGCCACATCCTGTTGATGCTGGTCTACGTGCTGATCCTGGTCCTGATCGTCCAGTTCTTCCGGACCGGGAAGTTCACCGAGTGGTCACTGGCCCTGGACAAGGGCGGCTGGTTCGACACGCACAACTACAAGAAGACTCAGGGCCTGCGGGTGCGCCGGTTGACCATCCTCGGCATCCTCCTGATCTCGGGGAGCGGCATCTGGACCCTGTTGAATCACAACTGGCTGCCGGAGAACAACACCGTCAAGCTGCCCGACGGCCGGGAAGTGAAGAACCGGATGGGCGACTGGGTGGTCGGCGGGACGGTGGTCCCACCAAAGACCGTTCCACCGCCACCCCCGGCGACCGCGTCCGAGGATGACAAAAAGGCCCAAGAAGAAGAGCGCGAGCGCGTGCGCCTGGAGAACCGGGGCCGGCCCCGAGTCGAGGGCGGCGTGACCATCCTGCCGGACCTCAAGTACACGGTCCCGCTGATCCTGATCGGGGGGACGCTGTGGTTCGCCTGGCGGGTGGTCAACTACCCGACGTTCGGGGACTTCCTGATCGCCACGGAGGCCGAGATCAACAAGGTGTCGTGGACTTCCCGGAGGGCCCTGATCCGCGACACGATCGTCGTCTTGGTCTCGCTGATACTGATCACGGTCTTCCTATTCGTGGTGGATGTGTTCTGGGGTTGGCTGTTGAGCCGCCCTATTATTGGTGTCCTGCCGACGGAAGCAGAGCGGCAGGCCGAGACCAAGAGCGTGAATCCCGAACCCGTGAAGGACTGGTAAACCCCCGCCCAGCTGGGGTGATGTTATGAGCGACGAACTACCGACCACCCCGACCCCCGACGCCGGGCCACCGCCGGGCGAGCCCGATGCCCCGGGCGCGGTCCCGCCGGCCGACGCGGCCACGGCCGTCGCCGAGCCGCTGCCAAGCAAGAAGAAGTGGTACGTGGTCAAGGTCCAGAGCGGCCGCGAGGACTCGATTCGCTCCGCCCTGGAGCGGCGGGTCAAGCTGGAAAACCTTGAGCCGTTCGTCGGCCGTATCGTGGTCCCAGTGGAGAAGATCACCGAGGTCCGGGACGGCAAGCGGCGGATCAAGAAGGTCAAGAAGTTCCCGGGCTACTTGTTCTGCGAGGTCGAGTTCAACGAACACGTGCTCTACCTGTTCCGCGAGACGTCCGGGGTCGGGGATTTCGTCGGCGGCACCGGGGGCGGGCCGAACCGGCTGCCGCAGCCGATGAGCGACCGCGAGGTCCAGCGGATGCTGGCCGACCAGGAGGAGCTGGCCCCGGGCGAGAAGGGCAAGGAGGTGGAGCCCGCCGACACGGCCAAGGGCCGGATCAAGCTCGACTACGACGTGGGCGACACGGTCAAGGTCCGAGAGGGGATGTTCGCGAACATGGAGGGCCCGGTCAAGGACATCGCCGACCGCGACAGCCAGACCCCGAAGGTGAAGGTGGTGCTTACTATCTGGGGCCGGCCCGTCGAGGTCGATCTCGACTACTGGCAAGTCGACCGGGTCTGACCCATACGTCCTATAGGTCCCATAGGACCTATAAGACCTATAAGAAAATGAAGCACCCCCGCATTGCCGGGGGTGTCTGTCACTTGTAGGACATTCCGTCTATGGCCAAGCAAGTCACCGCGGTCGTGAAACTGCAATGCCCGGGCGGGCAAGCCACGCCGGCGCCGCCGGTCGGCCCGGCCCTGGGCGCGCACGGCGTCAACATCGGCATGTTCGTCAAGCAGTTCAACGACAAGACCGCGGCGCTTAAGGGGATGATGACCCCGGTGGTCATCACGGTGTACTCGGACCGGTCGTTTGAGTTCATCATCAAGTCGCCGCCCGCGGCGGTGCTGCTGAAGCAGGCGGCCGGCCTCCCGATCGAGAAGAAGGCGGCCGGGAAGCAGATCCCGAGCGAGGAATTGGCCAAGAAGTCCGGCAAGTACAAGGGCTTCAAGGTGACTAAGAAGCAGATCCTCGAGATCGCGGAGAAGAAGAAGAACGACCTCGGCGCCCGTGACCTCGACCACGCGGCCCGGATCATCGAGGGGACCGCTCGGTCGATGGGGATAACGGTCGAGGGCTGAAAACCATCGGTTCTATACGACCCATAAGTCCTATAAGACCAATTTGATCAGGCTTAGGGGGAGGGCAAGCCAAGCCCGCGGACCCCGGCCGGGAGCAAGACAGATGGCGAAAGAACGCGCGGCCAAGCCGGCCGCGAAGGAGCCCAAACCCACCCCGCCCCCGCCCCCCAAGGCCGAGGAGCCCAAGTCGGCCCCGGCGCCGGCCGAGGGCGGAGCCGCGACCGCGACCGTCGAGGGCGAGGCCCCCAAGAAGAAGAAGCGCCCGGGCGTTCCGCCCCGCCGCGGCAAGAAGCTCCGCAACCACCTGAAGAATCAACAGCAGAAGCTCGCCAAGGAGGGGGCCATGCCCCTCCGCAAGGCGCTGCAGACGCTCAAGTCAATGAAGCGGGCCAAGTTCGACGAGACCGTCGAAATCCACATGAAGCTCGGCATCGACACCAAGCAGGCCGACCAGGCAGTCCGCGGGTCGGTGCCACTGCCGCACGGGATCGGCAAGGCGGTCCGGATCGTCGTCTTCACCCAGGGGGACGACGTGGCCAAGGCGAAGGCGGCCGGGGCCGACTTCGCGGGCGGCGCCGACCTGATCCAGAAGATCCAGCAGGAGAACTGGCTGGAGTTCGACGTGGCCCTGGCGTCGCAGGCCTTGATGGGTCAAGTGTCGCGGCTCGGCAAGGTGCTCGGCCCCCGCGGGCTGATGCCGACCCCGAAAGCCGGGACCGTCATCCCCGCGAACGGGGACGTCGCCGCGGCTGTCCGTGAGTTCAAGGCCGGCAAGGTCGAGTACCGGGCCGACGCGGGCGGCAACGTCCACGCCGGGGTCGGCAAGTTGAGCTTCGACGAGGACAAGCTGAACGACAACATCACGGCCTTCGTCGAGCAGGTGCGCCACTCGAAGCCGGCCGGGGTGCGGGGCAACTACGTCGAGTCCGTGACCGTCTCGGCGACGATGTCGCCCGGCATCCGCGTGGCGGTATAGGTCCTATAGGACCCATAGGTCCTATGAGGTTCAGTCATGAGCAAAGAAGTCAAACAGATGGAGTTCAAGGCCCTGGAGAAGACTTTCTCCGGCGTCCGGGACCTGGTCTTGATCACTCCGTCCAAGGTGGACTCCGCGACCGACTTCAACTTCCGCAAGCAGCTGCGCGAGAAGAAGGTCCGGGTCCAGATGGTGAAGAACTCCCTGGTCCAACGGGTCTTTGCCGCTCAGGGGGTCAAGCTCGACGACAAGATCTGGCGCGGCACCACCCTCGTCGCCTGGGGCGCGGACTCGATCAAGGACCTGTCCAAGGCCGTGGACGGGTTGATCAAAGACATCGTCAAGAAGGACCCGAAGGCGAAGGACCGGTTCGTCGTCAAAACGGCGGTAGCCGACGGGCAGCCGGTGTCGATGGACATGGCGATGAAGATGCCGACCCGGCTCGAGGCCATCGGCGAGATCATCGCGATGATCCTCGGCCCGGCGTCCGAGATCGCGGCCGCCCTCACCGGCCCGGCCGGCCAGTTGGCCAGCCAGATTGCGACCATCGCCGAGAAAAAGGAAGAACCGGCCCCAGCGCCGGCCGCCTGAGCCGCTTGCGGCTTAGCGACGACCCGAAGCTATTACGCACGCCGCCCGCTTCAGCGGCACGCATTACGAGAGGATCGAGTGACCCATGGCTGACACAGCAGTGGCCCCCGAGATCAAGGACCTCGGGGACAAGATCGCCAAGCTGACCATCGTGCAGGCGGTGGCGCTGAAGGAATACCTCAAGCAGGAATACAAGATCGAGCCGGCCGCCGGTGGCGCCGTCGTGATGGCTGGCCCGGCCACGGGACCGGCCGCTCCGGCCGGTCCGGCCCCCGAGCCGACCGAGTTCAACGTCACCCTCGAGGCCGGGTTCGACGCGGCCAAGAAGATCGGCATCATCAAAGTGGTCCGCGAGATCGCCGGCCTGGGATTGGCCGAGGCCAAGGCGTTCGTGGAAGGCGCGCCCAAGCCGGTTAAGGAGGGGGTGGACAAGGCCACGGCCGAGAAGATCAAGAAGTCGCTGGAAGACGCCGGCGCCAAAGTGTCCGTCAAGCCGGCCGGCTGATCGGGGTGCCGGTTGGGCTTTTCGCGGCTGGCACACCGTATGCCAAAAACCGAAAAAAATTTCACCCAGGGTATCGACAAGTTCGATATTCCCGGGTACTATACCTTTTACGCAACCCTCACGAACACCGTCTCCCGCCACGTCCCCGCGATCCGCAGGGTCGTGGCGTTAGCCGTTCGTGGGTTCCCTCGATGCCGAGGTCGAGGGGCGATTGCAACCATTGCCGCCGTGGTGACAATGCGTACTAACCGATCGCAGCCCCCTCGTCAGTCAGTCTCACCACGATTCGCCGACGTGCCCACGCAACAAACCTTGCCCGAACCTGTTGCCTTGCCGGGGGCTCCTTTCGAGTTGCCGCCGGTCGCCCACGCCATCACGCTCTCATAATCGGACCGCCAAGCCGACGCGTGGCCCGCACCGCCGCGGGCCGTGCCGTCGCGCCGCCACCCCCCGGGGAGGACTCAGGCCATGGCCATCCCGGCCCAACGCATCATCAAGCCGACGAACCACCGCGACTACGGTCGCGGCCTCGACGCCGTCGACGTCCCGCCGCTCACGGACGTCCAGACGAAATCCTACGACCGGTTCCTCCAGCTCGACGTCCCGCACAACAAGCGGACCCCGACCGGGCTCGAGGGCGTCCTCCAGGAAATCTTCCCCATCGAGAGTTACGACAAGAAGATCGCTCTCGAGTACGTCAAGTACGAGCTCGGCAAGCCCCGGTACGAGCCCGACGAGTGCCGCCAGCTCCGCCTCACTTACGGCCGGCCGTTCAAGGTCTGGCTGCGCCTCCGCAAGGCCGACGGCAGCGCCATCGAGGAGGAAGTCTACCTCGGCGACATGCCGATCATGATCGGCGGCGGCGAGTTCATCATCAACGGGGCCGAGCGCGTCGTCGTCTCCCAGCTCCACCGCTCCCCGGGTGTTGACTTCGTCGTCGAGACCGACGGCGACATGAAGCTGCACTCCTGCCGGATCATCCCCGAGCGCGGCAGCTGGATCGAGATCAACGTCACCAAGAAGAACAACTTCGGCGTCCGGATCGACCAGTCCGGCAAGTTCAGTGCCATGACCCTGCTCCGGGCCATGGACCCGGAGTACTCGTCCAGCGCCTCGATCATCCGGCAGTTCCTGGAGCCGGAGACGGTCAAGCTGAAGGGGGCCGAGGCCCGCAACCGGCTGGTCGGCGACCCGGAGAAGGAAGTCCCGCCGATGTACGCGGACGACGACGTCATCGACCCGGAGACCGGGGAGGTGTACGTGGACGCCGGACAGCCGTTCACGAAGGACGCAGTCGACCGGATCGCCACGTCCTCCCTCAAGGAGGTCTCCGCCCTGGCCCCGCCCCGGGACACGATCATTCTCGAGTCGATCAAGGACGACGGGACCGAGTCGCACGAGGCGGCCCTGCTCAAGATCTACCAAAAGCTCCGCCCGGGCAACCCGCCGCAGCTCGAGAAGGCCAAGGAGCTGTTCCGCGAGAAATTCCTCGACCCGAACCGGTACCGGCTCGGCAGGGTCGGCCGGTTCCGCGTCAACCGCAAGTTCAACCAGAACGTCCCGGAGACGGAGATGACCCTCCGGGCCGTGGACTTCGTCAATGCGCTCAAGTACCTGCTCAAACTCCGCGAGGCGAACAAGTCCAAGGAGGACGAGGCCCGGTTCACGGTGGACGACATCGACCACCTGGGCAATCGGCGGTTGCGGACGATCGACGAACTCGCGGCCGACGAGATGCGCAAGGGCTTCCTGAAGCTCCGCCGCACCGTGCAGGAGCGGATGGCGTCGCGGGCCGAGGAGGAGATGTCCCCCCGGTCGCTCATCAATCCGAAGAGCGTGTCCGCGGCCATCGAGTACTTCTTCGGCCGCAGCGAGCTGTCGCAGGTGGTTGACCAGACCAACCCGCTCTCGCAGCTCACGCACGAGCGGCGGCTGTCGGCGCTCGGGCCGGGCGGCCTGAACCGGGAGCGGGCCGGGTTCGAGGTGCGCGACGTCCACATCTCGCACTACGGCCGGATCTGCCCGATCGAGACCCCGGAGGGGACGAACATCGGGCTCATCTCGAGCCTCTCCATCTACAGCAAGATCGACGAGTACGGGTTCCTCATCACCCCGTACCGGAAGGTGAAGCACAAGAAATTGACCGACGATGTCACTTGGCTGCGGGCGGACGAGGAGGCCCAGCTGAACATCGCCCCGGCCGACACCCCGAGCGCCGGGGACAAGATCTCTGAGGAGCGGGTGAACGGCCGGTTCGGCGGCGACTTGAAACAACTGGCCGCGGAGAAGGTCGAGTTCATCGACGTCTCCCCGAAGCAGATGGTCGGCGTCTCGGCCGGGCTGATCCCGTTCCTGGAGCACGACGACGCCAACCGGGCGCTCATGGGGTCGAACATGCAGCGACAGGCGGTGCCGCTCCTGGTCACCGAGCCGGCCCTGGTCTGCACCGGGATGGAGACGGAGGTGGCCAAGCACTCGGGGATGGTGATCCGGGCCAAGCGGGCCGGCACTGTCGCCTACGTGGACGCCAATCGGATCCGGGTGGACGAGGACGAGTACGTCCTGCGCAAGTTCGTCGGCCTGAACGAGCGGACCTGCCAGAACCAGAAGCCGATCGTCCGGCCGGGGGACAAGGTCAAGGCGGGACAAATAATCGCCGACGGCGCGGCCACCCACAAGGGGGAGCTGGCCCTCGGCCGGAACGTCCTGGTCGCGTTCATGTCCTGGGAGGGTTACAACTTCGAGGACGCGATCATCATCAGCGAGCGGCTGGTGAAGAACGACACGTACACTTCGGTACACATCGAGGAATTCGACATCGAGATCCGGGAGACCAAACTCGGTAAGGAGGAGTTCACCCGCGACATCCCGAACGTTTCCCCCAAGGCCCTGTCCAACCTGGACGAGCACGGGGTGGTGCAGATCGGCACGTTCGTCAAGCCGGGCGACATCCTGGTCGGCAAGGTGTCCCCGAAGAGCCGGAGCGAGCTCACCCCGGAGGAGAAGCTGCTGCACGCCATTTTCGGCCGGTCCGGGGAGGATGTGAAGAACGACTCCCTGGAGGTGCCGTCGGGCGTCGAGGGCATCGTCATCGACACCCAGCGGTTCAGCCGCAAGACGTCGATGACCGACGAGGAGCGAAAGGCGCTGGACAAGCAGCGGGACCAGATCGAAGCGAAGTACGGGAAGCTCATCGCCGAGCAGTTCCGCGCGTTCGTCAAGGACCTGGCCCACGCCCTGGACCGGAAGGAGAAGGACCTGAAGGACCCGGCGACCGCCAAGGCCCTCGGGGACGACAAGGACGTGGCCGTGGCCGCCCAGGCGGCCGCATTCAAGGTGGAGAATCTGGACATCCGGTCCCCGGAGAAGGACAAGCGGGCCCGGGAGTTGTGGAAGAAGTACGGCGACCGGATCGCCATCCAGGTCGAGGAGCGCGAGCGGCGGATCAACTCGCTCAATCGCGGGGACGAGCTGCCGTCGGGCGTCCAGCAGATGGTCAAGGTCTACGTCGCCACCAAGCGGGTGATCTCGGTCGGCGACAAGATGGCCGGCCGGCACGGGAACAAGGGGGTCATTTCCAAGGTGCTGCCCGAGGAGGACATGCCGTTCCTGGCGGACGGGACCCCGGTGGACATCCTCCTCAACCCGCTCGGCGTGCCGAGCCGGATGAACGTCGGCCAGATCCTGGAGACCCACCTCGGGTACTCCGCGGCCAAGCTGGGGTTCAAGGCCATCACGCCTGTGTTCGACGGGGCGACCGAGGAGGAGATCCGCGAGTCCCTCCGCGAGGCCGGCTACTCGGAGACCGGCAAGAGCGTCCTCTACGACGGCCGCACGGGCGACCGGTTCGACCAGGAGGTGACGGTCGGTTTCATCTACATGCTCAAGCTGCACCACCTGGTGGACGACAAGGTGCACGCCCGCGCCACCGGGCCGTACTCGCTCATCACCCAGCAGCCGCTGGGCGGGAAGGCCCGGTTCGGCGGCCAGCGGTTCGGCGAGATGGAGGTGTGGGCCCTGGAAGCTTACGGAGCCGCGTACATCCTCCAGGAGCTGCTCACCGTCAAGTCGGACGACGTCGAGGGCCGGACCAAGATCTACGAGTCGATGGTCAAGGGCGAGAACACGCTCGAGGCCGGCACGCCCGCCAGCTTCGACGTGCTCACCCACGAGATCCGCGGCCTGGGCCTGAACATGCAGCTCGAGAAGAAGCGAGTGATTTGAGCACAACCCGACAGGTCCCGCGGGACCTGTCGAACGCATCGGACCGATACGACCGATTCCTGACCTCTGACGAGGGGTTTCCCGATATGAGCACCGCCACCGCGACCGCCACTGCCAGCGCCGCCGTCGCCGCCGCCGGCGAGACGACCAGCTACGACCGGATCAACGATTACGGGGCCGTCCGCATCAGCCTGGCCAGCCCGCACGACATCCGCTCCTGGTCGTTCGGCGAGGTGAAGAAGCCGGAGACGATCAACTACCGCACCTACCGGCCGGAGAAGGACGGCCTGTTCTGCGAGAAGATCTTCGGCCCGGAGAAGGACTGGGAGTGCACCTGCGGCAAGTACCGCGGGATGAAGTACAAGGGCATGATCTGCGACCGGTGCGGGGTGAAGGTGACCCACTCCCGCGTCCGCCGCAAGCGCATGGGCC
>DATFWZ010000483.1:0-19368 GCA_035258765.1 Gemmataceae bacterium
GCCTCTGAGCGCCCCCGAGCCCAAGAACCCGCCCCCGGGGCGAAAATTCCCATGCCGGCAGTGCGGGGCCAAGCTGGACTTCGACCCGACCGCCCGCGGACTCCGGTGCCCGTATTGCGGATACACCGAAGTGATCCCGGAGGCGGACGACGAGGAAAAGGCCAGCGTCCGGGAACACGACCTGGAAGAGTTCCTCGCCGGCCACGAGGACCGGGCCGGGGCCAAAATCGCCGGCCATTCCTGCCAGGTGACTTGCACCGGTTGCGGGGCGGTCGTCCTGCTCGAGGACCGCGTGGTGACCGAAAAGTGTCCGTACTGCGGGACCCACCTCGAGAACAAGCCGGAGGAGGTCCGCGACCTGATCGCCCCGGAGTCCCTTTTGCCATTCACCGTGGGCGACCGGGAGGCGCGCGACCGCTTCAATGCCTGGATCGCCAGCCTGTGGTTCGCCCCGACCGAGCTCAGGCAGCTCGCCAACCTCGGCCAGTTCTCCAGCGTCTACACCCCGTTCTGGACGTACGACGCAATGACGTACACCCGGTACACCGGGCAGCGGGGTGAAGACTACTGGGAGACCGAGTACTTCACCGACGCCCAGGGGCAGCGGCAATCCCGCCAGGTGCAAAAGACCCGGTGGTACCCCGCGTCGGGGGAAGTCCGACACTTTTTCGACGACGTGCTGGTCCGAGCCTCGCAGACGTTGCCGGCGCACCTGGTGGACCGCCTCTCCCCGTGGGAGCTGAAGGAGCTGGAGCCGTTCCGGGAGGAGTTCCTGAGCGGGCACACGGCGGAGCGATACGCGGTCAGTCTCAGGGAAGGGTTCCGGCACGCAAAGGCAATCATGGAGGACGAGATCATCGCCCTGATCCGCCGCGACATCGGCGGCGACCACCAGCGGATCGAGTGGAAGCGGACGAATTATGTCGGCGTGACATTCAAGCACACGCTCCTGCCGCTCTGGGTGGCCAACTACCGGTATCGCGAACGGCTCTTCCAGGTACTGGTCAACGGGCGGACGGGCCGCGTCGCCGGGGACCGCCCTTGGAGTTGGTGGAAGATCGCCCGGTTGGTTTTTTTGGTAATTCTGGCAATCCTTTTGGCCCTGTTCGTCGTCAGCAAGGCGAAGGGGAATGTGACGGACCGGCCAACGCCCTCGGGGGTCGCCCTCTCGACCGCCGAACTCGCACCTGCTGCCAGCGGTCGCCTCGAACCGGACGTCCGGGCGTGGCACCGCCGGCCGGGGAGGAGCGGCCGGTTCGACGGCCCGGACGCCGCCGAGCGCGGGACGCCGGATGAATGGGATGTACCGCCCGCCCTTGCGACCGGCACGACGGAAACTTCGGGACGCCCCTTCACGACCCGACCTGCGACCGCCCGGAACCCGCGGGTTATAAGCCCGGGGCGGTTGCGAGTGCCTGACCACGAGAAGTAGAATACAGCCAATTGACACCACCCTCCGGCCCGCGGGGGCCGGGACCCCTTGAAATCACGCACCCGACTCGCCGACGGAGACTGCCCCCCGGGACAGCCCCTCTCCGACGCCCATTCCCCCGTCCATCCCGGCGCGGTGGGCCCGTCGCGGTCGCGGTGCATGCAGACGTCCCCCGGGCGGCCGGGGGCGATATGTTCTTTTCCGGTGTATTTCTTCCCCGAGTCCTGCCCCGGGGCCCAGTCCTGGTGCCGCCGGCCGGTCCCCGAACCCGTGTGAGCTCGCCATGAACTTCCAGACTCGCGTTGGCAACCTTCGGCGTAAGCACCTGACCGCGGCGGCCCGCCGGCCGGCCAAGCGTCCGGCCCGGCTCAAAGTCGAGTCCCTCGAGGACCGGGCAGTCCCGGCCGTCCTCCCGGCACCGGTCGTCGATCAGACGAGTTTCCGCTCCGTCGACGACAGCGGGTTCGGCCCGGTCTCGGCCAGCAACCCGCTGAACCCCGACCACCAGATCCTGGCGTACGTCAAGACGACGGCCAATCGGTCCCCGACCGACACGCGGATGACGATCCGGTTCACGACCACCGGGGGGACTACGTGGAGCGGCGCCAACGTGCTGCCCACCGCGATCGACCCGAAGAGTCCGCCGACGGCCCCCTTCCCATTCGCCCAGGTCAGCAACGCGTCGGTCGCCTTCGATCGCTTCAACAACGTCTTCGTGACCTACACCGAGTTCCGTGAGGACTTCACGAGCGGCCGGATCGTCCTCCGGAAGTTCTCGCTCAACCCGGCGAACAACTCCTACTCCGAATCCGCCCCGGCAAAGACCATCTACGAGTGGTGGGATTCGACCGAGGCGTTCAATCCGGTCGTCGCCGTCGATAGCAATCTCGGGTCGTTCGCCGACCCCTCGGGCGTTCCAAACGGAACCCAGAACGACCCGTTGGCCGCCGCCCAGACGTCCGGCTCCAGCGTGCGCGTGTTCGTGGCCTGGAACACGCGGGTCGTCGATGCGAACAACGCACTGCCGCCAGCGCCGGTCAACCCCAACGCCATCCTGATGACGATGTCGTCCGACGGCGGCCGGACGTTTGGGTCGCCGATCATCGTGAACGACGGCAGGTACGGCGGCAGCTTCATGTCCCGGCCGAAGATTGCGATCACACCCGGGCACGCCGGCGAGGCGAACAGCGGCGCCCAGATGTTGACGATGTTTACCAGCGCGGCGGGCGGGCTGGTCGCGGATTCGATCAACTACAGCACCCAGGGCGTGCCGGGCGTCTTCGAGGCCCTCATGGCTCCCGGCCAGACCGGCAAGCCGATCATTGACGCCACCGACCCGGGTGGCGGCGCCCCACACATTCCGGCGGTGACGAATTTCACGATCAATGTCCCGGCTTCGTCGGGGCTGACGAAGATCGACGCGATCTCCCTGTCGCTCAACCTTCGGCATAACTCGCTGGCCGAGTTGAAGGTCGAGCTGGTCGCCCCGGACGGGCTCACCAGTTTCACACTCTTCCGAAACCAGATAAATGCGGCCGGGAACACCAACGGGGCTATCGGCATAACCGGGACCGTCCTCGGCACCAGCCCGCTCATTCCCACCACGTTCACGGACAGCGCGTTCTTCCCCATTCACAATGGGACGGAGCCATACCGCGGCGACTATCGCGGCGAGAGCGAAGCCGCCCCGCCCGGCCCGAACCCGACGCCGAAGACGATGATGGACGTGTTCGGCGGCCTCACCGGCAACGCCATCTTTGGGAACTGGACCGTTCGCGTCACAGACTTCCGGGCATCCGGGGCGAGCAACGACCCCAGAACCATTACCTTTGCCAGTCTCAAACTGGTCCAGGGGCTCAAGAACGGGCTCGGAACGGACAACGACGTCAC
Source organism: Gemmataceae bacterium (assembly GCA_035258765.1). GTDB lineage: Bacteria > Planctomycetota > Planctomycetia > Gemmatales > Gemmataceae > SIAJ01. Next base: position 3,323 of record DATFWZ010000483.1, read on the forward strand.
CACGCAGACCGGCGTCCAGGCCGTACCAAGTAACGACAGCGGCTTCAATTACCCGACTGCGTCCCCCGCCATCCCGACCATGGGGATTGGGCCCGGCCTCTCCCTCGCCGTCGATAACACCCTCGGCGCCTTCAGCCCGTACCAGAACCGGATCTACGCCGCCGTGGTGTCGCCGGGCTCCCGGGTCCGTGTCGTCTACAGCGACAACGGGGGCCAGAACTGGAATTTCGGCGCGACTATTGACAGGGGCTTCCTGCCGACCCTGGCCGTGGATCAGACGACCGGCACCCTCGTCGTTTCCTACTACACAACCAAGTTCGACAACTCCGGGGCCCGGAGCACGATGATGCTCTCGACGGCCATCGACATGCCCGTCTACCGCTCCGGCGGCGGGATCCAGTTCGCCCCCGGCGCATTCATCACGCCGAAGGAGCAATATTTCGACCAGATTCGGTCCAAGGTCCTCGACTTCGAGCCGATCCCGAGCAACGGCACGGTCATGGGCCCGCAGGTATTTGGAATCAACTCGGCCCTGGCCGTGGACTCCGGGCGCGTCACCCTGGTCTATGCCGGAAACCTGAACGAGCGCCTGACCCAGCTGCGGACCCAGGACATTCAGATTACCGCCGGCCCGCGCGTGGTCTCCGGTGACATGGGCCCGATCCTCGACGCCGCCGTCGTTCCAGGACGGGTTTACAACAACACGTTCTCGGTGACCGACGGCAGCCGGCAGTTCACGGGGTTTGTGGTCGCGTTCGACCGGGTGGTGGACCCGAATTCGTTCACCGCGACGGACGTGACGCTCCTGTACCACAGCCCGACCGACCTGATCGGCCGCGGAACCGGCACGCCCATCTTGGTCCAGGATCCAATCCCCCTCGACGACATCCGCGACGGGGCCGTCCCCGCCCGTTCCATCGGCTCGAAGCGGTACTTCATCCCGCTGGTCACGCCACAATCGGCCGTCGGCACCTACAGCTACATCATCGGGACGGAGAGCGCCGGGACATCACTCGTCCAGGACCGCATCCGCGGCCAGGCCCTGACCCGGCAGGACGATCCGACGCGGCACAACTACACGAACCCCTCCGCGTTTGCGATCCCCGACGCCCCGGGCACTTTCGCCACGTCCAGCGTCAACGTTCCGGCCGCCGACTTCCCGGGCGGCCGCGTGGTCGGCGACGTCAACGTGACGGTCACCATTACGCACCCGCTGGTCAACCAGCTCCAGCTCGACCTGGTCTCACCGACCGGCAAGACCATCCGCCTCGTCAACGCCGGGGACGCCTTCCCGGTCGCGAACTTTACGAACATCACGTTCGACGACCAGGCGACCAAGACCCTCCAGACCGACCAGCCGCCGTACTCCGGCTCGTACCGCTCGGCCGAGCCCCTGGCCGACCTGATCGGGCAGAATCCCGCCGGCCAGTGGCGCCTGATCGTGACCGACACGGTGAGCGACACGACCATCGGCGGAGTTCTGAACAACTGGACATTGAGCATCCTGGGTACGCAGTTCGGCACGAGCCAGGTGACCGGGAACGGGATGGACCAGAATGCGAATGGCGTGGAACGTGAGGGAACGATCAACGACGACCCGCGCACGCTGTTCACGAACGAGGCCAGCAGCGACGCCTTCGCCATGCCGGACCCGAAGAACGGCCGGCCGTTCGAGCTGCCGTACAAGGCCGGAAGCCTGCCGATCGTCATCCCCGGACCGCACGTGATTCAGACGCAGGTGGTCGGCCAGACGGCCGGCACCCGGCCGACCGAGAGTCTCATTCAGAACAAGTCGGCGAAGCTCATCGACGTCCTGTTCGACCGCACCATGGACGCCGCAACCTTCACGCCCGACAAGGTGCTGCGGATCACCGGGCCGCTGGGCGACATCGACCTGCCCGCGGGCTCGGTCACGGTCAGTCCGATCAGCGCCCTCGGCGCCGCGGGCACCCTGGCGGCCGGAACCGACTCCAAGGCCTTCCGCATTACGTTCCCGGAGCAGAAGCTGAGCGGCACGTACCGTATTCAGCTCAGTCCGAACATCGCCGACACGGAGGGGGCGACCGGGAATCTGATGGACGCGGACGTCGACGCCGGCGTCTCCCACCTGACCGGGAGCGTGAACGGTGTCACCCCGGTAGACAACAGGGTGTACGGCGGCGGGACGATCAACGTCCCGATCGCGGCCAACTCGGTCACGTCGGTGCCGCTGACCGTCACGGAGGCTTACGCCCTCGCACGGGCGACCGTCACCATCACCGTCGTTCACCCGCACACCCGGGAGCTCGAGGGACGGTTGGTCGCGCCGGACGGGACCAGCGTGCTGTTGTTCGCCAACGCCCCGAAGACCGGGTCCGACAATGCGACCTCCACGCCGCCTGCGGAGCCCCCGATCTTCACCAACATCACCTTCGACGACTCCCTGCTCGAGGAAGTCTCCCCGGGCGTGTTCCAGCCTTCGACGCCGATTCAGGTCGGCGGGACGTCAAACCGCAGGTTCAACCCGATCCAGCCGCTGGACCAGCTCATCGGCTCGGGCTCGCAGGGCAACTGGCGGCTCGTGATCACGAACAAGGGGACCAACACCGGCACGATCAAGAAGTTCCAGCTCAACCTCGACCGGCCGCAGACCGGGACCGGCCTGGGGGAGGAAGTGGCCGACCAGACGCCCATCGGATTCCGGATTTTCACGACCGACAGCCCGGACCTGACGTCGCGCGGCAACTGGACCCCGGTCGGGCCCACCGGCCGGGAGACGATCGACCCGATTCGGGGCACAGTGAACGGCACTGTCGGCCGGATCGGGGCCATTGCCGTCGATCCGAGCGACCCGTCCGGGAACACCGTGTACGCCGCCGGGGCCTCCGGCGGCGTGTGGCGCACGACCAACTTCCTGACCCACGACCCGCTCGGCCCCTCGTGGGTTCCGCTCACGGACTTCGGCCCGAACAATGCCATCAACGTCGGGTCCATCGCCCTGTATCCGGACCCGAACGGCAACCCGCTCAAGACCACGGTCCTCGTCGGGACCGGGTCCGACAGCCTCAACCGGATCGACCAGGGGGAATTCCGGTTCGACGGCGTCGGCTACCTCCTCTCGGAGGACGCCGGCACGACCTGGCAAGTGCTGGATAGCACCGACAACTTCGACACCGGGGCGGGCGCGTATCGGGCGATCGACGACGCGGCCCGAGACCACAAGTTCGTCGGCGCCGTCGTCAACAAGCTCGTCTTCGAGCCGAACAAGAACACGTTCAGCCCATTCCGGACGATCGTCTACGCGGCCGTCGGCCGCGGGTCGGCGGCGGCCGGCACCGAGGGGTTGTGGAGGTCGATGGACGGCGGGCGGACCTGGAGCCAGCTCTTCCAGGGCGAGGCGTCCGACTTCGTTCTGGCGTACGGCAGCGCCCTGCCGAACAGCGGCAACCGGCCGACCATCGGCTATCTCGCCATCCGCGGCCAGGGGGTCCTGCTGACGACCAACCTGACCAGTGTCAGCCCATCGTTTAACCAGATGAACGGAGGGGTCGGACGGCCGACCATCAACTCGGGCGGTGTCGGGACCGACGCCCCGTCGGAGAACCCGCTCGGCGGCAAGGGCAAGATCACCCTGGCGTCGCCGGCCTTCGTCAACGGCTCGCCACTGGCCAACAACTACCTCCAGTCCTGGCTGTACGCGGCCGTGTCCGAGGCCAACGGTGACTTCGACGGCCTGTACATGACCAAGGACGCCGGGAAGAACTGGACCAAGCTCCGGATATTCTCGGCGCCAGGCGCAATCAACGACAACGACGATCACCCCTTCTCGTTCGGCGGCGGGAACCATTCGATTTCCCTGGCAGTCGATCCGAACGACCCGAACATCGTCTACCTGGGCGGGGACTTCGTGGTGCGGGTGGACGCGACGTTCACCGACGACCCGTACAACCTGTCCCTGTACCAGCACAGCAACCCGGACAACGGCGTCATCCGCCCGCTGACGACCGGCGGGGCGCAAGTCGCCGACCGGACTCTCGACGACGGTCTCTTCCCGGACATCGAGAGCGGCCTTGTCGGGGCCAATTCGATCGACCTGAACACCGGGCTCGACAGTATCACCCCGCTCACGTTCGCCGGCGAACTCGAGCCGTTCCTGGACAACATCGTTGACCTGGACGGACCGGGCGATCAGTTCATTCCGGAGCCCCTCCGCTCCAAGTGGAACCACTTGAACCTGGTCCGCGGGCCGTATGACCCGTTCAACGTCGACACCTCGCTCCAGACCTTCAACGTGGCCAAGTTCGTCAACACGGGCGAGGACGTCCGGGCGACGGCTCCCGGGTTCGAGGGCGCACAGGACTTCAGTTGGGTGTCCCAGATCGTGACCACGATCGACCCGATCACTGGCCGGGGTCGAGTGATCTACGGGACGGACGAGGGGCTTGCCACGTTCGTCACCAACGACAACGGTTCGGCGAACAGTGTAATCGGGTTCAACCAGCCGTCGAACCGCCGCGACTCAGCCGCCAACCTGCAGGTCAACGACCTGCGGAACGGCGACCTGCAGGTGGCCCGACTGTACTCCGGCGACGTCCAGCCGAGCCTGCTCGCGGCCCAGGTCGCGCAGTCCCTGTTCCTGGGCGTCGGTCGCCGGATCACGGACACGCCGATGTCCTCGCCCAACACCCTGGCGGATGGCAACACCGAGTGGGTGAACAGTACGCAGGATCCGAACGTCCTGTTCCCGCCGATCCCGCCGCGAATCGGGACTGCCAACTATATCGCGGCCGATCAGACCGGGACCGGCACGGTCTACATTCTCCGTCGGATCAATGAACTGCCGGTCGCCGGGGAATTACGCACGGACTTCTTCCAGGTGCAGCGGAATGGCGGGACGGCCATTAGCCGGACGAACGGCCTGTTCCTGAACGAGGCCGACGCCAACGGGACCAACAGCCAGTGGGACAACAGCGTCCGCCGGTTCGCCGTCAACCCGATCGACAGCCAGGGCATCCTCCTCGGGTCGGCCCAGGGGCGGCTCTACCGGACGGTCGACCAGGGCCTGAACTGGTTTATCGTCGCCGAGCCGAACAACGGCGTGCTCGACGGCACTTACACGTCCGCCCTGGCATTCGGCGCCCCGCAGCCGAACTCAATCGACAAGAACGAGTTCTTCTACGCCGGGACCGTCGGCGGCAAGATCTTCGTCACCACCAAGGGCGGCGGCGCCGCATCCAACTGGGTGGACATCTCGGCCGGGCTCGACGGACAGCCGGTCCAGAAGATCGTCGCCAACCCGACCAGCGGGACGCACGAGGCGTTCGCGGTCACCGACACTGGCGTGTTCCACATGGCCGACTGGACGGTGCCCGGGGCGACCTGGGTGAACATCACGTCCAACCTGCCGACCATTCAGTCACTCGGGTTCGGCAACTCGAGCTGGCAGGGCCCCGTGGTCTCCACCGCGACCGGGACGCCGCATTTCACGTCCATCGCCGTGGACTGGCGGCCGACATACTCCCCGACCCCGGGCAAGCCCATCCTGTACGTGGGCGCCGACGGCGGGCTGTTCCAGGGCGTCGAGAACGCCGACCAGACGCCGTGGATCCGGTACGCCGGGTCGGCGCAGGGGGCGGCGTCGCCCGGTGGCGGGCTGCCGGTGGTCAAGGTCACCGACGTGGACCTGTCGATCGGGAACATCGACCCCAACTCCGGCCGCGCCATCCCGAGCGGCACGGCCGACCAGATCGTGGTTACGACCCTCGGCCGGGGCATGTGGACGATCGGGCTCCAGAAGTTCGCCGGGGCGTCCGGGCCGCGGATCATCGAGTCCCAGCTCTTCCCCGCGCCGACCGCCCAGGACCCGCTCCCGAAGATCACTCAGGTGCGGGTCAAGTTCGACAAGTTCATAACCAGTACGACGGTCAATAAGGAAGACCTGGTGATCAAGGGCCCGAGCGGCGAGACGTTCACCGCGACAAATGTGACGGAGGTGAATCCGACCAACCCGCTTCACAACGAGTGGCTCTTCACCTTGCCGAACCTCGTGTCAGACGGAGCCTACACGATCATCATCGGGCCCAACATCAAGGACGGCCCGGCGCTGAGTGAGGCTAGCGCCAACCCGATGAATCAGAACGGTAACTTCATCAACGGCGAAATCCCTGGGGACCAGTTCTTCCTGAACTTCACGATCGGCCGGAACGACATCATCGACTTCGTGAAGGACGCGTATCAGAAGCTGCTGCCGAACCACACCGTGACCACGGCCGACCTGACGGCCAAGCTGGTCGCGGCGATGGACGCGGCCCGGCTGAAGGCCCTCAGTCCGGTCGCCCGCGAGCTGCTCCTGCGCGACGACTTCCGGGCCGTCCTGATCAGCCGACTCTACGACAACGGCGGGTCCCAGACCGAAATCGGCAACCTGTTGCCCGGCCAGGCCCCGACGGGCGCCGCGCTGACTGCCCTGGTCCAGCTCCTCAAGGACGGCAAGAAGTCGCCGCAGTCGTTCATTGTCGACATCCTTGCCAGCACCACGTATTTCCCGCAGCCGACGACGGACGCGGAGGCCAACGCCTACCTGACCAAGGTGTACAACGATCTGTTCAAGGGGACGGTCGCCGGGGTAACCATCCCGGACTCGGGCATCCAGTTCAGCTGGCTGCCGGCGACGACGCAAACGGCCCAGAAGAACCAGGTGAAGACCCCCGCCGGGCGCCTTACCCTGATCCGCAACCTGGTGAACGCGGTGACCACGGTCAAGTACAACCAGGGCGGCTCGCCCACCGGGCCGCTACTGTCCACCAACTTCCGGACGCACCTGATTCAGTTGACGTACGCCCAGCACGTCAAGCGGTTGCCGACGTCCACCGAGATGACCGCCGGCCGGACCCAGCTCGGGGCCGCCCCGGCGGCGGGCCAGCTCCAGGGCCTGGAGCGGCTCTACCAGGCGGTGTTCTCCACCGTCGGGTTCTTCAGCCAGTTCAACCAGGTGGGTGGGCCGGACGACGGTCTGCACACCGACCGGTCATGGACCTTGGGCGTGTTCAGCTCCCGGTTCATGCCGGCCCCGAGCACAACCGAGGTGGACACGTTCTCCGGCCAGATTCTCAACGGGTTCAAGCTGGGGACCGCCACCTACATCGGGTTCAAGGCGCAGCGGCAGGCCTTCCTCAAGTCGCTGGTCAACTCGACGGAGTTCCGGTCAGCCAAGATCAAGGAGCTGTTCAAGCTGGTGCACGGGGCGTCCCGCGTGGTCACCCAGCAAGAGATGACCACCTGGCTCAACAACTTGAAGCTCGGGAGCACGTACGCCGGGCTGGTCGCCAACCGGCTCGGGTCGACCGAGTTCTTCAACCAGGCCCCAGGGATTATTGGCGTGTCGCCTCCGACCACCGCGGCGGAGAAGATCAACGTCTGGGCGCGGGCCGTGTACAAACAGCTCCTGAACCAGAACCTGAGCTCCACCGATCCGCAAGTTCTCGCCCTCGCCCTGAAGGCACTCGCGGTCGGGCGGGCCAGCGCGGCCCTGTCGTTGGTGGTCAACGGCACCGCGTTCCGCGACACGATTATCGACCAGTCGTTCCAGCTCGCCCTGGGCCGACTGCCCGACACTAACGGCCATTCGGGCGAGCGGACCTTCTACCAGGACTTCCTCAAGAAGAACAACCGGTGGGAGCTACTGCTCATCGACCTGATGTGGGCCGGGCCGGCCGGCGAACTCGGCCGGGAGTTCTGGGAGATCGCGGGCTGACGCCAACCTCGCGACGGATTGACAACTCGGGGGCAGCCGGGACACGTGTCCCGGCCGCCCCCGCGGCTTTTTCGGCGCCGAGAGCCAACGAATTCCGGTTGGGAGGGTTGTACAGCTACAACCGAAGGACGCCCCCCTCCCAGCGGAGAAGGTCATGTCCAAAGTGTCGCTGCCGGCCCCCATCCGGGTCGGCCGCCTCGTGGACACTCTGTCCACACCCCCCCTCGAGTCGAAGCCCACGCACCCGATCGCGTCGCCGGGCGAGCCCCGGACCATGTCATGGGTCCCGATTCTGCTCGTCTGGGGCCTGTTCCTCTTGTTCAGCAGCGTCGGCGTGCTGGCCGCGGCCTTCGCGCCTGTGCGCCAAAAGGTGACCGTCACGGTCGGCCTGCCGACGGAACAACCCCCGCCCGAACCGGTCCTGGAGATCGGCCCCGTCGCTCGCTTAATGGACGACCCCCTGCCCATGCCCCGGGAGGTGAAGGTCGTCGTCTGGCAACGACCCGGCGGGACCCCGGCCACCGCAGAGCCCGCGAAGGAGTCCGCGTGCGACCGGTTCGGGACCAAGATCGACTTCGTGCGGTCGCAGTCGGTCGCGTTCCTCGCGGCCCAGGCGGACCAGCGCCTGGTCGTGGCCTTACACGTCGCCGGCAACTTCGAGGACACCGGGTTCACCTGAAACAACGCGGAGGCGCTCCGTGTGAACGCCCTCGCGAACGACCAGGTCGGGGACTTCGTCAACCAGCACTTCGTCGCCTCGTACAAGAAGGTCGGGACCTTCCAGAAAGCCGGCACCGCCAAGCAGGGCGGGAACGTGGCCACCTACATCTGCCTGCCGGACGAGACCGTCCTGCATGTCATCCCGGGGCCGGTAAACGCGGACGCGTTCCTGCGCGAGGCCCGGTGGGCGGTGGACGTTTACGAGTCGGCCGTGATGGAGTCCAACGGCAGCCGACAGGCGCTGCGGAACTACATTCGAACGGCGCACGCCTTGCGGTACGAGACGGAACACATGCGGCCCGGGCAGTTCGATCGCCCGGGTCGAAGCGGCCGGTCCGCCGACGTTTCGGCGAAGGAAGTTCGCTCGCGGCAGGTGCGGGCGATGATGGCGCCGCAGTCGGCCGTCGAGCTGAATGACCGCATGCCCCGGTCGCAACCGAACGGCGTGTCGCTCCTCGGCCAGGGCCACTGGCTCATGTGGTCCGACCCGCTGCCCAAGCTCGGCACGGTCTACAAGACGGTCTGGACCCAGATCCTCCGCGAGCCGTTGACCGACATTCCCGTCGTCGTACGGTGACCCCGGCCGGACGCGCTTATTCACTTCAATGACCGCGGCCCGGCCCCGACGCTTGTCGGGGCCGGGCCGCGGTCGTTTCATACCCCTATCCGCCGAATCCAGACTCTTCCGAGGGGCCGATGCCCGACGCCGTCCGCACCGAGTTGATCGCCCGCGCCGACCCGGTCGTGGTGAAGGTCGGCACGAACGTGCTGGCCGACCCGGCCGGGTCCCTCGACCGCGCCCGCATCCAGACACTCGCCGAGCAACTTTACCGGGCCCAGTCCGGCGGGCGGCGGGTGGCGCTGGTCAGCTCCGGCGCGATCGGGGCGGGCGTCGGGCGTTTGGGCCTGGGCCGGCGACCGGTGGACCTCCCCCACCTCCAGGCGTGCGCCGCGGTCGGCCAGTGCGCCCTGATGCAGCTCTACCAGGAGTGCCTGGCCCCGCACGGGGCGCACGCGGCCCAGATCCTCCTCACCGCCGGCGACTTCGACAACCGCGTCCGCTACCTCAACGCCCGGCACACGATCCTCACGCTCTTCGAGTACGGCTGCCTACCAGTCATCAACGAGAACGACACCGTCTCCGTCGCCGAGATCAAGTTCGGCGACAACGATCACCTCGCGGCGATGGTCGCGAACCTCCTGCAGGCCCCGCTCCTGGTACTGCTCACGAACGTGGACGGGCTGTTCACGGCCGATCCGCGGGCCGACGCCGCGGCGAAGCTGGTCGAGTCGGTACCACACATTGACAAGTCTGTGATCGAAATGGCGGCCCCGACGCAAAGCACGCTCGGCACTGGGGGGATGCGGAGCAAGTTGCGGGCAGCCCGGCTGGCGACCGCGGCCGGTGGGGCGGTCGTCATGGCGAACGGCTCGGTCGATGGCGTCCTGGACAAGGTGTTCGCCGGCGAGGCAATTGGGACATTGTTCCTGCCGCACCGCGAAGCCCTGTCGGCGCGACGGCGGTGGCTCGGGCTGACGGCACGACCGCGTGGCGCCTTCCGGCTCGACGACGGGGCCCGCAAGGCCGTGGAGCGCGACGGGCGAAGCCTTCTGCCGGTCGGCGTCACCGCCATTATCGGGACGTTCGGGAAGGGCGACGTCGTCTCGCTATGCGATCGCGACGGCATTGAGTTCGCCCGCGGGCTGACCAACTATTCGAGTGCCGACGCCGAGCGCATCCGCGGGCTGGCGACCGAGCAGATCCTGCGGGCGATCGGCAAATTGCCGTACGTGGAGCTGATCCACCGCGACAACCTGGCGGTGGTCGCGTGATACAATGGGGCCGGGAGGTGTCCGATGATTCGTGGCTTGCGCACCGTCATCTACCCCGCCCCCGACCTGGCCCGCGGCAAGGAGTGGTACACGCAGGTGTTGGGCAAGGGCCCGTACTTCGATCAGCCGTTCTACGTCGGTTTCGAGGTCGGCGGGTTCGAGCTCGGCCTGATCCCGGACGGGGAGCCGGGCACGCAAGGGTCGATCACCTACTGGGGCGTGCCCGACGTCGCGGTGGCCCTGGCGCGATTGCAGGAGTTGGGTGCAGAAATTCGGGACGACGTTATGGACGTCGGCGAGGGAATCAAGACCGCGACCGTCCTCGACCCGTTCGGGAACGTGTTCGGAATCATCGAGAACCTGCATTTCGATCGGAACAAGGTGCAGTGATTGTTTTGTGAGTCGGTAGCTCCATTTGTGAGGCTGCTAGCTAGATCATGCGAAAGTGGAGAGGCGTCGCGGCCTTGTGTGCACTCCCGCTCGGGTTTGCCTGGCTCTGCACGGGCGGGTGTGTCGAATACAGCTATTGGCGTTGGTTGCCAGCCGATCCATATAACCGAGATTTCCGACCGTGCCTTCGGGCGGACGTGGATAGCCCCAAGGCGATCTCCGGTGTTCCCCTGGTGTACCAACGACTCACCGACCGGCCTCCATTCGGCCTCAGGTTGACATACATCACGCACACAATCGTCCGTGACCCAACAATCACATTTGACCTTTTAGCGATCGAGTTTCCAGACGGGACGGTGAACGACTTGACTGAGCGGTTCCGGGCGGGCGTCGTCCCCCACGGAGTAGAGCACCATTACAGTGACGACGGTAAAGACCAAAAGCGGCCGAGCCTTCGGTGGGAACTAGCCATCAAGGACTTGGTCCCGCAGCCGACGTCCTTCCGCCTGCGGGTCAAAGGCCAGCTCCGATCATCAGGCACTGCCATGGAGGATTTCGACGCCGTCCTGGCCATTTCCTTGCGTTACGAGTCCGGCAGTGTAACTGGGTGGCACTGGTTCGTTTCGGACTCGTGCTGAACGACCGCATCCGGCCACGCGGTTGTGTCGCGGACCACCTGCTCGAAGCGGTCAGACGTAGAATGGTGGTAGAGATTGGACAGGTTGCCCTTGGAGAGAACCCGCCACATGGCTCCAATGACCCTGACCGAAAAGATCCTCGCCCGCGCCGCCGGCCGCGACAGCGTCCGCCCCGGGGACAACATCTGGGTGGACGTGGACGTCCTCATGACCCACGACGTCTGCGGCCCGGGCACGATCGGCGTGTTCAAGAAGCACTTCGGCCAGGACGCCAAGGTCTGGGAGCGGGAAAAGGTGGTGGTCATCCCCGACCACTACATCTTCACGAAAGACGCGATGGCCAACCGGAACGTGGATGTGCTCCGGGCGTTCGTGAAGGAACAGAACCTCAAGTACTACTACGACGTCGGCACCGAGCACTATAAGGGCGTCTGCCACATTGCGCTCCCCGAGGAGGGGCACACGCGGCCCGGCGAAGTGCTCCTCGGTACTGACAGCCACACGTGCACGGCCGGGGCGTTCGGCGAGTTCGCCACAGGGATCGGCAACACCGATGCCGGGTTCGTCATGGGGACCGGGAAGCTGTGGCTAAAGGTCCCGCCGACGATGCGGTTCGTGTTTCACGGCAACCTGCCGCCGTACCTGATGGCCAAGGACCTGATCCTCGCGGTCATCGGCGACATCGGCGTGGACGGGGCCACCTACCGCGCAATGGAGTTTGACGGCGACGGCGTCTTCGCCCTCAATATCGAGGAGCGGATGACCCTGTGCAACATGGCCATCGAGGCCGGCGGCAAGAACGGGTGCATCGCGCCGGACCAGGTCACGCTCGACTATGTCAATGCCCGGGGGGTGAAGACCGGAAGCAAGCCCTACACCGTGCTCAAGTCAGACGCGGGGGCGTCGTTCATCCACGAGAAGGTCTACGACGTGACCAGGCTAGAGCCGGTGATCGCGAAGCCGCACAGCCCGGACAACAAGGCCTTCGTGTCGCAGGTGAAGGGGACGAAGCTGGACCGGGCCTATATCGGATCGTGCACGGGCGGGAAGATGACCGACTTCCGGGCCGCCGCCCGGCTCCTCCGCGGCAAAGAAGTGAAGATCGACACGTTCGTGGTCCCCGCGACGACCGAGGTCGCCCGCGGTCTGAAGACGGAACGAATCGGCGACAAGACGCTCGAACAGATCTTCACGGAAGCCGGGGCCAAGATCGGCGACGCGAGCTGCGCCGCCTGCCTGGGCGGGCCTGCGGACACGTTCGGCCGGCTGAACTCGCCGATGAGCTGCATCAGCACGACGAACCGCAACTTCCCGGGCCGCATGGGACACAAGGAGGCCCGGGTGTACCTTGCGAGCCCGCTGACGGTGGCCGCGAGTGCCCTGTCCGGGGTGATCACCGATCCGCGGGAGTTGGTGGCATAAGACGAATGGTGTTCGCTTGGTCGAATTGCAATAATGGCTGAGGTTAATCGTCTGGGAGACAAGTGATGGCGACCGCCACTTTGGGCAACACACTTTCGGAGATCCTCGCCAATGCAAAGGAACGTATTGTCATTCGAGCTCCCGACGGCCGAGTGGTCGGCTATTTCGAGCCGCTCGACGATCAGGACGACGACTCTTGTCCGTACACCGAAGAGCAAATCCTCGAGTTCCAGCGCGACAAAGGTGTCTGCCGGCCGCTAGGTGAAGTGCTCAAGCGGATCGGTGCGGAATGATCTTTACCGTCACCTGGTCTGAATGGGCCCAACAGCAGTTAGCGGCCGTTTGGCTGGCGTCCTCGAACCGGGACGCGGTCACGCAAGCCAGTCACTACATTGACTTGACGCTCCGAGTGGACCCGGACACAGTCGGCCGGCGGCACCTGGGCAACATACGACGGTTTCGGCACTCCCCGCTCGGGGTGCTATTCGAGGTCAACGAGCTTGACCGAATCGTCACAGTCCTGGCCGTCTGGGAAGTGACAAGTCCGACCAGCTGACGTCGCGATCACCTCACCGCCAGCTCCACCAGCACCAGCACCAACAGCCCCACGCTCACTACCGCGTTCACCTGGAAGAACGCCCGATTCACTCGCGTCAGGTCGTCCGGGCGGACCAGCCAGTGCTCGTAGGCCAATAACCCACCGATGGCGATCAGCCCGGCCAGGAAGATGCCGCCGAACTCCGGTGTCACCGCGTACGCGGCCGCCAGCAGTCCCAGCATCGCGACGTGACACGCGAGCGCGACCCACAGGCTCGCCCGAACGCCGAGCCACGCCGGGATGCTGTGCAGCTTCGCCCGGCGGTCGAATTCGGCGTCCTGACACGCGTAGAGGATGTCGAACCCGGCCACCCAGAAGAACACCGCCCCCCCAATGAGGAGCGGCGTCGCGAGGTCGTGCAAGCCGCGAATGGCGATCCATGCCGACACCGGGGCGAGCATCAGGGCCGCGCCCAGCCAGAAATGGGCGAGCGCCGTGAACCGCTTCGTCAGTGAATAGGCGCCGATGAACAATAGCACCGGGCCGGACAGGTAGAGCGGCCACCAGTTCGGCTCGTCGCGGATCAAGAACAGGAGCGTGGAGGCGACGAACCCGGCCGCGCACGCCAATGTGAAGACGACGACGGCCGGCACCGAAAGGGTTCCGGCCGGCAGGTGGCGGCCGGCGGTTCGCGGGTTCTGGGCGTCGATCCGCCGGTCGGCCAGGCGGTTGAACGCCATCGCCGCCGACCGGGCGAACACCATGCACAACAGAATGCCGACCAGGTCCCACCAGCGGAACGTTTCGCGGCTCCACGCCACCGCCGCACTCAACAGCGCGAACGGCAACGCGAACAGCGTGTGGCTGAACCGGACCATCTCCAACAGTCGGCGCGCGAGAGTGAGCATTCGGTTTCCCGGCAGTGCGTCGCAGCCGTTGTACGGATGGCCCGGGTAGTCAACCGGCCGGGCCGGCCGCGGACAACGCCGGTAAGATGCCTGCTCACCCATGAAAATCGTTATCCACCCCCTGGTCGAGCCCGAGCGCCTGTCCCGGCTCCGCGAAGCAGCCCCCGGGGCGCGTTTCGCGAACGCCGTCGATGAGCCGGATGCCGTCCGCGAAGCGGCCGACGCGGACGCCTTTCTGGGCAAGATCACGCCCCCAATCCTTGCCGCCGCGACCGGCCTCCGGTGGGTCCAGTCGTTCACCGCGAGCCTGGAACACTACCTGTTCCCGGCCCTGGTCGAGCACCCGTGTGTACTGACAAACATGCGCGGCCTCTTCTCCGACGTCATCGCCGACCAGGTCATGGGCTACGTGATCTGCTTCGCCCGCAACCTGCAAACGTACATCCGCAACCAGCTCGCGGCGAAGTGGGCCCCGGTCGGGGGCGAAGAGGCCCGCGTGAGTTTCGCGGCGGGACCCGGCGTCGTCAACCCGATTGACCTCGCGCACAAACACTTGTCCGACCAGACGCTCGGGGTCGTTGGTCTGGGGGCGATCGGGTCGGAGGTGGCCCGGCGGGGGAAGGCATTCGGGATGCGCATCGTCGCCGTCGATCCGCGGCGGACCGACCGGCCGGCGGACGTTGATTGGATTGGCCCGGCGGCGCGCTTGCCGGAGCTACTCGCCCAGAGCGACTACGTCGTGATCGCGGCCCCGCACACGCCGCGGACGGCGAAGCTATTCCGCCGCGAGCAATTCCGGCAGATGCGATCGTCGGCATATTTGATCAACATCGGCCGCGGCGCAATCGTAGACCTGGGCGAGCTGCTCCAGTCGCTGCAGGCCGGCGAGATCGCGGGTGCGGCGCTGGACGTATTCGAGACCGAGCCGCTCCCGCCGGACCACGCGTTGTGGACGCTTCCGAACGTGATCCTGACCCCACACGTGGCCGGGTATTCCCCGCGAATCGCGGAACGTCACCTTGGCGTATTGGTCGAGAATGTCCGCCGATTCTCGGCGGGAGAGCCGCTCTTGAACGTCGTCGATAAGCGGGAGTGGTTTTGATGGTAGCCGAAGTCGCCAGACTTCGGGTCAGGCGCCTGACCCGAAGTCTGGCGACTTCGGCCACGAAGGCATCACGGGCGGCTCGAGGTCATTTCGGCCGTCGGGAAGTCGGACGGGACCGGGATCGTCACCTTTCCCGTCGCGGCCCACTCGGTGCCGCGGGCGAACGTCGTGCGGAAGCCGACGCACCGCATCGCGGGCAGGTCGTGCCCGAGCGTCGCGTGGAACACCCGACCCTTGCCGTACTCGATCACCATGAGCATCGGCTCGTGCTCGCTGCTGCCGCCCTTCTTCGGGTCGGCGAACGCGGTCGCGAGCACGGTCAGGTGTTCGGCCGGGCCGCGGAGACGTTCGTAGAGTTCGTCCTGCGCGTGCATCCACTTCTGTGGTAGCCCCTTGGTAATCGGGTGTTCCGCATCGCGCACTTCCACCAGGAAAGCGTGTTGCGGACCGTGGCCCCCACCCGCTCCCTTGGACGTGTCGCGGGTGAACTTGCCGTCGCGCAGCCGGACGTACGGACCGGATTTTTCGTTCCGCCCGCCCCAGCCGCCGACGCCGATCATCGCGTTGTACTCCGGCCACTCCGGGAACGAGTTGTTGGCCGCGTGCACTGCGACGAACCCGCCCCCGTGCGAGACGAACTCGGCGAAGTCCGACCGCGTCGTCGCCGGCCAAAGGTCGCCGTTGTAGTTCGACACGACGACCTGGTAGTCCTTGAATTTCGGCCGGAACGCCGCGAAGCTCTCCTTGTACACCGCCTCGG
>DATFWZ010000484.1:0-29546 GCA_035258765.1 Gemmataceae bacterium
CGTGCGGTTGTCGCGATCGATTTCGACGACGGGAAGGGGCGGGGGTTCGCTGCCACGTAAGACGGGCAGTGGTGGCGGGAGAGTCGGGAGCGGCGGCGGGAGCGGCTGGCTCATGTTCAACGATACCCGCCCGGGTAGGGAAGCGGTTTCACCCTGAAACCCCCCGCGACCTATTCTGGTACATAGATCAGTATTCCCAACGGCGAGGGCGCGACCGTGCTGTGGCTGCGTAACCTGCTGTTCCTCGGCCTTGTCGGCGGCGGCACCATCGCCCTGGGCGTAAATCTCCTCCCGCCGCGCAAGCCCGATCGGATCTCTCATTACGACGCCGCGAACCATCGCGACCGCGATTTCCGCGCTTCCGTCCGCCAGGTCGATACCGCGTTCCGCCAACAGTGGGCGTCGGACGGGCTCAAGCCCGCCGGTCCCGCCCATGACCTGGCCGTCGCCCGGCGGCTGTCGCTCGGGCTCATGGGCACCGTCCCGTCTCTCGAAGAGGTCCGCCAGTTCGAGGCGCTGCCGGCCGACGAGCGACTCGCATGGTACACCGATCACATCCTCCAGGACGCCCGATTCGCCGACAACTTCGCGGAGCGGCTCGCCCGGGCGTGCGTCGGCACGGAGGATGGGCCGTTCATTTTTTTCCGCCGCCGTCGGTTCGTCACCTGGCTGTCCGAGCAGGTGGCCGCCAACCGCCCGTACGACCAGATTGTCCGCGACCTGATCGCGGGCGAGGGTTTGTGGACGGACAAGCCGAACACGAACTTCGTCAGCGTCACGGTCCAGAATGACAAGGCAAACCAGCCCGACCCAGTCCGCCTGGCCGGCCGCGTCACGCGCGCCTTCCTCGGCATTCGCCTCGACTGTGCCCAGTGCCACAACCACCCGTTCGCGGAGTGGAAACAGGCCGACTTCCAGGGCCTGTCTGCGTTCTTCGGGCAAACGCGCGTCGGGTTCACCGGCATCCGCGACAAGGACGGCGAGTACGAGGTCGAGGACCGCAAGACGCAGGTGAAGACGGTAATCACCCCAGGCGTCCCGGTCGCCCCGGAGCTACTGCCCGCCATAGGCACACGCCGGGAGCGCCTGGCCGCGTGGGTGACGCACCCGAAGAACCCGTACTTCGCGCGAGCAACCGTGAACCGCGTCTGGGCCGTCATGTTCGGCCGTCCGCTGGTGGCCCCGATTGACAACCTGGAGCCGGACGGCCCCGTCCCGCCGGCACTGCAAATTCTCGCTGACGACTTCGCGACCCACGGGTTCGACGTGCGGCGACTGATCCGACTCATCGCCAGAACCGAGGCGTTCCGACTCGACAGCGCGACCGAGCACGACGCGGGGGACAAGGAGGAGCGGGCGTTCGCGGTGTTCCCGCTCACGCGATTGCGGCCGGAGCAGGTGTCCGGGAGCGTGCTGCAAGCCGCGTCGATTTCGACGATCGACGCGGAGTCGCACATCATCGCCCGGCTGATGAAGTACGGTCAGCAAAACGAGTTCGTCAAGCGCTACGGCGACACCGGGGACGACGAGTTTGAGAATCGCGGCGGCACCATCCCGCAGGGGCTGGTCCGGATGAATGGCAAGATGGTCCGCGAGCGGATCCAGGGGAGCCCGCTCAACGCCACGACCCGGATCGCCTGGGTCGCGTCCGACAACCCGAAAGCGGTGGAGGCGGCCTACCTGGCCGCGCTGACCCGGCGGCCGACTCCGGAGGAGGCGGCGTACTTCGAGCAGTTGTTGGCGAACACGTCACAGTCCCGATCAGACCATCTTCAAGACCTGTATTGGGCAATGATCAATTCGACGGAGTTCTCGTGGAACCACTAAATCACTCCCGCCGTGGGTTCCTGCGCCTCGCCGGCCTGGCCGGCGCTACCTGGCTCACGCCCATTGGCCACCTGCTGTCGCGCGCTTCCGAGAAGTCGCGTGAGCCGGCAACCTCCATCATTATGCTCTGGCTCCAGGGAGGGCCGAGTCAGCTCGAGACGTTTGACCCGCACCCGGGGACGCGGATCGCCGGCGGGACCGGGTCGATCAAGACGGCCGTCAACGGCATCGAGCTTGCCCCAGGCCTCGAGCACACGGCCGAGGAGATGGGTTCGATCGCGCTGGTCCGGTCGATGATGAGCAAGGAGGGGGACCACGAGCGGGGGACATACACGATGAAGACCGGGTTCCGCCCGGACCCGACCGTCATTCACCCGTCCATCGGCGCCGTGTGTTGCCATGAGCTGCCCGCCACCGGCGTGGACATCCCGCGGCACGTGAGCATCCTGCCCGGCCAGTGGGCGGCCCGGGGCGGGTTCCTCGGCGACCAATACGACGCCTTCCGGATGGACGACCCGGCCGGTCCGGTCCCGGACACGCAGTCGTTCCTTCCGAAGGATCGCGACGAGGCCCGGCTCAAGCACCTCGACGTGATTGAGGGGGCGTTCGCCCGCGGGCGGCAGAAGCGGGTGGAGGGGACGCTGCACCGCGACACGATCGCCGGGGCCCGCAAGATGATGACGTCGGAGCAGCTCAAGGCGTTCGACGTGTCGCTGGAGCCGGCCGCGGTCCGGAAGGCGTATGGCGACACCCCGTTCGGTCGCGGCTGCCTTGCGGCCCGGCGGCTGATCGAGGTCGGCGTCCGGTGCGTCGAGGTGACCCTGTCCGGGTGGGACACACACGTCAACAACCACAAGCAGGTTGCCGAGCAGCTCAAGACCCTGGACCCGGCGTTCAGCGGGCTCGTCCGCGACCTGCGGGAGCGCAAGCTCCTGGACAAGACATTGGTGATCTGCTGTGGGGAATTCGGCCGGACGCCGACGGTGAACCCGGCCGGCGGCCGCGACCACTGGCCGAACGGGTTCAGCCTCGCGATGGCCGGCGGCGGGATTCGCGGCGGGATCGTGGTCGGGGCGACCGACCCCGACGCGAAGGCCGAGCCGACCGACCAGGTGACGGTCGGCGACCTGCACGCGACGGCGCTGACCGCGGTCGGAATCGACCCGGCCAAGGTGAACCAGACGCCGATCGGGCGGACGGTGAAGTTCGCGGAGGGGAAGCCGGTGAAAGCCCTGCTAGCTCATTGAGGCTGATTCGATTTGTAGCCGGCAAGTTTGCATTCCTTTCACTGTGTGGGACACCCCCCTCATTTGTGAAATGCAAAGTGAAAAGAAAGTCTGGCCCCGCGGAGCAAGTCGCAACTCTCCAATGGGTTCCGCCATCCGGCGCGATGAAAAGCACGACAACCGTTTCGGGTGTCTGGCAAGGGGGCATTGGATTCGGCTACCGGGCCGATCAAACGACTAATTCGGCAGCCGGACTCGTCGCACTCCGGGTACCGGGCTGACGGCACGCGTCCCGTGCAATGAGTAAGGCACTTCCAGCCGGATCCCGGTCACCGCTTACCAGCAACCTCCAGTTCCTGTACACGCCGTCGAAGTCGCTCGACTTCCCGCCGCAGATTGGCCGCCTCCTGGCGCAAGTCGGCCGGTGGCGGATCCGGCCGAACGACCTTGCGCGAAGTGTCCACCCGCACCTTCCGCCACGCCACTAATCCTTCCGTCCCGGCCGGCTTGGCCTGACCGTCCTTCCCGACCACTTGCAAGGCTAGCCAGTACTCCCCGTCCCGCGGGGCCTCGTACTGCACCTCCCGGGCCGCTGGTCGGTACTCCCCGGCCCGCGCCCACGACTTCCCTCCGTCGGCTGACGCGTACACTCGCACCGAATCGGGCCCGCCGGCACCCGCCAAATCCGAGTCCGGGTCCACGGGCAGCCTCACATCGAGTGAGCCGAATTCGATTTCCCATTGTGGGCGGACAGTGGCATGTCCCGTCCGAACATACAGCCGGCCCCCCGTGTAGTCGATCAGGGCCCCGACGGCGGCCAGCACGTCGCCCCCGATCAACCCATCCACCGGCGGGTCCCCGAGGGCAGCCAGTGCGCGGTTCGTCCCGCTAGCGATCATTCGGCACACGATCACCCGCTCCGCCCGCGCTCCGCCCAGGTCCAGTGCCGGGATCTGGGTCCGGGTTTCTTGGTCAAACGTCGGGCTCCGGTCCCGGGCTACGCCCGGAGGTTCGTCCCAGTTCAACTTGAGGGCCGCGGTTCGTTCCCGGTCCAGGGCGCTGACTGGACTGCCGGTGTCCAGCACGAGCCGCAACGCGTGGCCGGCGACCTCGGCCCGGACGGTCAGGTACCCAGCCCGCAGGCGGTCGATTGGGACACTAGTGTATCCGAGGTCGCGGAGCCGGCGACCCAGATCATCCTCCGGGACCTCCCGCGGCAGGGGCCCGCGCTCGCCGGCCTGCCCGTCGCCGGTCGCCCGCGGGAAATAAACGCTGATCCCGACCGGCATCATGCCGAGGCCGATGACCGAGCACGCGAGCCATCGCATGTGAGCCCTCCCGCAGCCGAGCACGCTCAACTCAGGCACGAGTCACCGCACTGACTAGGCAAATCGCAATAGAGCATCCCCGACCCGCCGCCCGCGGTCAAGCGGCGAGTGAATTGACGGGACTGGGACTGGAGCGCCGCTGAAGTCACGACCAGCACGGAAAGGGAGTCGCCCGACCATGGCGCGGGCAGGTAGGCGGCGTGCTCCACCTTGGTGTTTGACAGCTACCCAAAGTTTCTTCCGTCCATGCACATGAACCCTGATTGAACGGAATCAGACCTCGAATGAGTACAACACCTGGACTCACCTACTTCTTGCCGGCCGTGTCCGGTGCGACGACGAATTGGGCCGCGAACCTTGGTTGCTCGCCCGGGCCTCCGGCTCACTCCCTCCGCCGGACCGCGTCCTCGATGTGACGGGTCATTTCGGCCTGGAGCGCCGGCTTGGCAGCCTCCTGGTGCAGGCAGGTTCTCCGCTCCGGACCGAGTTTCTCGAACAGGTCCAGGAAGGACTCCTGGACCAGCAGGTAGTGCCCGCGGAGTGTAACCACCCGCATGCCGCCGAGCGGCTCCGATTGGAACTTCCCGTCGGCCCGAGTGATGGTCACGGTCACACCGTCCGGTCCGAGGGCCCACCTCCCGGCCGTCGTGCCGAGCATGCCCAGGCACCCGTGCAAGGAGGACTCGAACGAACCGTCGGTCCGCAGTTCCAGGTTCAGGTTGTGGCCGAGCCCGTCCCCCTCGTAGTACTGGCCGGCGAGGACTTCCGGTGTGAGGGCCTCCCGAGCCTCGGACCGGCTCCCGTCCTCGGCGATTGCGAGTACCCGTGTGTTCGGGGCCTCCGCCTCCCTGCCAGGGTCGGGCACGTCGCTCGGGACGCAAGCGGGGATAAGTGCGACGAGCCCGATCCAAAGTGGTCGGCGCATGACACCTGTTCCCCAAGCGGGCAAACGACGGATTCACCTCGCGATTCACAATTGAGCATCCCCGACTCGCCGGCCGGGGGCCCCCGCTCCGAAGCGGAAGCGGAGAGGGGGGGAGAAGAATCACCCCGCGTTCGTCCCGACCGCGGCGAAGTCCTCCATCTTCCGCGCCACCGCGAGCGGCAATACCTTCCGCAGCTTCCGGTCGCGGCCGAGTTCGTGATCCGGCGGCCCGCCACCCGTCACTGAGCCAACACGTTCGCCACCGCAACGGTGACCCGTGGCAACGCAGCGATCTCGATCGTCTCCCCTGGCCGGAGCGTCCGCACGTCCGCGTAGGTCCCGTCCGGCCGCGGCTGCCGGTGGACTTCCAGGCAGCCGTCGACAAGGTTGACGATCCAGTACTCGCCGATTCCGGCCTCCGCGTACAGGGGCCGCTTCACCTCGCGGTCGTCGTCCAGGGACGCGTCGGCGACTTCGATGAGCAGAAGGATGTCGGCCGGGCCGGGCTTGCCCGTGATGTAGAAGTCGTCGCGCGGCCGTTTCAGCACCACGTCCGGCTCCGGCTCGCTGTCCGCCAGGCGAATTGGGTTCTGGATGCTCACGATCGCGTCGTCTCCGACCGCACGGACCAGCAGTCGGTTGAGCCGATCGACACAGGCAATGTGGGGATCACCGATGGGCATCTTTGCAACGATCTCCCCGCGAATGAGCTCGACCCGGTCGTCCTCCTTGAGGATGCCGAGGTCGATCATCTTCTCGTAGGTTGCGACCGTGAAACGGTGTGGAGTTCGCCTGGCGGTCATGAGATCATCTCGCCCGAAAGTCGGGGCGGTATGCGCTGCTTGAGCTGGATGGGATTGTACCAGAGGATTCGGAGCTGAGCCAACGGCGGAGTTCCGCCTCGCGGAGCACTGTCTTGTAGGGGGGCGAGTCTTCGAGGCCGATCATGCCGACGGCGAGCCTCGAAGACTCGTCCGACCCTACATACCAAGATTGCAAGACCCTACCCCGCGTTCGTCCCGACCGCGGCGAAGTCCTCCATCTTCCGCGCCACCGCCAGCGAAAGAACCTTCCGCAATTTCCGGCCGCGGCGGACTTCCGTCCAGTTCTTCAAGAGCCACTCGGCCTGCCGGCTCCCGGTCCGGGCGTGGTAGTTGATGATCAGCGGGTGAATCCACTCGTAATCGACATACCCGCAATCAATCACCGCCACGCTCTTGCTGTGCAACTTCAATGGCAAATCGCCGTCCGGGTCGTAGACGATCAGCTCCCCGCCCGTCATGCCGCTTCCGACCTCGTTCTCGATCGGGCCCAGGATGAGCACGCGGCCGCGGGTCATGTACTCGCAGGCATACTTGCCCGCCGCCTCGGCCACGATCGTCGCCCCGGAGTTGCGGATGCCGAGCCGGTGGCCCGCCAGCCCGCCGATGAAGATGGTCCCCCCCGTCGCCCCGTAGCCGACATTGTTCCCGGCGACGCTCTGGATCTCGCCGCCGTAATCGCTCGCGGTGTAGTCGAGCGTCACCACGACGTGCCCGCCGGAGATGCCCTTGGCCACCCCGTCCTGGGCAAACCCGCGAAGCTCCAGGTCCAGGCCGTTCACGCACCAGGCTCCGAAGCTCTGACCGGCCTCGCCCTCGAAGCTCACCTTCACCCGGCGGTGGTTCGGCATCCCCTCGCGGCCGTAAGTTCGGGCGATCAGGCCGGCGACCGTCCCGCCGACCGCCCGGTCGCTGTTCTTGATGCGGAACACCAGGTCCGCGTTCATACACGTGTCCACCGCGTCGTGCGCCGCCTCGATGATCCGCTGGTTCAGCGACTTCTCGACCGGGTTGCACACGCCGGTCGCGCCCGGCGTCTGCGGGAAGTTCTTCTCCAGATCGGCCAGGGCCATGTCCGGGCGGATGAACCGCGAGACGTCCAGCAGAGCGGCCCGGCCCGGGAGCCTGGGGTTCTTAACCAGCAGGTCGCTGCGGCCGACGATCTGGCCGATATGCGTGAAGCCCATCTGGGCCAGCAGGCTCCGCGTTTCCTGGGCCACCTGCATCAGGTACGCCTTGGTGTGTTCCGGGTGGCCCTTGAAGATCTCGGGCGAGCCAGTAATCCCGGTCGGACAGTTGGGGATATGGCACGACTTGCACACGATGCACCCGACCGAGACCATTAGCCCCTGGCCGAACGTGAACTGCTCCGCCCCGAACAGGGCGTACTTGATCACGTCGTACCCATTCTTGATCCCGCCGGCGGCGCGCAATCGCACCGACGACCGCAGCCCGTTTGTCACCAGCGCCTGGTGGGCCTCGGCGAGCCCCATCTCGGTTGGGAGCCCGGCGTGCTCCTTGCTCGAGAGCATCGCGGCCCCGGTCCCGCCGTCGATCCCGTCGATCTCGATTACGTCGGCCCCGGCCTTGGCCACCCCAACGGCAATGGTCCCGATGTTCTCGACGGCCACCAGCTTGACCGACACCGGGATGCCCGGCTTGACCGACTTGAGGTCGTAGATGAGCTGAGCCAGGTCCTCGATCGAGTAGATGTCGTGGTGTGGGGGCGGGCTGATGAGGTCGTTGCCCGGCCGGCCGTAGCGGATCTCGGCGATCTCCTTGGTCACCTTCTTGCCCATGAGCTGCCCGCCCTCGCCGGGCTTGGCCCCCTGGGCCATCTTGATCTGCAGCTCGTCGGCATTCACCAGGTACTCGGCGTCCAGGCCGAACCGGCCGGACGCGACCTGGCGGATGCGCGACCGGAACCGGCTCTTCCGCAGGTCGCCGTGGAGGGAGTAGATTTCCGGGTGGGCCGCGCGGTCGGCCAGCGTCTTTTCCCAGAACGGGCCCCACGGTCGCTCCGGGGCGTCGTTGCGGAACCGGGCCTCGCCCCCCTCGCCGCTATTGCTGAAGCCGCCCAACTCGTTGAGGGCGGCGGCGATCGTCTGGTGGCTGGCGGCCGTGAGCGCCCCGTGGCTCATCGCGGCGCCGCGGAAGTGATTGACGATGAGATCGAGGGCGGGCTGGACGCCCTTGATGTCGATCGGATTCGGTGCCCGCTTGACCAGGAACAGGTCGCGGATCACCGTCGGCGGGCGAGTGTTCACCATGTCGGTGAACTTGACCCACTTCTCGGCGACGCGCTGCGGGGCCTCCTCATCGACCTCCCGCGGGGGAGCCGTGTACGCCATCTCCCCGCCGCCCGGCTCCGGCTCGGGGTGAGCTTCCTTGACCGCGTCGCGCAGGGCCATGCGGACCTTGGCGTTGAAGGCCATGTAGTCCTTGTTCCGGCCCATCGGCCGGTTCTTGTCGAACATCTCCTCGGCCGTCTTGACCCGCCAGGCCGCGTCCTCGACCAGCTCCTTCAGCCCGATCCCGCCGACCCGGCTCGGGAAGTCGCCCAGCCACTCCATCAGCTCCGGGCCGAACCCGACCGCCTCGAAGAGCTGCGCCCCGCGGTAGCCTTCGATCGTCGTGATGCCCATCTTGGCGATCACCTTCTTGATCGAGTCCTCCAGGGCCGCGAACAGGTTCTCCAGGCACTCGTGGGCCGAGATCGTCACCTCCTGCTTGGTCTCCGCCTCCTTGAACGTCAGCCCGTCCTTGATGAGGCGCAGCATGAGGTACGGGTGAACGGCGTCGGCCCCAAACGCGACCAGGCAACAGATGTCGTGCCCTTCCTGCACGTCGGACGCCTGGACGATAAGCGAGCAGCGGTCCCGCAGCCCCTGTCGGCAAAGGTACGAGTGAACGGCTCCGAGCGCCAGGAGCGACGGGATCGGGTCGATCCCGCGATTGCACGCCTCCTTATCGGACAGGCACAGGACCGCGTACCCGGCGTGGACGGCCCGCTCGGCCTCGCTCCGGATGCGATGCAGCGCCTCACGCAGCGCCTCTTCCCCGCCGGACAGCGGGAAGGTCGTGTCGATGAGCTGGTAGCCGAGCACCTCGTTCCGGCGGATCTCCTCGATGATCGCGTCGGAGATGACCGGGCTGGCCAGCTCCATCTGCCGAACCGGCAAGGATGAAGCATGAAGGATGAAGGATGGATCGTCTTCTCCTTCATCCTTCATCCTTTCGCCTTCATCCTTCGCCCGGAAGCCGCCGGGTCGCCCGAGGTAGGTGGTGAGCGACATCGCCCCGCCCTCGCGGTACGGGTCGATCGGCGGGTTGGTCACCTCGGCGAACGTCTGCTGCAGGTACTTGAACAGGGTCGGGTGGTGCTGGCTGAAGACGGTCAGCACGCGGTCGAATCCCATCGACCCGAGCGGCTCCTTCTTCAGCTTGGCCATGTCCTTGACGAACACGGCCCGCTCGAAGTCCCAGCCGACCCCCTGAAGCAGGTGGTCGAGGCTCCACCCGCGGTCGGTCAGCATGGCCCCGACCTGGTCGTCGATCTGAGCGGTAAAGTCGAACCCCTCGGGGACAATGATCTCGGCCCGGTTGACCTCGTGCATGCTCCCGAGCTCGGCCGTCACCTCGGCGACGACGCGGCGCATCGTCTGGTGGTGGTCGAGCCGCTCGCCGGTCTCCGTGTCGAGCGCGATCATCTGTCCCGGCTGGAGCTGGCCGCTGGCGACCATGGTCGCGGGGTCGATCCCGAACACGCCGGACTCGCTGCCGATGTACAGCCAGCCGCGCTTGTCGGCGCACCACCGAACTGGGCGGAGGCCCATGCGGTCCACGGCGCCGACGAGCACCCGCCCGTCGGTGGCGATGAGCCCGGCCGGGCCGTCCCAGGCGCACAGGCTCCCGTAGGTCCGCCGGCAGTAGCTGAAGAGGTCAACCGCTTCCTGCCCCCAGAACTCCGCCTCGGTGTCCCACACCGGCGGGACGCTGAGGCGCAGCGCGCGGAGCAGACTCCAGCCGCGCTCGACCATCAGGTGCTCGACCCACTCGTCGAGGCTGCCGGAGTCGCTCAGCTTCGGCGTGAGCAGGTCGCCCCCGGGGACCGGCGGGTTCAGGGCCCGCGAGTAAGCGTGGACCGCATTCCGCGTCGTCCGGATCGTGTTGATCTCGCCGTTGTGGCAGGAGTACCGGAACGGCTGCGCCAGGGCCCAGTTGGGGTAGGTGTTGGTCGAATACCGGCGGTGGAAGATGACGACCCCGGATTCGAAGTCGTCGCGGGCCAGGTCGGCGTAGAAGGCGATAAACTGGAACGAGGTGGCCAGGGCCTTGTAGCTGACCAGGCGTGCCGAGAGCGACGGGATGTAAACGTTGAGCCCGGCTTCGAGGAACTTCTGGCGCAGTTCGAGCCGCCGGCGGTAGAGGAACGCTTCGACCTCCGCGACCGGGGCGTTGCAACGCAACAAAAGCTGCTCAATGGCCCCCGGGCGGACGGCTCGCGACCGGGCGGACAACGCGTCCTGGTTGGTGGGTATGGTCCGCCAGCCGAACCAGTGGATCGGACCGCTGGCGAGGGTGTCCTGGATGAGGGCCCGGGCCTGGTCGACCTTGGCCGGGTCGGTGTCGAGGAAAAAGAAGACGCCGACGGCCAGGCGGTCCTCGGGCCGCAGGTACCGGGCCTGGTCGAACTTGAGGCGCTTGGCCTCTTCCTTGAGGAAGGCCTGCGGGATTTGGCACGTCAGGCCAGCGCCGTCGCCGGCGTCGCCGCAGATGCCGCCGCGATGCTCGAGGGCTTTGAGAGCTGTCAGGGCTTTCCGCACGACTTCCGCCGTGGCCTTGCCGTCTTTGGCCGCCACGCCGCCGATGCCGCAGGCGTCACGGCCCACGTCGTCCGTGTACAGGAGTTGCCCGGAGCGAATCAGCGCTAAGCCCGCGTCCATCGACCTTCGTCCTTCCCCGCGATCGGAAACTCAAGGAACACGCCCCGGCCCGGGTGTCGGGCCGAGGCGGCAATCGGTCTATTTTTAGCGGCAAGGTGAGGTATTACAAGCAGAAATCCGCCCGCAAATCCGGTACCTTCGGCGCCCAGATGGGCACCTTTACTGACGCGGTGACAATTCCGGCGGTCAGCTGCGCGGTGCGCGAAGATGGAGTGATGAATGCACTCGACGTGAACGCCCAGCCCGTCGCGACCGTTTCCGAGCCGGGCGCGGTGAGCGCTACCGCCCGCCCGGGTCGGTGCCCTCCTTCTCCCCCTCCCGGGGCACGAGCTTCAGCGCCGCCGAGTTCATGCAGTAGCGATGCCCGGTCGGGGCCGGGCCGTCGTCGAACACGTGCCCCAGGTGGGCGTCGCATCGGCTGCAGAGCACTTCGGACCGGGTCATCATGTGGCTACGATCGGTCCGGGTCGAAACCGCCTCGGGGTCGGCCGGGGCCGAGAAGCTTGGCCACCCGGTCCCGGAGTCGAACTTGGTATGGGCGTCGAACAGCGGCTGCCCGCAGCAGACGCAGGTATAGACACCGTCCGTTTTCGTGTCCCAGTATTCGCCGGTGAACGCCGGCTCGGTCCCGTGCTTGCGGGCGACACGGTATTGCTCTGGGGTCAATTGCTCGCGCCACTCGGCGTCCGACTTCACTACCTTCTCGCCCACGGGTCGGCCCTCCCGCTCTGGCACCGGCGGCGCCGCGGCCCGGCTGAGGAGCAGGACCAATCCGGCCATAATGGCGAGCGGCACGGCCCGGTTGCAGAGCTTCTTTCTCATCCACGGTATTCTAGACCGCCCGACGAGAGGCGCTCACTCCATCTCGACGAGGTCCCCCGGGCTCGGCACGCCGACATCTTGGAATCCCACCTCGCGCAGCGCCGAGGCGAGCGACTCGGCCTGCTCGCGCTCGCCGTGGATCAATCGC
Organism: Gemmataceae bacterium; assembly: GCA_035258765.1. Taxonomy (GTDB): domain Bacteria; phylum Planctomycetota; class Planctomycetia; order Gemmatales; family Gemmataceae; genus SIAJ01. Next base: position 12,044 of record DATFWZ010000484.1, read on the forward strand.
ACCTTCCCCACCTTGCTGGCGAGCGGGCCAAGGTAGGCCAGGAAGTCCGCCCGGTCGGCATGGCCGCTGAAGCCGTCGAGGTGCACTACCTCGAGCCACTTGTTCCAGTCCCGGCCGAGGAACTTGATCGTCGGCGACTTCTCGAGCAGCCGCCGGCCGTTCGTACCGTAGGCCTGGTAGCTGACCAGGATGATCGTGCACCGCGGGTCGTCCACGTGCTCCTTCAGGTGGTGCAGGATGCGGCCGGCGTCGCACATGCCGCTTGACGCGATGATCACCGCCGGGTCCGGCCGGTGGCTGATCCGGATTGAGTCCTCGAACTCGCGGATGTAAGTCACCACGTCCCCGCCCAGGATTCCGACGCCATCCGCGAGCATCTGCCGGCCCTCATCGTCCAGGCATTCCGGGTGGCTCTCGTAAACGCCCGTGATGTCCGCCGCGAGCGGGCTGTCGACGTAGACCGGAATGCGGGGGATGCGGTTCTCCAGGATTCCCCGGTGGATGAAGTGGATAATGAGCTGAGTGCGGCCCAGGCTGAACGCGGGGATCAGCACCTTGCCGCCGCGATCGATGGTCCGGTTGATGGCGTCGTACAGCTTGGCCGCAGTGACCGCGATCGGTTCGTGGGTGCGGTTGCCGTACGTGCTCTCGCACACCAGCACGTCAGCCGGCGGGATCGGGGCGGTGTGGCGCAGGAGCGGCACCGTCCGCCGGCCCAGGTCGCCGGTGAAGGTGAGCGTGTGCTCGCCGGACTCGACGTCGACAACGACGTGGACCATCGCCGAGCCGAGGACGTGTCCGGCCTCGATGAACTTGAACCGCACACCCCGGCGGACCTCCCGGAACCTGTCGTAGTCGACCGCGACCACTTGTTCGAGCACGCGATCGACGTCGAAGCGCGTGTAGAGGGGCTCGATCCACGGTTCCACGTACTGCCGGGCGATGTTCAGGTGGGCGGCGTCCTCCTCCTGGATCTTGGCCGAGTCCACGAGCATGACGGCCAGCAGGTCGCGGGTGGCCGCGGTGCAGAAGATGGGGCCGTCGAAGCCGTGGCGGATCAGGGTCGGCAGGTTACCGCAGTGGTCGATGTGGGCGTGGGAGACGATGACGGCGGAGATGTGCTTGGCGTGAAACGGGAACCGCGAGTTACGCTGCCGGGCCTCCTCCTTGCGGCCCTGGTAAAGGCCGCAGTCGAGTAACACCTTTGTCGGGCCGGCCTCCAGCAGGTGCATTGACCCTGTGACCATCTGGGCGGCGCCCCAGAAGGTGACAATGGGTCCGCGGCGGGCGGCGTGTGGGTCGTCTAACGTCATTAATCCATTCTAGGGGGGGTGGTTGGGTGGTTGGGTGGTTGGGTGGTTGGGTCGGTTTTCTAACCACTTAACCACCTAACAAGCCAATTGCCTATTTGAAGTGCTTGACGATGTGGTCCGTGGCATCGAAGAGATGCACGGCGGTGCCGACGTGCGTCGCGTTGAACCAGACGATCTTCTGCTTGCCCGTCGCCTCCCACAGGGCCGTCGCCGCGGCCGGCGGGACCACGTCGTCGCGCTTGGCGGCGATCATGAGCAAGTTGCGTTTCTTCAATACATCGGCATACGTGATCGGGTCGGCCGGCGCGATCAGCTTCTTCACCATCTCCTTGTCCCCGCCCAGGGCCGTCAGCACCTGGAAGAACGGCTTCGCCTTCGGGTGTTCCCAGTAGGCGTCCACCAGCCCGCCACCGCCGAGCAGCATCGACACATTGTTCAGCCGCGGCTCCGCGGCGGACGACAGGGCGGCCATGAAGCTGCCCAGGCTGGTCCCGTGGATGCCGAGCTTCTTCGCGTCGATCTCGGCTCGCGACGCAAGCCACGCCGCGGCGCAGCGGTTATCCAGGACCGTCTGCCGGACGGCATCCAGGGTGTGGGGGACATCCGCGGACAACATGCGCACGCGCCCCGCGGCCGGCCGCCGCGGGCCGTAGTACGGCATCTGCACGCACAGCCCCGCGATCCCGTTTTGGGCCAGCACCGTGGCGATGCCGTGGGAGATCACCTGGCTCCCGTCGAGGATGTCGAGGACGATCACCCCTGGGAACGGCCCCTTGCCTCGCGGCTTGTAGTACTCCGCGTAGACGGTGTTGTTCTCCTCGTACTTGGTCTTCACCGGCGACGGGAAGGTCAGCTCGTAGATCTCGATCCCGCTGACCGGCAACTCCCGCTTCGACTTGAGCTGGTAGGCAAACTCGAACGGCTCGAGCCGATAGCGCTCGGCGACCGTGGACTGGTCGTCCACCGGCTTGAAGGAGACTTTTCCCGACTCGGTTGGGGGAAGTTCGGCGACAACAGGGGCGACGACAAAGAGGGACAGCGCGAGGGACAGGCGGCGCATGGGGACGCACCCGGCGGGACGAGGTACCGAGTTATTATGGGGCGGTCGGGCGAGCAATGGCGAGCGAAAAGCGATCACCCGGAGTCTTTGCCACCGGTGCGCGGGCGCGGGAGTTGAAGATTGCCACGGCTGGGGGTGCGGGTTGTCAACCTTCGATTTGAAGACTCGTTGCAGGTCTGCGCCTCAGATGAGTGAATCGAAGATTGCCAGGGGCGGGGGGGGTGATTTGGCAATGTTCAAACTCCGGCTGCCGGAATGGCAGTGGCACCCGGGGACACTGGGAGGCGTTTCGTTTCAGTCGCGCACGGCCGTGTCCGTCAGGTGCAAGAACACCTGTTCGAGCGTCGGCTCTTTGGCATCCAGTCCGAGAAGCTCAATCCCCAGTTCCCGGAGGAGCGCCACCAGCTGGAGCGTCAACCAATTCACGTCTTGGGTGCCAAGCGTGAGCGTCTCGTCCGCGGCGGATAGCACCTTCACGCCTGGTATCCGACCGACCCGCTCAACGACGGCCGGGAGGTCCCGGTTCACGCGGATCGTGAGCGTCCCGTCCAGTCGCCGCAGGAGGTTCGTCCGCGTGTCGCAGGCGATCACCTTCCCGTGGTCCAGGATGGCGATGCGCGGGCAGAGCGCCTGGACTTCCTCCATGTAGTGGCTGGTGTAGACAATCGTCACCCCGGCCGCGCTCAGGGCCCGGACCTGGCCGAAGATGTGGTGTCGCGACTGCGGGTCCACCCCGGCAGTTGGCTCGTCCAGGTAGAGCACCTTCGGGCGGTGCATCACGGCCACGCCCAGGTTCAGCCGCCGCTTCATCCCACCGGAGAACGTCCCGACCCGGTCGTCGGCGCGCTCCCGGAGGGTGGTCAGCTCAAGAACTTCATCCACGCGCTTCAACAATTCCGGCCCCCCGAGGCCATAGAGGCGGCCGAAGAAGGCGAGGTTCTCGCGGGCGGTTAACTCGGCGTAGATGGCCAGGTCCTGCGTGGCGATGCCGACGAGCGGGCGGACGGACAGGTCGCCGCGGCTGAGTGGCTTGCCGAAGAGGCGCACCGACCCGGTGGACGGGTCGCTCAGGCAGGCGAGGATGTTGAGCAAGGTGGTCTTGCCGGCCCCGTTCGGGCCGAGCAGGCCGAACAACTCGCCGGCCTCGACCCGGAGGGAGACGCCGCGAAGGGCCTCGAACCGGCCGAACCGCTTGGAGACGTCGATGACTTCCAGGACGGGGATCGACATGAAGAAGAGGTTATGGGAACGGGCCGCCTCAGGCGTCCGCGAGCTGGTCGGCGGCCGCCAGTCCCTGCTTCCGCATCGAGATCAGCCGGGGGACCAGCGCCGCCCACCGGCGGCGGAACTCCGGCCAGGGCATCCCGGATGCGCTCCAGTTGGAAAGGAAGATCTGGTTGGCGTCGTACCCGTACGCGACCATCCAGTGGCCGGCCGGGGCGTGCCACCGGCCGAGGATCGGCGGGCCCTCGGTCCCGAGCATGACGATCACGGGCCGATTGTTGTCGAGGTACCGCCGCAGCTCGTCCTCGCCGTCGACTTCTTCCAGGGCGATGCCGTGGGTGCGGCAGATGCGTTCGACCCGTCGCCGGCTGGTGCCGAACCAGCCGCCGAAGTTGTCGGGCGGGTGGTCGTCCTCGACCTCGGTCATGACCTGACAGGCCGCGTCGCAGTCGAGGTCGGATGGGAACGCCCGGTAATGGGTGAGCAGCGTGCAGGCTGCGGCCTGGCCGCAGTTGAAGCGGCGGTATTCGCCGTCGGAGTTGATGAACTCGTAGAGGGCGGGGAGACCGCGGTAGGTCGCCGGGTCGGCCCCGTCCGGGTGAATGGTCGCGGCCATGGCCACATTGTAACGGCGGCCCGAGCGGGGTCCTAAAGCTAACGAACGCGGATGACTCGGATGCACGCGGATCAGATAGAAGGCAGATCTGTCAGGTGTGATCCGCGCGAATCCGCGTCATCCGCGTTCGATTGACTAGGTCGAGCGAGCCCAGTGGGGAGGCCGAAGCCAATTGGTGGCCACTCGGATCACTTCAACCCGAGGATGTCATCCATCTTGGCCGACAGCTCGCGCAGGGCTTTCTCGTCCAGCCGGCCCAGCTCGGCCGTCGCCCAGCCGTTGTAGCCGACTTCGGCCAGTGCCTTGAGGATCTCCGGCCAGTCCTCGTCCCCCTCGCCCACGCCGACCCATTGCTTCGACTTGCTGTAGCCCTTGAAGTCGAACTTGAGCATGCGCTTGCCGAGCTTGCGGATCCAGTCAGCCGGCGCGACCCCGTACTTGATCATGTTCGAACAATCGAAATAGGCCCCGACCCACTCGGACTTGAAGTCGTCCACGTACTGGACGAGCTGCTCCGGCTTGGTGATGAAGTTGTTCCACACCACCTCGATGGCGACCCTGACCTTCGCCTTCTCCGCGGCCGGGATCGCCTTCTTCACCTCGGCCTGCGACCGCTCGTAACACTGCTCGTACGTCACCTTCTCCTTCTTGCCGTTAAACGTCTCCTCGCGGACGACGCCGGGGACGAGGAGCACTGTGTCGGCCCCGACTTTCTCGGCGTCCTCGATGGCTTTCAGCAGAGCTTCGAGCCCCTTGGCCCGGACCTTCTCGTCCGGATGCGAGAGGGCGTGGGTCGAATTCCAGTGGACGGAGTCGATGACCCCATGGATCTTGATCCCGGTGTCCTTCTGCGCCGCGTTGGCCTCGTCGAGGTTGAGGCTCGACGGGCTATCGATCTCGACGCCCAGGAACCCGATCGATTTGATCAGCTCGAACTTGTCCTTGACGGTCTTGCCCGGGCCGATCATGCCGTACTTGACGGCTTTCTTGAGCTTCGGCTTGGCGTCGTCGGCGAGGAGGGCGGAGCCGGCGAGGAGGCTGGCGGAGGTCGAGAGGAAGGTGCGGCGGTTCATGGTATTTGGTTTGTAGGAACGGTAACGTCGTTTAGCGGCGAGCCGAAGGCGAGCCTGATGGCTGACAACACGCTTGCCGGTCGGCTCTGCTCAGCGAACCTCATCCCTGCGGGGACTCGATGGCGCGGGCGTCCGGCGCGACGTCGGGCTCGGCGGACTGATAGTTGAGAGTGGATTTGACGCGCTCCCAATCCTTGGCCTTGTCAAGCTTTTCCAGCGTGGCGGGCTGCGCGAAGAAGCGGACAAACCCACATTCCCGGCACACTACGACTGTCAAAGGGCCATACGCCAGCCAAGTGCCGAGCCCAGGTAAGAGCCGCGGCCCCCAACGGTTTCCGGACTCGGTGATGGTGACCCGCAAGTCTGTGCCGCCGCATTCTGGGCAATCGCGCGGAATGACTCGCGCCATGATGCCCTCCTGTTGCCCAATCGCCTCAGATGAACTTCGTCATCCCCGGGCACCGCGACCGAGGGATACTTTAGGCCCATGCCCCATCAAATAAACTCAATCCGATTGAACATCTCCGCCGGCTCGTAGATTTCCCAGACCAATTCGAGCGCCCGAATAACGTAACCGATCGACCGGGTGTTTTGATGGCAGTACGCCAAACCAGCATGGACGACGCCCTGAGCTGCCAGTACGAGGAAGTCGTCGTCTTCGGTGAAGATCACGCGAGATTCTGACACCCCGTACGCGATCTGCGCGTCATCGTCGGCCCCGAGTAGACCGGCGTTACTAGTCGTCGTGACGTCGATTCCCAGCCGACGAAGCCCGTCCGCGACGGCATGGGCGACATGTTCATCCAGGTGAAAGCGGATCGTTCTGGGCATCGAGTTCCGCAAGTCGTGCCGGAAGTTTCGACGGGCCGGACTTCGGCTTCAAGTTGGCAACGAGCCGATCCTCCTCCTCGATATCGCTCCGAATCTCTTCCGGATGGGACCAGTAGTACGCAAGTGCCGCGTGAACCTGAGCCCGCGTCAGGTGCGGATACTGTTCGACCACCTGACCGGGCGTCATGCCCATCTCCTCGACCCAGCGGTATATGTGCTTGACCTTGATCCGGGTCCCGTCGATCCGGGCCTGTCCGCCGCACACGCCGGGTGTGTGGACAATCATTGCCGACCAGTCGGAGCCCGGGGACACGGTCGTCGGTATCGGGGTAGTTGGCACGGTAGCCATGGTGCCATTCTACACAAACTTCGTCACCCCCGGCACCGCCACCGGGGCGTACTTCAGCGGGCCCCATTCGTACTTGGGCGGTGACAGGTCTTCCTTTGAGGTCATCGCCATGTCCCAGGTGATCTTCTGCCCGGTGTAGGTGGCCATCCGGCCCATCAGCGACATGAGCGTGCTGTGGGCCCCGTCGATGCCGTTGTTGACCGGGTTCCCGCCGCGGAGGCCCTGGTAGAACTCGATGTGCTCCTGGTCGTACATGTCCGAGTTCTCGCCGTCGAACGCCCACGGTTTGCCGGCGCCGCGGATGAGGTGCGCCATCAGGTCAGCTTTCCCCTTCGTCCCGAAGATGTGGTCACTGACCTCATTGAACAGTGCCGGGGCATTGAACTGCCGGCACATCGAGAACACCCGGGCGCCGCTCTTGTAGTCGTACACCACGGTGTGGTGGTCGAAGATGTTCCCGAGCTTCGGGTCGGTCCGCGACTGCCGCCCGCCGAGCCCGTAAGCCGACACCGGGTACTCGCCCCTGAACACCCAGGCGGCCTTGTCGTGGTTGTGGCAGTGCTGCTCGACGATGTGGTCCCCGGACAGCCAGGTGAAGTAGTACCAGTTCTTCATCTGGTACTCCATCGTCTCGGGCGGCTCCTTCATCTCGTGATACCGGCCCGGGTCGCCGGTGATGTAGTTGCAGTGGATGACCGACACGTCCCCGATCGCCCCGTCGTGGATGCGCTTGACCGTCTCCCGCTTGGCGAACTCCCACCGGTAACAGAACCCGACCAACAGGGACAGGTTCTTCTCTTTGGCCTTCTTGGCGGTCTCCAACACACTGCGGACGCCCGGGGCGTCCACGGCCACCGGCTTCTCGGCGAACACGTGTTTGCCTGCCTCGATGGCGGCCTTCAGGTGCATCGGCCGGAAGTGCGGGGTGGTGGTCAGGAGGACCACGTCGGTCGCGTCGATCACCTTCTTGTAGGCGTCGAAACCGGTGAAGCGCATTTCTGGTTTGACCGCCACCTGGGCGGCGATCTCCTTGTTCTTCTGGAGTTGGTTCAGGGACCGCTGAATCTGGTCCTCGTAAATGTCGGCCATCGCGACCAGCTTGACGTTGGAGTCGGCCTTGAGGGTGTTCTTGGCGGCCCCGGTCCCACGACCGCCACAACCGATGAGGCCGACCTTGAGCAGGTTGTTCTCGCCGGCGAAGAGGCCGGCCTGGGAAAGGGCGAGTCCGCCGGCGATTGCCGAAGTGGTGAGGAAGTCGCGGCGGGTGGAGGTTGATTCCTGGTTCATCGCGGCGGGGCTCCGAAGGGAGAGGCGGGCGGGGCGGGAAAGATTATTGTGCGGTGCAGGGGTGGGGATTGCCAGCGGAATTGGCGGGGCGTTCGCATAGGACCTACAGGTCCCATAAGTCCTCTAGGTCCTATGGGATCTTTGCCCACCATCTCCCCTTGGCCCGCGTCCGCACGGCGCTGTAGATTCATACCCATCCCGCCCGGAGACTGCGCATGCCGGCCGTGGCCAAGCTCTGGCACCTGCTGCCCCACGACCGGGACGCCATCGAGCGGCTGGCCGGACAACTGCGCACCTCCCCCGTCGTCGCCCAGCTCCTCCTCAATCGCGGATTCACGACGCCCGAGGAGGGCCGCCGATTCCTCGACGCCCCGCTGTCCGGCCTACATCCACCCATGTCCCTCCCGGGCATCCCGGAGGCTGTCGAGCGGCTCTACCGGGCCGTCGACGCCAAGAAAAAGGTCTGCATCTACGGCGACTATGACGCGGACGGCGTCACCGGGACCGCGATCCTGCTCGGGCTGCTGCAACAGCTCGGCGTCGTGGCCGAGTTCTACGTCCCGCATCGGCTGGAAGAGGGTTACGGACTGAACCCAGAGGCCTTGCACCAGCTGGCCGCGAGCGGGACGGATGTGGTGGTCACCGTCGATTGCGGGATCGCATCGATCGACGAGGCCCTGCTCGCGAAGAAGCTCGGCATCGAGCTGATCGTCACCGACCACCACGAGATGAAGGACGAGCTGCCGGCCGCGGCCGTGTGTGTTCATCCGCGACTTCCGGGTTGCTCGTACCCGTTCGGCGAATTGTCCGGCGCAGGGGTGGCGTTCAAACTCGCCTGGGCCCTGGCCGTTCGCCATTGCGGGAGCGAGAAGGTCACCGACCGACTCCGCAACTATTTGCTCGATGCCCTCTGCCTCGCAACTCTCGGCCTGGTCGCGGACGTTGTCCCGCTGCACGACGAGAACCGGATCCTGGTGCGGGCCGGGCTGAATCGGCTGCGGGAGCAGCCGCCGCTGGGCGTGAAGGCGCTGATCGAGTCCGCGAAGATCTCGCCGGACGGGCCGATCCGGGCCGACGACATCGGTTTCAAGCTCGCCCCGCGACTGAACGCGGCCGGGCGGCTCGGGTGCGCACGCCTGGTGGTCGAAATGTTGACGACCCCGAACCCGGTCAAGGCCCGCGATGTGGCCGAATACCTCGAAAGCCAGAACGGCCAGCGCCAGGCGATCGAACGGAAAATGGTCCATCAGGCGAAGGAGCAGGTGAACGGGCTCGCCCTGGAAACGGTATCGGCACTGGTCCTGTCCCATGCGGAGTGGCACCCGGGGGTGGTCGGCATCGTCGCCGGGCGGATGGTCGAGCACATCGGCCGGCCCGTGTTCCTGTTCGCGTTGAAGGAAGGGGCCGAGGTGGTAACCGGGTCAGGCCGGTCGATCCCGGGGTTCGAGCTGCACGAGGCGCTGAAGGCGTGCGACGACTTGCTGGTCGGACACGGCGGGCACGCGATGGCCGCGGGGGCGAAGATTCGACCGAGCGAAATCGATGCCTTCCGCCAGCGCTTCCAGGATTACGCGGCCCGGTTCTTCCCGGAGGGCGCGCCGCCGGCCCCGCGACTGCGACTCGACGCCGAAGTGCCGCTGAGCGCGTTGACCCCCGGGCTGTTGCGCGACCTGGACAAGCTGGAGCCGTACGGGGCGGACAACCCGCGGCCGCGGTTCCTCGCCGGCGGGCTGGAGATCATCGGCGACCCGCGGCGGATCGGCAAGGACGAGCGGCACTTGAGCTTCCGCGTCCGCCAGGGCGCGACCAGCCTGCGGGCCGTCGCCTGGGGGATGGGCGATCGCATGGAAGAGTTGATGAGCGGCGACCGGCGGTGCTGCGTCGCGTTCACCCCGCGAGTCAACGACTGGCAGGGGAACCGGACGATCGAGCTTGAGGTATGCGACTTCCAACCGGGTGAGGTGGCTCGACTCGGGTAGTGACGGCCCATTGCGTCCGTCCTCGAGACCGACCACAATATACTTCCTGCCTGTTTCCCCCTCCCCCGGAGCCTCGCGTGCGCCTCTTCTCCCTCGGAATCCTTCTCCTCACCTCCACCGCCTTCGCCGCCGACCGAGCGGTTGTTCGCTCCGCGCAGAGCGGGCCGTGGGAATCACCCGAGACCTGGGCCGGCGGCAAGGTCCCGGCCGCGGGGGAGTCCGTCCTCATTCCTCCGGGGCACCGCGTCGTCTACGGCAGCAATTCCGATAGGGCCTTTCGCGCCGTGTTCGTCGGTGGGACGCTCGCGTTCGACGCGGACAAGGACACGCTCCTCTGCGTCGGCCTGGTGAAGGTCCAGTCCGGTGAGACGACTTCCGAAGAAGGGTTCGAGTGCGATGCCCATTTCGAAACGCCCAAGGATGGCGACCCGAAGCCGGCCTTGGAGATCGGCACGCCGGAGGTCCCGATCCGCAAGTCGGCCCGAATCCGGCTCGTCTACTTCGACGGCATGGACAAGCAATCTTGTCCCGCCATCGTCTGTTGCGGCGGGCGGATGGACTTTCATGGCGCGCCCTTGAGCCACGCCTGGGTCAAGCTCGGTGCTGATGTGAAGAGTGGAGACGCGACGGTCACCCTGGCCGAGCCCGTCTCCGGCTGGCGCGTCGGGGACAAGGCGATCGTCACCGGCACGAAGGACCCCGACGAGCATAACGACCGCTACTACACCGAAGAGGCCACGATCAAGGCGGTTGACGGGTCAAGGGTCACTCTCGACGCGGCGCTGAAGCACGAGCATATCGGGACCGGCGAGTACCGCGGCGAAGTGGCCAACCTGTCGCGGAACGTCGTCGTCGAGTCGGCCGACCCGGCAGTTCGCGGGCACACCATGTACCACCGCCACTCGGCCGGGTCGATCTCGTACGCGGAGTTTCGACACCTGGGCAAGGAAGGAGTCCTCGGCCGGTACGCCCTGCACTTCCACCTGTGCGGCGACAGCATGCGCGGCAGCTCGGTCGTCGGTACCAGTATCTGGGACAGCGGCAACCGTTGGCTGACCATCCATGGAACCGACTACCTCGTGGTCCGCGACTGCGTCGGCTACAAGAGCGTCGGACACGGGTACTTCCTGGAGGACGGGACCGAGGTCTACAACGTCCTCGACCGCAACCTGGCCGTGCAGGCGCGTCGCGGCAAGCCGCTCCCGAAGCAGGCACTCCCATTCGACCGCAACGAGGGGGCCGGGTTCTGGTGGGCCAATTCGCTCAACACATTCACGCGCAACGTCACGTGCGAAAACGGTCGGTACGGGTATCGCTTCGAGGCGACGCGGACCAGCACGTTCAAGCTGACCCTGCCCGTACTACAGCCGGACGGGGCCCGCAAGCCGGTGGACATTCGCACGTTGCCGTTCGTCCGGTTCGAGGACAACGAGGCCCACGGCGACGGGCTCTATGGGATCAACCTGGGCGAGGGCGTGGACCGCGTCGGGCCGGATGAGCGGCACCCGTTCGTCCTCCGGAACACGAAGATCTGGGAGCTGCACTATGCCTTTCGGCCGCAGAGCCCGTGCGTGCTGGTCGAGAACATGAAAATGCACAAGGTCGCGTACGGGGTGTACCACCCGAACTACGACCGCCATTTCTACAAGGACATGCTCATCAGTCGGGCTGCGGCCGAGCCGTTCAACCGCGGGCACGACGATTTGAGCGTGCAATTCGGCGTATTGGCCGTGGACGGGCTGACGTTCGCCGGGCACCGTTACGGCGGCCCGAGCGGCATGCCACTGATCCAGATCAGCGACGACAACCCGACGGGGACGGCCGAGTCGCACTTCCGGAACGTGAAGGTGATCGACAACAAGGGCGGGGAGAGGCGAGCCCTGGTGAACCTCGGCGGCGGGCCGCGACCGCAGCCGAAGACCCCGAAGGGTGTGCCCATTTATCTGCACGACTGGTATGGCCCCGGCCGGCACGCGGAGGTGGTGAGCACGCGGGCCAAGGACCTCTACGGCGACGGGACCGGCTTCGGCGAGGAAGTCGGGTTGACCGGCGACGAGTCGCGGCGGAAGGAAGTGACCAACGTCAGCTTCCCGAAAGTGCTCGACCCGGTCGATGACTTGCCGCCGGCGACCGTCATTACGAGCGCGCGGTTGGACGGCGACCGGCTGATCATTCGCGGGACGACGGGGGATAACGGGGTCGTGAAGCGGGTCCTCGTGAACGGGGTCGAGGCGAAGCCGACGCGGGACAACTTCGCGGAGTGGGAGGCGGTGGTGCCCCCGGTCGAGAAGGTCACCGCCCACGCCGAGGACGCGGCCGGGAACGTCGAGCGGTTGCGGCATGAAGTCCGTCGCTAGGCGGCCCACGAATTGCTCGACAATTTTCGCCCCAGAACGATTGCCGTGAGGGCGAATCCCATGCCCGCGAGCATACCCATTGCCATGACGCTGGCGCCGGATCACCGGAAGGCGGAGAGTGTTGCCGAAGTGCAGCGCCTGGCCGCGGAGCTCGGCCTGGAATCGACCGGGACCGGCCGGGCAAGTCTGAGCTTCCGCGTCAGCCCGGAACAGTTTCGGAAGTTATTCGGCACGGCTGCGGCGGCCGTCCCGGAGCGGCCGCGTGGGGCCGCGGACGCGGGGACCCCGGCCGGGTACGAAGCCGCGGACCTGCCTGTCCCGGAGGCGTTGCGGCAATACGTCGAGTCGGTGACCGTTGTCCCCCCGGCGACACGGATGGGGAAGTCCGCGCGGCGGTAGTCTGATTTCATTGCATCTGGCCGCGCCCGACGGGCGAATTGTTGGCAGGATTTCGCATGCCGATTCGCTTTATCCGGTAGTGCGATCCCTCTCCCCCAGCTTCCCATCGGAAGAACGGTACGCGCATGGCCCGAGCGAAAAAAAAGTCCACAAAGCCATCGGACGTCCTGCGGATCGCGGTCACCTTCAAGCGTCCCTCGGACGGGCTCGGCCTCACCGAGGCCCCGGCCCGGCTCACCGGGGCCGCCGTCCGCAGCTACACCCCCGACCCCCAGGACGTGGCGGTCGCCATCGCCGAGCTGAGCAAGCTCGGGTTCACCGTCACTCGGACCGGGAAGATGTCCGTGTCGGTCCGCGGGACCCGGGAGAACTTCGAGCGGGTGTTTGGGGTCAAGCTCGTCGAGCGGAAGCTCAAGCCGGCCGACGGCATCCCGTCGGCGGAGTCGTTCTTCGCTCCGGCCGGCGACTCGCCGTGGAACGAGACGCACCCGCTGGCCGGGATCATCGACGACGCGTACGTTCAGTGGCCACACATCTACATGGCCGACCGGTTCCCGCCAGGCGAGCCGTCGCCCGTCCCGCCGCGGATCGACTACCACCACCTGCGCGTCCCGGGGGACGTCTGCATGGTCCTGAACGCGGCCAAGGTCCACCGCCAGGGGGGGACCGGAAAGGGCGTGCGGGTGGTCATGATTGACAGCGGGTTCGCTCACGGCCATCCGTACTTCACCGAGAACGGGTACAACACGTCGGTCGTCCTCGCCCCGGGAGCCACCGACCCGGACAAGGACGGGAACGGTCACGGCACCGGGGAATCGGCCAACCTGCTGGCCATCGCCCCGGACGTGACGTTTGTCGGGGTGAAGCTGGACAATGAGAACGACCCCGGGGCCGGGGCGTCGGTTCTCGAGGGGTTTCAGGAGGCGCTGCGACACAACCCCAAGGTGATCAGCGTCAGCCTGGGGTACGACCTGGCCAATCCCGATCGGACTCACCTGACCCAGCTCCCGAACTCGCTCAAGGCGCTCGAGGCGGAAATCCAGGCGGCGGTCGCGGACGGAGTCGTCGTTGTCTTCTCGGCCGGCAACGGGCACGTGGCCTTCCCGGGGATGATGCCCGGGGTCGTCTCGGCCGGGGGCGTGTACGTGGACGAGAAAGGGGCGATGCTCGCCTCGGACTACGCCAGCGGCTTCCAGAGCAAGATCTACCCGGGCCGCAACGTGCCGGACTTCTGCGGGCTGGTCGGCATGCAGCCGCACGCGGACTACATCATGCTCCCGATCCAGTCGGGCTGCCAGATCGACAACAGCAACGCCACTCACGACAAGACCGGCAAGAAGGACGGCTGGGGCGTGTTCAGCGGCACATCAGCGGCAGCTCCGCAGCTCGCGGGTGTGTGCGCGTTGCTCTTGCAGAAGAATCCCGGCTTGAGCCCGACCGAGGTCAAGGCCATCCTCGGGCGGACGTGCCGCGACGTGACCGACGGGAAGGCGAACGCGATGAGCAACGAGGGGACAGCCGCCCGGGCCGGGACCGGGGAGGACGTCGCCACCGGGTCCGGGCTGGTGGACGCATTCGCGGCGTGGCAGCAGGCTTGATGCGGGCGTGTGCCCCGCATGGCCGTCTGCTACGATAAGCCTCTCGCGCCCCGCGGGAGGCTCGACGCATGCGCCTGATTCCCCTCTTGACCGAGGCCCAGCACGAGCACGGCTATTTGTCCGAGGCGACGCTTCGCGAACTTTCGAAGAAGCACACGATCCCGCTGCACCGGTTCCAGCAAATCGTCAGTTTCTACCCGCACTTTCGCACCAGCCCGCCACCCCGGGTCGAGCTAACCGTCTGCCGGGACATGTCGTGCTGGCTCGCTGGCGGGGAGGAATGCGCCCGGAAGCTGCGCGAGCTGGCGGCCGCCGACGTGGAGGTCCACGAGGTGTCGTGTGTCGGCCGGTGCGACCGGGCGCCCGCCGCGATGGTCAACGGCGTGCCCGTCCCGACCGGGAACCTGGACGAGGTCAAAAGTTGGGTCGCCGATCCGAGTCGCGCTCCCAGTCCCCGGCCCGGCCCCCCGCGCCGGTGGGCTTGTGACCCCTACGGCAAGCCCGAAGACCGCTACGCCACGATTAACCGGGCCCGGCGCACCGCGGACTTCACGCGGCAGGCCGTCGCGACCTTGAAGTCGACCGGGCTCCGGGGCATGGGAGGCGCCGGCTTCCCGGCCGGGACCAAGGCCGAACTAGTCGCGAAGGAGTCGCGGAAACCCAAGTACGTCATCTGCAACGCGGACGAGAGCGAGCCGGGCACGTTCAAGGACCGCGAAATCCTCGCCGACCTGCCGCACCTGGTGATCGAGGGGATGGCCCTGGCCGGGCTGGCGGTCGGGGCCGAGAAGGGGATTCTGTACCTGCGGCACGAGTACGGACCCGAACAGGTCCGGTTCGAGATGGAGCTGCGCCGGGCCTACGATCGCGGCATCCTCGGCCGGCCGGACGCGAACGGTTGGAAGTTCGACATCGAGGTATTCGTCTCCCCCGGGGGGTACATCCTCGGCGAGGAGACGGCCCTGCTCGAGGCCCTGGAAGACCGCCGCGGCGAGCCGCGAAACAAGCCCCCCTTCCCCGGGACACACGGGCTCTTCGGCCAGCCGACGCTGATCAACAACGTCGAAACCCTGTGCATGGCCGTGGTGATCCTCGCGCACGGGGCCGATTGGTGGAAGGCCCAGGGCAAGCCCGGGTTCGCGGGGCTGAAGTTCATCGCCGTCTCCGGGCATATCACGAACCCCGGCGTGTACCTGGTCCCGATCGGGACGACGGTCCGCGAGCTGATCGAGCAGGCCGGCGGCATGAAGGACGGCCGGAAGCTGCTCGCGTTCGCCCCCGGCGGGGCCTCCTCCAACTTCCTCCCGACCGACCGGGCGGACGTGGCGATCGACTTCAAGGCCCTGCAGGACGCGGGATCGATGCTCGGCTCCGGGGCGCTGGTCGTGGTCGCCGAGGGCACGGACCTGATGGCCCTGGCGACGAACGTGGTCAAGTTCTTCCGGAACGAGTCGTGCGGGAAGTGCGTCCCGTGTCGGGTCGGGTCGCAGAAGGCGGTCGAGATCCTGGAGGCCGTGCAGGCCGGGACAATGCCGAAGACGGCCCTGGACGTGCTTCCCGAATTGGGCGAGACGCTGTTGCAGACGAGCATATGCGGGCTGGGGCAGGTGGCAGTCGCGCCGGCGCTGTCGGTGCTCAAGACGTGGCCGGAACTGGGCAAGTAACACCTCTCGGAACGATGGCGACGGGTCCCGCGTCCAACAGCCGAGAATGGTCATAAAGGTTTCGGTGCGCTCGAGGACGCTCATGTTCCCGGCACGTCCATGTCTATTGGCGCTCGGGTTGTTATTCCTCGCCACGGCTTGCGACCGGTTCCGGAGCGGCGGTTCGGGACCACCCGGTCCGGCACCGTTCGGTCCGGCGCCGACGTTCGACTATCCCCCGGGGGGTAGCGGGTGCTCCGACATTCACCTCTACCTGGCGAATCGCGACCAGTCGGAGGTGCTGGTCATCTGGGCCGAGTCCGAGAAGCTCGGGATCAAGGAGGGGTTGAACACATTTGATCTGGACACCGCGTCAAAAGTCTTGTCGGTGACTGTCAATCTCTATCCGAGGCCGCAGAAACACCTGCGCCAGTGCCAGGACTTTACGGACCCGGAGTCGGGCGAGCCGGTGGTCTGGACCGGCGTCCGCGGCAAGGTCACGGTCGAGCGGTTCCCGAACGATCGCGCCGCCGCGGGCCGAAAGCACACCTTCCGAGCCCGGGCGACAATCGAGGGTCTTGAATTTCGCGACCCCATGGGCCGATCGGCGAAGTGCCCGAACGCGATCACACTGGAGGCGACGGTCGGGTAGTTCCCGGGTTGATTCTGGCAGGTTAACCAAAGCCTGACCGACATTCGTGTCTACCCGCCGCGAGGTTGACCCGATGGACGAAGAACTGGAACGGCTCCGGGACGTGGTGCGGGCGCTAGTTGCCCAACGCGCCGCATTTGCCAATTGGGCGCACGCCATGAACAAGAAGTCGAAGCCGGGCGCGGCCTTTACCGACGACGTCGGTCGAGAAATGGTCCGAACTACCTCCGTCCTGGATGCTCGCCAGGACGACTTGGAACGTGCCCTCGCCCGGCTGGCCGAAGTCGCGCCGGACCTGCTCATCCCGCCGACCTGAGTTCGACCGGGACGGTAACGGGGAGGCGCGTCCGTGCGCCTAGGGCCAATCCATGACACACCCCGGGACAGCGGTCTCCATGCCGTCCTTAATCTGAATCCGAAAAGTTCGGAGTCGCGGCCCCGAGTGTGAAAGCACTTCGCCGTCCCCATTGACGGGGGCCTGGGGCTCCGGCGTGCGCTTGGCGGGTGGGAACGGAGGTGGGCGGGGCTAACGCGTCAACATTCGGAGGTCAAACGGCGGAATTGGAACAATCAAACTCCAAGGCGAAGGCGTGTTGTACCCCTCTACGACGTAATTGCATCGCCCCGGACTGAGGATTCTGACCCGACAACATTCGCCACGTTCATCTGACGCGAGAGGATTCCTGTCCCTCCTCACAACCGCCCGGGCGCGGTATAAGCAAGGAAGTCGTTCAGCGGCGGAGGGTGCGAAGCGTGAGTCAACCAGCTCGCAGCCGCGTGATCCGTCTTGCCGACGCACAGGAGGCCATTGCCGGCTCCGCGGGCGAGCGCTCCGTCGGCGTCCTCCAGCACGGTACGCTCGACGTCAAACTCGGGACGCCGGCGCGCCCGAACGAGCAGACGCCGCACGAACAGGACGAGGTCTACATTGTTGTTCGCGGGCGGGGCGTGCTGTTCCACGACGGTAAGCGGGACCCAATTGGGCCGGGCGACCTCCTGTTCGTGGCCGCCGCGACCGAGCACCGGTTCGAAGACTTCAGCGATGACCTCCTGGTGTGGCGGGTCTTTTACGGGCCGAAAGGCGGCGACGTCCCAGTGTAAGGCCACGCCGGGATGCGATCC
>DATFWZ010000485.1:0-8097 GCA_035258765.1 Gemmataceae bacterium
TGAAGCCGCGACGCGGAGGCTTTACGGAGCGGAGCGCGAAAGCTGGGCGTCCCTGGGCGCTGCATGAGGCTCTCCGAAGCGCCGAGCTTTCGCGCTCCGCTCCGTAAAGCCTCCGCGTCGCGGCTTCACAACGCATTAGGAATAAGCGCTGCCCCTATTTGCCAACTCGAAAGACGCTCGCCCTACAATCACCGGCAGATCACTTCGCGGAGCCCGTCCATGACGCGTTCCCTCCCATTACTCCTCGCGGCGCTCGCCGCCGGGCCGGCGGTCTCCCGGGCCGAGATCGTTACCAAGCCGATCGAGTACAAGCACGCCGGGACGGCGCTCGAAGGGGTGTTGGTGTACGACTCCGGGGCGGCGGGCAAGCGACCGGGCGTCCTCGTCGTCCACGAGCTCGGCCCCGCGAACCCGACCGCCAAGGCCAAGGCGAACCAGATCGCCAGGCTCGGGTACGTCGTTTTCGCCGTTGACCTCTTTGGCAAGGGCGTGACGCCCAAGGACGCGGCCGACGCGGCGACTCGGCTCGGATTTTCGGGCAAGGACCGCACCCTCGTCCGCGAGCGGACCGCGGCGGCGCTGCCGATCCTCGACAAGCAGCCCAACGTGGACCCGAAGCGGGTCGCGGCGGTCGGGTATGGAGCCGGCGGGACCGCGGTGCTGGAATTGGCCCGGGCCAAGGCGGACCTGGATGGGGTCGTCTGCGTCCACGGCGACATTGCCCCGACCGGGGACGACGGGAAGAACGTCGGGGCCGCGGTCCTCGTCCTCGTCGGGGCGGACGACCCGCAGGCATCGCTCGCCAAGGTCGGCGCGTTCGAGGAGGAGATGCGCCGCGGCGGGGTGGACTGGCAGCTGGTCCGGTACGGCGGGGTCGGCGGCGACTTCACCAACCCGCAAGCGGGGCGGGACCTGAAGGCCGGCCGGGCGTACGACCCGGACGCGGACCAGCGGGCCGCCGACGCCATCCGGCTGTTCCTGGCCGAGACGCTTGCGCCCCCGGTCAAGTCACCGCCGATGGCCGTCAAGGAAGCGGCCCCGAAGCCGGCCGCGAAGGGGATCCCGGACAAGGTCCACAAGGTGCTCGAGTACGTGGACAAGCACGGCGAGCCGATGGCCGGGTACGAGGGGGGGCGGACGTTTGGCAACTTCGAGCGGCGGCTGCCGCAGACCGACGACAAGGGCCGACGGATCAAGTACCGCGAGTGGGATGTCAACCCGCTGCGGGCCGGCGTCAATCGCGGGCCCGAGCGGCTCGTCACCGGGTCGGACGGGAGCGCGCATTACACCGACGACCATTACTCCACGTTCAAGAAGGTGCGCTGACCGGGGGCCGCCATGACCATCATCCGGATCGACGCCCGGCGGCTGACCGACGCCGCGGGCCTGCACGTCGCAATGAGCGAGGCCATTGGGTTTCCAGCGACCTACGGGAAAAACCTGGATGCCCTCGTCGATTGCCTGACGCACCTGGATGATCTGAAGGCCGGCATGTCGCGGGTGCAGGTGATGCCCGGCGAGGTCGCGGTGCTCGTGATCGAGCACACGACGGGCCTCGGCAAGAAGGCCGCGGAGCAAGTGAAATCGCTCACGGACGCGGTCGCATTCGTGAACTGGCGGCGGCTGGAGCGCGGCCAGCCGGCGGTGCTGGCGATGGCGTACGAGCGGCTCTGAACTCCGCTTCCGGAGATGTCTGGCGGATTCACACGGACCAGTCTTCCACGACCAGGCCGGGCACGCGGCGGAAGTCGCGGAGGTTGCGGGTTACGACGACGCCGCCCGCTTCGAGGGCGACGGCGGTGATGCGCAGGTCGTTCGCCCGGGTTCGCAGCTTGGCTTTGATCAATACTTCAAATCGGGCTAGTGCCGGAAGCGTCATCGGCAGGATCGGCCACCCGGACATCAGCTCGAGGACTTCGGCCAGTCGGCCTTGAGCTTGCACGATCTGGGCATCGGTCCGCGCCCGCCGGAGACGTGCCTGCCAGCCGGATACGAGTTCATCCGCCGTCGTGACCGTCAAGGCGAATTGATGCCCGATGTGTCGCGCGATGTTCTGAATGACAACCGGGTGACAGTTCTGGTACAGAGAGAACGCGTCTGTGTCAAAGACGTAGAGGCTCATCGGGCGGGCCGGTCAATCTTCACCCCGTACCGCTCTTCCGCTTCTCGGTCGCATTGATCCCGGTATTCTTCGACTGCCGCCCAGAAATCCCGCATCTCCTCGTCCGTCGGCGGTGGCAGGTCGGTTCGGCGGTGCGACGGGAGGGTCGGCAAGGGATAGATCCGTGCGCCGCGCTGCCATTTCTCGGCCAACTGTCGTCCGATCTCGTCGAGGGCACTTTCCGGCGTCGGCCCGGTCGCGGTCAAATCGAGCGGCGAGCCGGTGCGGGCCCGGAACCCGGAGCCGTCTGGCAAGGGCTCGACCAGAACGTGGATAGACATGCGCGCCTCCCGAGTTTCCGTCCATTATAACGGGTATAACGGCCGCCGAGCGCCGCCTCACCGTTACACCACCGATACACCTCCCCTGACCGTCGTCGGGTATCCTCAAATCCACACCTCCCAGAGACCCGCGCATGGGCATCCTCCACCGCCTGTTCGGCCGCCGGGCCCGCGACGTCTGGCTCGCCGAGGCCCGCCTGCTGCGGCGCCTCGGCTACGTTCACCCGCCCGAGGCCGTCCAGTGGATCAGCACGTCCGTCTGCGACCTCACCTGTCCCCACTGCTACTCGCATGCCGGTAAGAAGTCGGCCGGCGAGTTAACGACGGCCGAGGCGAAGACGCTCATTGTCGATGAGCTGGTGCGGCTCAATCGCCCGGTCTTCGTCATCGCCGGCGGGGAGACGCTCCTGCGCAAGGACTTCCCCGAGGTCGTCGAATACGCCCACCGTCGCGGCGTGCCGTGGGCCATCCACACGCATGGTGGCCGGGTCGAGCAGCACCTCGACACGTTCGCCAAGTACCCCCCGGTGATGGCCGCGATCAGCCTCGACGGGCCGCGGGAGTATCACGACCGCTTCCGCGGCCGGGCCGGCAGCTTCGACGCCGCGATCCGGGCCATGAAGGCGCTCAAGACGATCGGCGTCGCGGAAGTCGTCGCGGGGACGACGATCAACCGCGAGAACGCGGACCTGCTGGCCGACATGGCGCACGACGTGTTCGCGAGCGGGGCCGACTCGTGGGGGTTCCACCTGATGACCCCCGAGGGCCGGGCCCACGAGCACGCGGAGCTGATGCCCAGCTCGCGACAACTGCGACGGGCCGCGGCCTTCGCCCGAAGGCTGCGGGCCGTGTTCCACGTCGAGCTGGACAACGAGTGGGGCGGGGCCGGGCGCGACGACTGCTTCTACCGCGACGACACGTTCACCTGCGGGGCCGGGCGCATCTCGTGTGTCGTCTCCGCGACCGGCGAGGTCATGCCCTGCACGACGACCGACTTGTCCGTTAGCCAAGGCAACGTCCGCGACCAGCGGCTAAGCGACATCTGGGCGAGTGGGTTCGAATCGTTCCGCACCCCCGGCAACGGGCCCGCGTCCGACTGCGAAGACTGCTGGCTGAACACGCGGCACGGCCGCTCCTGCCGGCCAGCAATCTCGATGGACCTGTTCGAGCCGGACGGCCGCCGGCTCATCCCCCTGGCCAGCTTTCAGCTTTCAGCCGTCAGCGGATAGCCAACCGGTCTCTGGCTAATTGCTGATCGCTGATCGCTGACCGCCGTTCGGAGGTCCTATCATGAGGTGGCTCGTCATCCTGGCGCTGTGGGTGGTGGCCGTGGTCGTCGCGGTGATGATCCTCCGCCGGGTCCGCCGCGGCAAGCCGGTCGTATTGACCGGCACGTGGTCGCCGCGAGTGGTCCGGATGATCGCTGTCGTTCTTGTGGTGCTGGGAGTCGGCGACGAGGCGCGCATGCCGGAAACGACGGCGGCGCCGGCCAAGCTGCCGGTCCGCTCGACCGACGACGACCTGCCGAAGGCCATTACAGCGGAGACAATCCGGACGTGGTTGATTCTCCACCAACAGGGCGGGGACTTCGCGATGCGAGACGCGGCCCTGGCCCGGGCGTTAGCGTCCGGCAAACCGCCCGCGGTAGTCCTGGGCAACGTCGCGGGCCCGCCCGGCGGCTTCGGCGGCGGCCCCGGTGGCGCGGGGATGGGACTTCCCGCGACTCTTCGGAAGCTCATCGACGCGGACCTCGCGGCCCTCCAGGCGGGTAAGCCGCTTCCGACAGCGACTCCCGCCGACCTGCAATCCGCGCTGGACGAATTGGAGAAGGCCGGCCGGTACGACCACTTCTGGAACGCCTACCTGTGGCGCAAGTCGGCCGCGGCCGAGTTCAAGGACCCGGACGTCCGCGTCGTGCTCTACGACCGGTTCCGCCAGCACGCCCGCGTCACCGACGCCTTGATTCGGGCCCACGCGCAAGTCAAACCGCTGATGCTCCCGCCGCGGGCCTGGGCCGGCAAGGCCGGCGCCCCGGCCGGCTGGCGCAACGCCATGCAGCCGCACCCGAGCGCCGGGGCCGATATGCTCAAAGTCGCAGCCGAGGTCCTGCCGACCACCGACGAGGGGACCTGGAAGCGCGACGGCGTGGCCCTCATCAAGCCGGTGAAAGACGCCGAGGCCCCGGTGCTCATCCGGGCCGGCAAGGAGCGGCCGCTGCCGGCCGACGAATCGACACGGTTCGGCCGGCTCGACTTGCTCAAGACCGGGGACAGGCCCACATTCATCGCACACGACTGGCTCGGCCAGATCGAGCTGCCGGCGAATAAACTGGTCTCCGTCTGGGAGCTGCCGAACCTGCTCCCGGACCCGGCCAGGCAGAAGCTCGACGAGACCGTGCACGAGGCGCTGAAAACGAACTCGGAAGACACGACCGACCGGCTGGAGCGGTGCCTCGCGGTGTCGCACCGGGCGATCCGGGTCGGGCTGAAGGAACTCCCGAACGCGAAGGGCGCCCCGCGACTGCGACTCATCCTGGCCCTGTTCGACGACACGGTCATGCCGGCGCTGCCGGTCTACCGGACGGCGCCCGCGACCGAGCCCGCGTTCCCCGGCGGCGGCTTCGGCGGCCGACTCGGGCCGGGCGACTGACCGCGACGCGGGAGGTGCGCGTGGAGATCCGCCCGTTCGACCCGGCGGACGAGGTCGCCGTCGTGGGCCTCTGGGAGCGGTGCGGGCTGACCCGACCGTGGAACGACCCGCGCAAGGACATCCGCCGCAAGCTCCAAATCCGTCCGGATCTCTTTCTGGTCGCCGTTGATGATGGTTCGGTCGTCGGGACGGTCATGGCCGGGTACGACGGGCACCGCGGGTGGGTCAATTACCTCGGTGTCGATCCGGCGCACCGGCGTCGCGGTCTCGGCCGGGCCCTGATGGACGAGGCCGAGCGCCTGTTGCGCGCCGCGGGATGCCCAAAAATCAACTTGCAAATTCGAACTGGCAACGCCGCGGCGATCGAGTTCTATCGCGCGATCGGGTTCGCGATGGATGATGTGGTCAGCTTCGGCAAGCGGCTGGAGCACGACGACGGCAAGGAGGACGGCCAACGAACCAGTCATAACGGCGGCGTTGGGAACTCCCCCCGTTCATAGGCCGCCCAAAGCCGTTCCAACAACGGGGCCGCCACTCCGACCAGCCGACCACGGACAATCAAATCCAAATCATCGGAGACGTAGCTGGCAATTTCATGTTGCCGCGTCGCCTGGCTCACGACCAGGAATGACTCCCGGCGAATGTCCGCTGCGAGAGACTTCAAGTCTCGCTCGACGCTGGCGCCAACCCAGCGATCCTCAATCTCCTTGAGCGTTCGTGTCCACTCGGCGTCGAATTCGGTGTCACCGTCACGGGCGTCGAGCGCGGCATTGCAATCGAGGCCAGCATAGTACTCAGTGGGCAGCAACGTGCCATCGGCGATCCGCGCCCGCACGGATGTCAGCCAATCTTTCATGACGCCGCCCCAGTTTGCACGGCGCGCCAATTCTAATTGAGTGTGCGCGAATCGGCTGTAGCTCAATTCGTGACAATTCAGCACCCGGGCTCGCCGAGCCGCTGAATTCTCACGAATTCAGCTACACCGGAGTATCCGAGCAAATGGTAATATGCTGCCGAATCGCACACCGTGATGTAGCTTCACGGAGGCGGTTACTTCCAGTTTCCGCGGCAAATGTCACCGCCAATCAATGCTGATGTTCCCCGCGTGCGTGAAGTCAAGGATCAGCTTCTTCCCCGTACCATCCCGCTTGGCCACGGTCACGGCCGCCGCGAGCTTGTCGAAGTCGGTCGGCAGCGTTCGCGGCAAGTAGACGACCCGCGTCCCGTCCGGGCTCCACCGGCAGCGCCACACGTAGTCGCGGTATGGGTTGGGCACCGTCATCGCTCCCGGCACCCCGGGGATCGGCTGCGGGACAGCCTCGTCGCCGACCAGCTTCACTGGCTTCAGATCCAACACCGGGCTCCGGGTCCCGTCCGCGATTGATAGGGTGTCGAACCAGAAGTACGACTTCGCCGGCGGGCACCGGCCCGGGCCGATCTCCGCGTCCGCCGACACTTTCAGCGTCCCCGCCCCGCAGGCCAGGACAGTCTTCGCGTCCGGGCTGAACTGGGCACAGTTCGCACCCTCGGTCGTGTCCGTCAGCCGCACCGGGTCCGACCCGTCGGCCGGGACGACCCAGAGCGGCCGGCCGACTGTCGGCTTCGGGTTCGGGCCGGCGGTCAGGTACAGCTTTCCGTCCGCGGACACGTCGCGCAGCGAATGCCCCTCCGGCAGCTTCATCTCCGTCGCCTCGAATGTCTTCGCGTCGATGACGAAGTAGCGCAGGTTCTTCATCCGCGCGTACGTCAGATCGTCGTCGTGGGTGCCGGCGTAGATCTTGGTTCCGTCCCCCGACCAGACGACCGACTCGACCGACTCGCCGGGCAGGTCGACGTCCGGGCCGGCGAGCGTGTCGGCCACCGGGCAGATGGTGAGCCGATACAGCATGCGGCCGAAGGAGCCCTGCAGTGTGGCCCCGCCGCCGAGGGCCACGGGGGCCTTGGTGGTCCGCGTCTCGTACGGGCGCAGGACGGCGATCCGCGTCCCGTCCGGGGACAGTCGGGCGGCGTCCACCCCGGGCACCTGCTCCCCCTCCCACTTGCGGACGACGGAGCCGTCATCCTTCAGGAGCAGAGCCTTTCCCTTGACCCAGACCAGGATCTGCGGCTCGCGGGCCTTCGCGGTCGGCTTTGTTGCGGGCGACGGGTCAGCGTTCGCCGGGCGCTCGGGCATGAGGAGCGTCGCGATGGCGACGAGGGCGGCCCCGGCGGCCAGGGCCTTGAGCTGGGTGGCGTACATGATCCGGGAGACTCCGGCGGCCAGGGCCGCGACGCGGGGCGGGACCGAGTCCGAGACGATCGCCGTCCTCACCGCGGCCGCGGCCAAGGACGCGGGGACGCCGGCCGTCAGCCCGACTGCCGGCAGCACCCCGGCTCGCTTCAAGCCGGCCGCGAGCCTCTTGCGGGCGCTCGCGAGACGGCTGGAGAGCGTCCCCTCGGGGATGCCGAGGAGGCGGGCGGCCTCGGCGCGCGATCGGCCTTCCAGCTCGCACAAGACGACCGCGGCCCGGTGGGCGGCGGGCAGCCGGGCGATCTCGCGGTCGAGGCGGGCGAGCACATCGGGGTCCGGTCGGTCCGGGTCGGGTCGCGGAGTGTCGGGCACGGCGGGGACCAGGGTTTCGCGGCCGGCCCGGCGCTGGGCGAGTCGGGCCTCGAACGCGGCCTTGCGGGCGACACCATGTAGCCAGCCCGCCAGGTCGCGCCCGGGCCGCACCGTGCTCGCCTTGCGGGCGAGAACGAGAAACGCGGCCTGGAAAGCGTCCTCGGCCCGGTGGGCGTCGCGGACGAGCCGGCGACAGACGCCCAGGACCATTGGCCCGTGCCGGCGGATGAGGGCGGCGAACGCCGACTCGTCGCGCGTAGCGACGAACCGGGCGAGGAGTTCCGGGTCCGGGTCGTCGGTCAGCCGGGTCAAAAGGTGGCCGACGGCGGCTCGCGGCATGGGATCGGCTCCGGGGCCGGCGACGCGCCGGCCCTATCATGTCTCGTCGCGAAGTCAGCCGGCGC
>DATFWZ010000486.1:0-16103 GCA_035258765.1 Gemmataceae bacterium
GCTTCGCGGGCGGCGCCCGGTTTACGTGACGCGAGCCGCTACCTTCCTCGACAAGGCCGGTCTCTTCCCCGGGTGCGTGTTCATCGTCGGGGCGGACACCGCGGCACGCGTCGTTCACCCGCGGTTCTACGGCGACGACCCGGCCAAGGTCGCCGCGGCCCTGGACTCCATTCGCGACCTCGGCTGCCGGTTCTTCGTCGGCGGGCGGGTCGATCGCGATGGACGGTTCGTCGAGGTCGGGGGCCTGGAAGTACCGGTGGGCTGCCGAGATTTGTTCGCCGGGCTGGAAGAGCGAGAATTCCGGGTGGACATTTCATCGAGCGAATTGCGCCAGCAAGCGAACCCGTAGGGAACCCGTTGGACACGATCATCGCCGCGGTCGGCACCGCCGCGGACCACGTGGCCATCGCGCGGCATCCGCGGTATCGGCGAGAGGGGAGGATGTTTGTGTAGGAGCGAGGGGCGGTGACTCGTCTTATAGGACCTATAGGACGTATAGGACGCATAGGACTTATAGGTCCTATAGGTCCTATAAGAAGGCCCTCTACCTACCGCCGCGACGGATTCTTCTCATTGATATCCGCGCTCGTCTGCCGGTCGTCCAGCAGGTGCTGCGCGAAGAACTCCCACATCCGCTGCGTAAAGTACGGCTGGTAATCGGCAAAGCCGTGCCGTTTCCCGGGCAGGATCAGCATGTCGAACCGCTTGTTCGCCTTGATCAACGCGTCCGCCAGACGGATCGTGTTCGCGGGATGGACGTTGTTGTCCATGTCCCCGTGAACGAGCAATAGGTGGCCCTTCAGGTTGGCCGCCAGCTCCGCGTTCGTCGGCACCTTGATCTCGAACTTGGTCTTCGGCGCGGCCTCGTCCTTCTTCGCGACCTCCTTCTTGCTCCCGTCGGTCTTCACCTCGCCCTTGGTCCCGTCATCCTTCTTCGCCTCATCCTTTTTCACTTCGCCCTTCGTGGCATCCGACTTCTTGGCGTCGTCCTTCTTCGCCTCGGCCTTGGGGTCGGCTTTCTTGGCGTCGCCGGTCTTGTTCTCGGCTTTTTTCACGTCGTCCTTGCCGGCCGTTTTCGCCTCGCCCTTGTCCTGCGGGTCGTCCTCGTCCCACGGCTTCGCGGGCGGGATCGACTTCTTCGCGTCCTTGCCATCCTTGGCGTCCTTCGACTCCATCGGGACTTCCTTCAGCCCGTGGTAGCGCTCCGACCAGTTGTCGTTGTAAATGTTGTTGTCGTGGTTGCCGGCCGAGGCGACGGCCACCTTGAAGAACTCGTTGTACGGCTTCTGCAGGAGCGCCGCTGCCGAGAGGAACCCGCCGCCGGAGTGGCCGTAGATGCCGACGCGGTCGATGTCGATGTACGTGCACCTGGCCGCGAGCTGCTCGATCGCGGCCTTCTTGTCGGCCAGAGCGTAGTCGCGCAGGTTGAAGTAGCCGTAGCTGTGGTACGCCTTCGACCGCGTCGGCGTGCCGCCACGATGGCCGACCTGGATGACGATGAACCCGAGCTGGGCAAGCTGCATGTTCGTGCTGTACGCGGAGAACGTGTGCGTCACCCCCTCCTGCTGCGGCCCGGGGTAGACGTGGGCGATCACCGGGTACTTCTTCTTCGCGTCGAAGTCGAACGGCTTCCACAGGTTGCCGTACAGGTTGGTCACGCCGTCCGCGGCCTTGACGCAGAACGTCTCCGGCAGCTTCCACCCGGCCTTCATCAGGGCCCGCAGGTCGGTCTGCTCCAGGTCCATGACCCGGTTGCCCTTCTCGTCGAGCAGGTAGGCCATGGTTGGGTAGTCGGTCCGCGAGCACGAGGTGACGACGAACCGCCGCGACGGCGACAGGTACGAGCGGTGGTTCATCCCCCGGCAGCCGTCCTCGCGGTGGTTGAAGTCCGGCTCCCCGGGGTACAAGGAGAGCGACGGCGGCTGGCTCGGGTCGAGGCAGGTGAGGTCGGTGCCGTCGAACCGGACGCGATAGAGGTGGTTGTAGTAGACATTCTCGCCCGGCTCTTTGCCGTTGCCCTCGAAGTAGAGGAGCCGGTTCTTGGCATCGACGTCCACGATCCGGCTGGCCCGCCAGGCGCCGCTCGTGATCGCGTTCTTCAGCTTGCCGTCGCGGCCGTACAGGTAGAAGTGGGCCCACCCGGTCCGCTCCGACCACCAGATCATCTCGTCCGACTCATCGACGTAGCGGATCGGCTGGAACTCCAGGTACGCGGCGTCGAACCCCTCCCCGAGCAGGCACTTCTCATCGCCGGTCTTGGTGTTGAGTGTGCAGAACTCGAGGTGCCGCTGCAGCCGGTCGCGGCGGATGAAGCGCAGCTCGTCGCCCGACTTGTTCCAGTGGATGTTCGTGTACCGCTCGTACGGCCACTTCGCCTTCACCTTGGCGAGCTTCTTCGCGGCCGCGTCGAAGTAGAAGAGCTCGCTCTTCGCGGCCGACTCCTCGCCCGGCATCGGGTACTTGTACTTCTCGAGCGTCGGCCGGGGCTCCGCGAGTGCGTTGACCAGGTACAGCTCCTTCATCCCCCGCGAGTCCGTCCGGGTCACGAAGAACGACTTCGAGTCGGTTGACCAGGTGACGTTCGGCCGCGTCTTGCGGTCGGCGGGGGGCATCTTCCCGTCTTTCCCATCGGTCGTGCGCGTCATCCCAAGGCGGAAGCCAAAGCTGCTGAAGCTGTAGTCCTCATCGCCGTCGGTGGTGAGCTGCGTCGCGGCGTCCTCCTTGCCTTCGTCCGCGAGGTAGAGGTTGTGCTTCTGGACGAAGACGTACTTCTTGCGGTCCGGGGCGAAGGCCCGGTAGTCGCCGCCGAAGCCGGTGCGTCCGCCGCCGAATCCCTTCTTTCCGCGGAAGCCGTCCGTCTTGCCGTCGTCCTTCTTCTCCTCTTCGTCTTTCTTCACGTCGTCTTTCCGCTCCTCGTCGTCCTTTTTGAGGTCGTCCTTCTTTTCCTCGTCGTCCTTCCGGAATTCGTCCTTCTCCAGCCGGTCGCGCTCCTCGCGCATGCGCTCGATGAATTCGCGAGTCCGGTCGTCCATGTCCCCCTTGGGGAAGGGCCGCGGGGCCGGCGGGGCCTTGCCGAGCTTGGTCAACTTCGCCGCCGCGAGCTCGTACTCGAACTGCGTGTCGCCGTGGACGAAGCGCATTTTGGCTCCGTCGTCGGTGACCGTCACGCGGCTCAACGACAGGGTGTCGGTGTCGATCGGCTTCTGGACCGCCTCGGACAGCTGAGCCGCGAGCCTGGCGACGTCGAAGAGCGGGTCGCGGGTCTTCTTTGTGGGGTCCACGCGCCAGTACTTGACCCCCGCCGGCGTGCGGACCGAGTACCAGAACTGGTCGGTCTTGCCGATGAAGCTCGGGAAAACGGTGGCGTCCTGCACGAGCTGGTTGATGAAGGCTCGGCTGAACTTGGCCGCGAGCGGATAGTTGGCCCCGGTCGTCCTCTCGGGTTCGGCAATGGCGGCTTGAGCAGCGAACAACGCGACGGCGACGATGGCAAGACGGATCCTGGTCATGGCGGCGAGCCCCGGTGCGAATGGGAAAGGCTTGTGGGCACTCATATTAAGCGTCCGCGTCGGGGAGCACATTAAAAACACATGAAAGTGCTGACCGACCCAGCGCCCGCCGATCGCTTAACTATGGACGGGTGCCGCGATGCGGGGCAGACATTCCTGCCTGCCACAGCCCCTCGCCCGCCGGGCCTGTCTGCCCCACGAACCTGAGACGAATGGAACACGCCGGCCACTTCCGTCCAGTCTGGCGATCTGCTATGAAGGTGGGACCGGTCAATCGCCGGGCCGGTAGCGCAAAGCCCGCGTACCACTCGCCGCGGGCCACTTCCCGACCCACTCCGGGAGGCGATCCGACATGTCCACGACAGACCCGGTTCCGGGCTCGGCCAACGGCCGACCCCCGGTCAGTGAAACTCTCACCGTCCCGACCCGTCGCGCCCCCGCGGAGCCGGCGACCGAACCATCCGATCGGTCCCCGGCGTTCCTCCCCGTTATTCCCGGCTTCCGCGTCGTCCGCTGGCTCGGCGGCGGTGGCATGGGCGACGTCTACGAGGTGGTAGACGAAGTCCTTGGCGTCACTTTCGCCCTCAAGACGGTGCGTCCGGACCGGACCCACGTGGCCTACGCCGAGCGGTTCCGGCAGGAAGTCCGGGCGATGGCCGGCCTCGACCACCCGAACATTGCCCGGTACTACGCCCGCGGCGACATCGACGGGTGGCCGTACTTCACGATGAAGTTCATCCGCGGCGGCACCCTGGCCGACCGCCGGGCGGCGTATCGGGCCGACCCGCGAGCCGCCGTCGCCCTGCTGGTCAAGGTGACCGACGCGGTTCAGTACCTGCACGCCCGCGGGCTGGTGCATCGCGACCTGAAGCCGTCGAACATCCTCCTCGACGAGGGCGGGGAGCCCTGCCTGAGCGACTTCGGCCTGGTCAAGGACGTCGGCGATCCGCCGGACGCGGTGGACGGCCGGCGGTCCGCCTCAGCGGAGACGGTCGGCCCCCCGGCGTTCGCGGACACGCAGACCCTCGTCCCGCCGCCGGCGGACGCCCCGACCCTGACGAGGACCGGCGGGGTCATCGGCACCTACGCGTACATGTCGCCGGAGCAGGCCCGGGGGGACAAGCGGCGGATCGGCCCGGCCACCGACATCTGGGCCCTGGGAGTGATCCTGTACGAGCTGTTGAGCGGGCACCGTCCGGACCAGGAGTCGGACACGGACACGGCACCGGCGGACTTGGAGAGCCCGACGCGGGCCGCGGGGCGAGTCCCCGTGGGCGCCGACCCCGAGCTTGCCCGCATCGTGGCCCGGTGCCTCGTCGAGGACGTCGGGCAGAGGTATCCGACAGCGGGGCAGCTCGCCGCGGACCTGCGCCGGTGGCTCGGCCAGAAGTCGGCAGCCCCGGGGCGGCGGTGGTGGCGCATCGCGGCCGCCGTCGGCGCGCCCCTGGTCCTGGCCTTCGTCATCTTCGCCCCACTGTACCTGACGCGCGCCCAGCGACCGAGCAAGCAGACCGTGGAGCCGACAAGCCCGGACGCCCTCCGCGGCCAGATGCGCGAGGAGTTGAAGGCCGGCCGGCCGGTGACGCTGATCGATGAGACCGGCAACCCGCAGCCGGTCTTCCGGTTCCTGATCGGGGAAGACCACTCAAAGGCCGAGCGCAACCCGACCGGCTGGTGGTCAATCCACTCGACGGGAGTGGCCCTGGTCGAATTTCTGGACGACCCGGGTGTAGACGCGTTCACCCTAACCGGCGAGATCCGCGGCGAATTCACCACGCGACTGCCCTGGGCCGGGCTGTTCGCGGCCCACCGCCGGGTCACCGACCCAGGCGGTGACTGGGACTTCCACCTCGAATACGCGTACCTTGAAGACGCGGCGAGCTACGCGCCCGAGGGCGGCCCGGTCCTGCCGCCCAAACCCGAACCCCTACCCAAGGGCGTTAAGACGTACTCACCGAAGTCGATCAAGCCGATCGGGCCGGCCGGCGGGGAGCGCCGATTCCAATTGCACGGGCTCCAACCGGTGCATACCGGAAATGTCCCCGTGCAGCTGGCGGACTCGTCGGCGATCGACGTGGACCGGCCGGTGAGCGGTGGGCCGTGGCGGGCGCTGGCAATCCGGGCCGACGGTGCGAGTTTTTCCGTGAGCTGGAACGGAAAGGAGGAGCATTCCATTAAGGAAATCGCACCCGGCCGGCTGGGTAGCCTGCAAACGTTTCTCAAGGGGCGGCCGGACCCGCCGCTGCGATTCACGGCTCGCGGCGGACTCGGCGTGTACGTCGAAGGCGGGTCCGCCTCGTTCCGAAACCTGCGGATCGTCCCCCGCGCAAGCGACTGATCTTGAGGCAATGACCCGGCCACGGTCGGCCCATCCCCCTCCCGAGGTGTGCCGATGCGTACGTGTTACCTGCCCGTCCTCGCGATCGCCCTGGCCGGCCCCGCGGCGGCCGACGCCTGCTTCCTGAAGTGCTTCTGCAAGTCCGCCCCCGCCCCGGAAGCGGTACGCCGGATCGACACCGCCCTCCCGGTCCTTTGGATGCAGATTACCTCTGTCGCCGGACAAAGTTGCGTCGGGCTGTCCAGTGTCCCGGGCGACGTGGACTCGAGCCGGGACGTGGACGTGATCGTGGACGCCAATTTCGACCCGACCGGTTTCGACCCCACCCTGGTACTCACCGACTTCGGGCTGGCGACGCCTTCGCCGGTCACCGCCGCGGCGGCGCCGAGGCAACGGGAGTACAAACACCCGCGCATCCGCAAGAAGACGGTGGCGGCGGCCGCGACCGGTGTCCCCACGCCGACTCCGGACCCCACTGCCCTCTGGGAAATGACCTTCACGATCCCACGGGGGGATCTGTTGCCGGGGCACAATTACACGGTGTCGTGCAAGACGAGCAACGGCGTCCAATCGAACACAGTCAGCTTCCACACCGCGCCGACGTCCGGAGAAAAGAAGAACGGGAAAGACAAGAAGGACGGCAAGGACGGGAAGGACAAGAAGGACGGCAAGGACGGGGACTAGCCCCAGAAGAGGAAATGACCCGACAGGCCCATCGGCATGATGACGGAGGTGCACGACCCCGCTCGTCGCTCGGATGCCATGCGCTGACCCTACCCGGCAATCAGAATCCGTGCGCGTTCGGCCTGCTCACGTCGGCGAGCGTGCGAGGCATTCGACAGAAGAAATGGCAATCAGGAAGGATAGCCCGTCGCCTCGCGGCGGGCTGTCCTCCGGACGCACCTCGCCTGCCACCCCTTGCACCTCACCCGGGCCAACGGTAGAGTCTACTCGGCTTCCCGTTCGGTCCCGCCTCGCGGCTTCGCCAGAATCCTCCCCCGCACCCACCGCGCCCGCCTCCCCGGAGGTGTGTCGTGAACATCCTCGTGGCATGGGACAATACCAACGAGGCTGAACTCCTCCAGATGTATCTGGCCGTCGACGGCGAGAACAACGTCGCAATTTGCGCCGATCGGACCGAACTGCTGGGCCGAGCGGCGGGGCCGTGGGACGTGGCCGTCCTGGCCCAGTGCATGCCCACCGCCGACGACGGATTCGCGGCCTTCCAGGCCCTCCGGGCGGCCGCCCCGGCTGTCCCAGTTGTCCTCGGCACCCGGACCGACGAGCTGATTGGCCTGCCCCGGTTCCTCAAGCATGGGCTCCGCTCGTACGTGGTCCGGGACGCACGCGGTGACTTCCTGTTCTTCCTGCTGGCCGCCCTGGAGTCCACCGTGGCGGCCGTGCGGGCCGAGCGGGCCGGCGTCCTCGCCGAACTCCTCCGGGTCGAACTGGACGGGGTGCGCAAGCTGCAAGAGACGATCATCCCCCGCGGCATCCGCTGTCAGTCGGGCTACTCGGCCGCCGCCCGGTACGAGCCGTCCGAGGTCAACGTGGCGGGCGGACAGCCGGTGGTCATGGCCGGTGGGGACTACTACGAGGTGTTCCCCGCTGACGCGCAGACCCTGGTCGCCCTGGTCGGAGACGCGTCCGGGCACGGGCTGAAGGCGTGCATGTCCATCATCACTATGCACACTCTGATCCGGATGATGACCCAGGACCGGTACACAGATGCAGCGGGGTTCGTCGGCGACATCAACCGGCGGCTGTCCGAGAGTGCCATCGTCCAGTCCGACGGCGGGTTCATTACGCTGTTCTACGCCGCCATCGACACGGCTCGGCACCTGATTCACTGGACTTCGGCCGGACACCCGCCGGCCCTCCTGCACAACCGGCAGATGGACACGGTCATCCCGGTCGGCGGCCCGCACGACGGTGGGCTGCCCCTGGGCATTACCCGCGAGCTGGGGTACGAGACGCTCACGGCTGAATTGCCTCCGGGCGGGCGAATCCTCATCTATTCGGACGGGCTGACCGACGCCCTGGCCCCGGGGGGCGGCAGCAGCGGGCTGTTCGGGGTGAACGGCATCGTCCGGACGCTGAAGTCCTGCCGGGACCGGTCGGTCGACGAGACGCTGGACGCCCTGTTCCGCGACTCCCGGGAGTTCACTGGCGGCGACGGCCGGCACGACGACACGAGCGTGGTGTTATTGGAACGGAACGGATAACGTGGGGAGAGCCACGCGTTTGAATGAAGTAGACTAGAGAGACCGGAGGTCCTTTCCAAAGGGCGAAACATTGGAGGCTTCGGCTTGCTCCGCCTGCTCGGTAGCCCGCGCCGCTGCTGCGACGGCCTGACCCGCCGCGAAACCCTTCGGGCCGGCGCCCTTGCCGCGCTTGGCGGCCTTTCCCTTCCCGACCTCTTGCGCGCCGAGCAGCTCTCCGCGCGGCCGGGAAAGGCCAAGAACGTCATCCTCCTCTACCTCCTCGGCGGAGCGGCGACGCAGGACATGTGGGACCTCAAGCCCAACGCGCCCGCCGAGGTCCGCGGGGAGTTCAAGCCGATTTCCACGACAGTCCCTGGCCTGCAGGTGTGCGAACACCTCCCGCGAATGGCGAAGTGGTTGCACCGCTGCGCCGTCGTCCGGTCGGTCAATCACAAGGCCGGTTGCCACAACTGCCTGCCCAGCTACACCGGGTTCGCCCAACCGATGCCGGACCAGCACCCGCGCGATTCCGACCCGCCGAGCATGGGGTCGGTGAGCGAGTACCTGCGCGTCCGGGAGGGCCGCGGCGGCGCCGGCGCATTCCCGGACTACGTCTACCTACCGTGCTGGCTCGGCTGGGGCCAGGTGTTCCGCCGCGCGGGGCCGTACGGCGGCTTCCTTGGCAAGCGCTACGACGCCCTCACGACGGAGTGTGCGCCGTTCAAGGACAAGGACGCCCCGGCGACCAAA
Organism: Gemmataceae bacterium; assembly: GCA_035258765.1. GTDB lineage: Bacteria > Planctomycetota > Planctomycetia > Gemmatales > Gemmataceae > SIAJ01. The sequence continues at coordinate 8,802 of DATFWZ010000486.1, forward strand.
CCCGGTTTCCCGAACACCGTCCGCGGCGTACCCGTCCTGCCCGACAGCGTGCTGCTGCCCGACGTCACGGTCGATCGACTGGACGCGCGCCGGTCGCTGGTGCGGCAGTTCGACGACGGTTTGCACCGGGCCGAGACCTCCGCCGCGATCGGCCAATTCGACCGGACGCAAGAGCGCGCGTTCGGGCTGCTGACCTCCGCGAAGGCCCGCGCCGCGCTCGACCTGGACAGCATGGACCCACGATTACTTGACCGCTACGGCCGGACGCTGTTCGGCCAAAGCACGCTGATCGCCCGCCGGCTCGTCGAGGCCGGGGTCCGGTTCGTGAACGTCACCTGGGACCTGTTCTGGGACCGCGTCCAGATTGACTACGACGCCTGGGACACGCACACGCGGAACTTCCCGATCCTCAAGGAGAACAAGCTCCCCGGACTGGACCAGACGTTCACCGCCCTGATGGACGACCTCGACGCCCGCGGGCTCCTGGACGAGACGCTCGTCGTGGTCATGAGCGAAATGGGCCGGACGCCGAAGATCAACGCCAACGGCGGCCGGGACCACTGGACGTATTGTTACTCGGTGTTATTCGCCGGGGCGGGCATCCGGGGCGGCACCGTTTACGGGGCAAGCGACGCCCAGGCCGCGTACGTGAAGGACCTGCCGGTGAGTCCGGCGGACGTCTGCTGCACACTGTACCAATGTCTGGGGATCGACCCGGAGATGACGGTCCCGGACCGCACCGGCCGACCGGTAGCGATCAGCCAGGGCGGTCACCCGGTGCGCGGGATCCTGGCGTGATAACATGTACCGACAATTGGGCCAGGCGGCTTCTCGATTTCACGGCGTGGGCCACTCGGAACCAGCCGCCCTGACCGAGTCATCCTTCCCAGCCGGGCGCAATTCCGGCGCCCGCGTTCGTCATTAGAATAACGTCCGGCCTGTCTTACCGCGTTCCGCTGTCCGCACACGGCACGGAGCGCGATCGAGTTCCTGCCCGGCCGACCGTATCCTTCCCGCCTCTTCACCCTGGAGGCCCTATGCATCCGAACAAGATCCTCCATCCGACAGACTGCTCGGCCCTGTCGCGGCCCGCTCTCACCGAGGCCCTGGCGCTCGCGGCGGAGCATGGCGCCAGCCTCGTCCTGCTTCACGTCGTAGACTCGCTCGGCCCGGAGAACTTGAGCTATGGGGAGAGTATCTCCGCCGATCAACCGGAGGCCCACCGTCGGCAATTGTTCGAGGAACTCCATCACCTGATTCCGCCCGGCACGCGCGTGCACGTCGATTACGTCCTGAGCGAAGAAGACCTGATCACGGCGATTCTGCGAACGCAGGCAGAGTTCGGGTGCGACCTGGTGGTGATGGGCACTCACGGAGTGACCGGGCTGCAACGCTGGTTTACGCGGAGCACAGCCGAAGAGGTGGTCCGGCGGGCGCCGTGTGAAGTCCTCGTGGTCAAGGGGCCCCGAGAACCCGAGCCCTTGCGCGACTTTCGGCCAACCGGTCTTCACCCCGGACGGTTGGTCGAGGGTAGTGAATAGGGCGCGGGTCGTACTGTAGAATCCCTTGCTGCTGCGGACCATCCGTAGTCGTTTCGACCACCGCCTCTTTACAGACTTACCCGGCCTCTCGATACTGAACGAAGGGTAACCCTCCCCGCACGCCGTCCGTCAGAATCCCGCCCATCCCAGACCGCCATCTCCCGAGGCGTCACGCATGTGGTTGGTCCGCGCCGCGCTGGGTAACTTCCACGCGGTCCTTGTCCTGATGATGCTCATCGTGGTGCTGGGTACGGTTGCCCTGGTGAGCATCCCGGTGGACATTCTGCCGTCGTTCAAGGCCCCGGCGGTCCAGGTGATGACCTTCTACCAGGGCATGCCGGCCCGCTCCACCGAGCGCGTCATCACCGACCGCATCGAGCGCTGGGTCAACCAGTCCCCCGGGGTGCAACAGGTCGAATCCCGCTCGGTGGCCGGTGTCAGCGTGGTCAAGCTCTACTTCCGGGACGACGTCGAGCCGACCGGGGCGCTGACCATGACCAACTCACTGGCCCTGGCCGCCCTCCCGAACTTGCCGCCGAATACGCTGCCGCCAGTCGTCATGCCCTTTGACCCGACTGGTACTCTGCCGCTGGGGATCATCACCGTCTCGAACCCCGAGCTCAGTGAGTCCACGGTCAAGGACCTGGCCCGGGTCGAAGTGCGTAACGCGCTTGGCCGGGTCCGCGGGGCCGTGGCCCCGGTCGTCGTCGGGGGCAAAGACCGGACGGTCATGATCTACCTGGACCCGAAGAAGATGGAGGCCCGCGGGCTGGCCCCGACTGACGTCGTCTACGCCTTGAACGAGGGGAACTTCATCACCTCGCCCGGGAGTGTGTACGTCGGCGACGACCAGATCGCCCTGGACACCAACGTCATGTTGTCCGACGTGGCGGACTTCAACGACCTGCCGATCCGGATCGGACCGGATCAGCAGGTGCTGCTGAAGGACATCGGCCATGCGGAGGACGCTTACAACATCCAGAAATCCCGCGTCCGGGTGAACGGCCGCCGGCAGGTATTCGTCCCGGTCTATCGGCAGGCCGGGGCCAGCAGCCTGGCCGTCTCCGAAGGCGTGAAAGCCGAGCTGCCGAAGTTCGAGAAGGTGGACCTCCCGCAGGGGACGAAACTCGCCTTTGTCATCGATCAGACCGAATCCGTCAAGAAGGCCATCAACAGCCTGATTCATGAGGGCGTGATCGGGGCCATCCTGGTCGCGGTCATGATCCTCGTGTTCCTCGGCGAGTGGCGAATGACCGTGATCGCGGTCCTCGTTCTGCCGCTCGCGGTCATGACCGGGATCGTCGGCCTGTCCGCGAGCGGGAACACGATCAACGTGATGACCCTGGCCGGGCTGTTCCTGGCGATCGGCCCGCTGGTGGACAATGCGATCGTCGTGCTGGAGAACACGCACCGGCATCTGGGGTTGGGAAAGAACCCGTTCCGGGCGGCGTACGACGCGGCCGGGGAGATGTCCCTCCCGGTCCTGGTGGCGACCCTGTCCACCATGATCGTGCTGGCCCCCATCGCCATGACGCCGGGGCTGGGCGGTTTCCTCTTCAAACCCCTGGCCCTGGCTGTGGCGTTTGCGATGATCGCGTCGTATTTCCTGGCCTTCACGGTCGTCCCGGTGCTGTGTTCGCGGATCCTCAGGGGACACGGCGGACACGACCGCTCACCGCCCGGGCTGGCCACGCGGGCTTCCCAAGGCGTCCAGGCGTTCCTCGCCTGGGTGATCCGCCGGTATGAAGCAGCCCTGAGAATGGCGCTCCGCGCACGGGCCCTCGTCCTCGGCGGTGCTGTCGCCCTCCTGATCGGAGCCTTTGCCCTCGTCCCGCGGATCGGTCAGGAGTTTTTTCCGCAGTCGGACGCCGGGCAGATCAGCCTGGCAGTCCGCTGCCCCTCCAACTTCCGGCTGGACGCGGCCGAGCAACGGGTGGCCGAGCTCGAGGAGTTCCTCCAGGAGCAGATCCCCGCCGCCGAGCGGCAAATGATCGTGTCCGAGATCGGGCTGAACCCGGACTGGTCGAGCGCCTACACGCTGAACGCCGGGCAGCAAGACGCGGTGATCCGCATTCAGCTCACCGAGGCCCGGACGTTGACCGCCCAGGAGTACGCGGTCAAGCTCCGCCACGCCATTCACGCGGACTCCCGGTTCGTTGACCTGGGCGTGGCGTTCGACACCGGTGGCATGGTCTCGGCCGCGCTGAACTTCGGGGCCTCCAGCCCGATCGACGTGCAGATCGACGGCGGCACGCCGGAGCAGCTGGCCGAGGTGGCCCAGCTGGTCCGTGAGCGGGTTGCCGCGGTCCGAGGGGCGGCCGACGTCCGCGTCGTCCAGCGCCACGACGCCCCCTACCTGATCCTGAACGTCAACCGGCAAGAGGCCGCTCGGGTCGGCCTGTCGGCCCGGGACGTCGCCATGCAAGTGGTGACCGCGATGAACTCGTCGATCGCCCTCACCCGGAACTTCTGGATCGACCCGAAGAGCGGAAACCAGTACTTCGTGGCCGTGCAATACCCGGAAGACCCGAGCTTCCGATTCGACGACTTGAAAAACGTGTACGCGACCGGCACCCGGCAGTCCCAGCCGGTGAAGCTCGGCTCGCTGGTCGACATCGAGCAACGGTCCAGCGCCGTTGAGCTAAATCACGTCAGTCTTCGGCGGGTGACCAACGTGCTGGTCAACACCGAGGGGCGGGACGTCGGCGGAGTGGCCGGGGACGTCGGCAAGGTGATCGCCGGTTTGCGGGCGGAGAAGAAGGTCCCCGAGGCCGTCCGGGTCGAGATGAAGGGCGAGTTCTCGCGGATGCAAGAGTCGTTCTCCAGCCTGGCCGGCAGCCTGGGCCTGGCGGCCGTGCTCGTCTACCTGCTCATGGTCCCGCTGTTCCGGTCGTTCGCCGGGCCACTGGTGATCATGTTCACGGTTCCGCTCGGACTCATCGGCGTGCTGGTCACCCTGTACCTGACCGGGACCACGCTCAACGTGCAGCCCGAGATGGGCGTGATTTTCCTGGTCGGGATCGTGGTGGCCAACGGCGTCTTGCTGGTGGACTTCGCGAACAAGTTGCGCAATGATGGGGTACCGGTGCGGGAGGCGGTGGTGCGGGCGGCGGCCACCCGGTTCAGGCCGATCATGATGACCTTTCTGGCGACGTCGCTCGGCCTGTTTCCGCTGGCGCTGGGATTGGGCAAGGGAAACGAGACGATCACCCCGCTGGCCAGGGCGGTCGTCGGCGGGCTGGTCACTGCCACCGGGTTGACCCTGTTCGTCGTACCCAGCTTGTACACCTTATTCATCCGCGACCGGAAGGGACCGGCGTTTGACCTGAACGACGCGTTGGCCGAGCCGGCTCAGCCCTCCAGGGGCGACCACACATGAACCTTCGCAAACTCCTCGTCGGCTTGGCGGCGATCGGCTTGGCTGCCGGGGCCGGGGCAATAGTCGTCCGACAGGGCGGATTGACCCACGCGGCCGGCACCAACGCCGCCGCGGACGGCGGTGCGGACGCGGCTGACGAGTCCCGCGTGACGGTCCGCACGGTGCGGCCAAAGAAGGACCCCAACTTCCGCATTTTCAACGAACAGGTGGCCGTCGTTGAGCCGTTCTACCAGGCCGGGGTTCGGGCCCGCGCCTGTGGCGTCGTCCGGGCCGTGCCAAAGGAGATCGGGGAATCGGTCCGGGCGGGCGAATTGCTCGTGGAGATCGACTCCCCGGACCTGGTCGCGGACGTCGAGCAAAAGGAAGCGGTGATTCGGCAACGACGGCAAGAACTGCGCGTGAGCCGGGCCCTGCTCAAGCTCGCCGAGGCGGCGGTCGAGACGGCCAAGTCGGCGGTGGCCCAGCGGCAGGCGGAGTGCAAACAGGCAGACGCCACTCGGGACTACAAGCACAGCTACTTGGAGCAGGTCTCCGGGCTACTGGCCGACAAGACGATTCCGGCGGTGGTGGTCTATCAGCACAAGATGGATTACCTGGCGTCCGAAGCCGCTTGCGAGGCCGCCCGGGAGGCGATCCACAAGGCCAAGGCCGACCAGTTGGAAAAACAGGCAAGCCTGGAAGCCGCGCGGGCCGATGTAGACCTGAAGGCGGCGCACGTCGAGGTGGCGGTGAAGGACCGGGACGTCGCGGCCGCCAAGGCGGACTTTGCTCGCCTGACCGCGCCGTTCGACGGCGTGATTACAAAGCGCTCAGTCGACCCGGGGATGTTTGTCCAAAATGCGACCACAGGACCCACCGAGGCACTGGTCACGCTGGCCCGGATTGACCTGGTGACGGTGGTCATGAAGTTGCCGGACGCGGCCGCCCCGTACATCAGCCTGGACACGGACGTGGAGGTGTCGTTCCTCGACCGCCCGGAACTGAAGCTGCACGGAAGGGTGACCCGCTTCTCGCCCGTGATCGACGGCCAGGACAAGAACATGCGGGTCGAAGTGGATGTGTTCAACGGCCCCCGGTCGGAGTTCGAGCAGTTCCTGTCGCAGACGTACGCCGAGGTGATTGCGCCGCTCGGGCCGGGGAATGGGATCGGGGCCGCGGCCGCCGCGCTGGCTGCGGACCGGCACCGGCAACTGTTTCATAAGGGGGTGTCCGAGAACCTGGCAGTCTGCCCGGAGGTCGCGACTGGAAGCCGGGCCCGCCCAATCGTCCCCGGGATGACGGCGAGAATGAAGGTGTACCTGGATCGGGTGTCCGCTGCGTACTTGCTACCGGCCAGCGCGGTGTATGCCAGCGGCGGGTTGAATTACATACTCCTCGTCCAGAACGGGAGGACCCGTCAAGTGCCTGTCCGCGTCCAAGTGAACGACGGCCGAATGGCCAAGGTTGCGCTTTTGCCGCGTCCGGGCGAGATGGGAGCCGGTTTCCGTGACCTGACCGGCGCGGAAGAAGTGGTGTTGAGCCGACAGTTGGAAGTCGGTGACGGGGTCAGAGTGAAAACAGTCCCGGGCGATTGGTAATCCCTCGGGCCGAGTAGCGGTCGGCCAGAGCTCGATCGGGTGGCGGAATACTCGACGATGCGCAGCGATGCGAGGGCCGGAGTGTTCGATCCTTTTCGGCCCCTGTCAAGTTTTGGACCCCCGGAAAGTCTCCAGAATTCCTCAGGCCGCCACGTGGTGTGAACGTGTGGCGGCCTGAGGCGGCCTGGAGGATATACCTCCCGGATAAGCACTTAAGTCTCATTCGTCAGGCGCCAGAATGGGCACATTGGCGGCCTGAGAAATGACCGCCCGGACGGGGGGCGAACTTTCGCGCTCGACCCGGCGGACTGTACCAAATCGGCGGCGAAAGGACTCGCCATGCGCATCACGACATCCTGCCTCCTGTTCGCCGCCCTCGTCGCTGCCTCGGCCCGGGCCCAAAGCTGGCGGCCGGCGCCAGAGCCGGTCACTCTCCTGCCCACCACTATCTTGACGGTCCCGAGTCCGGTCGTTGTAAGGGCGGCCGGGCAACTGAGCGATCCTCGGACAGCATTGCCCGCCCCCCGGTTGGTGGCCGGCGACAAGACCGAGACCCCGTTCGCGGGGGCGTTCCCAATCGACCTGCCGACCGCCCTGCGACTCGGAAATGCGTCGAGCCCGACTATCGCCATCGCCCTGGCGCGAGTCCGCGAGGCCCTCGCCCGCGTGGACCAGGCCGACGCATTGAAGCTGCCGACGCTCTCCGCCGGCGGCATCTACCTACGCCATGACGGGCTCGACCAGAATCGAAGGGCTGAGCTGTTCCGAGTGTCTCGGCAAAGCGTGTTCGCTGGCGGGGGGGCTT
>DATFWZ010000487.1:0-5955 GCA_035258765.1 Gemmataceae bacterium
CCGGGAGCAGACGCCGTGACCCGCCCACGTGTCCTCTTGGCCGACGACCATCGCCTCATTCGGGAGACGTTCGCGCAAGTGCTCGAGCCGGAATGTGAAGTGGTCGGGGCGGTTGCCGACGGCCGGGCCGTCCTGACCGAGGCCGTTCGCCTCCAGCCGGACATCGTGGTGCTCGATATCGCGATGCCCCTCCTCAACGGGCTCGACGCCGCCCGGCAACTCCGGCAGATCATGCCGGAGGCCAAAGTGATCTTCCTCACCATGAACGAGGATCCGGACATCGCGGCCGAGGCCTTCCGGGTGGGGGCCTCGGGCTTCCTCCTGAAGAACTCGGCCGCTTCGGAATTGCTTCAGGCGATTCGCGAAGTCGCCCGCGGCCGGTCCTACATCACCCCGCTGGCGACCCAGGGCCTGGTTGACAACCTCCTTCGTCCGTCGGTCCCCGCGTCCAAGCCGGTCGAGCTCAGCGCGCGCCAGCGCGAGGTACTGCAACTATTGGCCGAGGGCCACACCATGAAGGAGATCGCCCGGCTCCTGAAGATCACCCCACGGACGGTCGCCTTCCACAAGTACGCCATGATGGAACAGCTCGGAGTCACCTCGAACGCCGAACTCATGCGGGCGGCGATCAAGCAGCATATTGTCACTCCTTGATCGGACCGTCTACAGCCAGCCGCCCGTGAAGCCCGCCCGCCGCAATCCGGCAAGGACGTACGGGCAGCGTCGCATGAGGTTCCAGAGGAATTCGGTCCGGTAGTTCTCGATCATCAACACCACCGGCCCCTGGTCAACGCCGAACTGATAAGGCGTGACCCACCAGCCGGTCGGGCTGTCGTCCATGCGGAACGTCTGGTTGAACGAGCAACGGAATCCGTACGGCCGGTCCTTGCCGCCCAGGTTCATTCGGGCCAGGTTGCGGGCGGTCGGAATGACGATCTCCGGGGCGAACGGCAGGGAGGCGACCACGACCCACGGGGCGACGGTGCCGTCGTCCGGGCCGAAGGGGGCTCCGCGCGCATAGTAGTCGAAGAACTGCCGCTCCACACCGTCCACGACTCGCTTGACCCACCCGGGGCCGTCGCACGCCGTAAATCCCCAGCAGTGCTCCCCGTAGCCGACCCATTCCATCGGGTTGCGGATGGCGTATTCCTGCTGCACGAACGTCGCCTGCCGGGTGTTCTCGAAGTAGTCGCGCCCGTGGTCGCGCATGAAGGCGTCCTGGAGCCCGCGGAAGTCGATCCACAGGTGAGAGAGTTGGTGGGTGAACAGCGGCCCGGAGCAGAGCAGCTCGCGGCCGTAGATCTCCTTCCATTGGTAGGTGGCGCAGTAAGCGGCGTAACTCTCCGGGGGCAGCGGGTGCGTCGGCGAGCCCAGTCCGAGCACGTAGAGGAGCAACCCCTCGTCGTAGCCCTGGTAGCGGTGCGGGATAAAGCCGGCCTCCGGCCGCCACCCGTGCGTGAGCGTCGGGCCGCCGTCGCGCGCCCAATCCCAGTCGGCCCGGCGATAAAGCTCATCGGCCAGGCGGCGGATTTCGGCCTCGTCGGCCGTGTCGGCGTCGAAATAGGTGGCGCAGGTGAGCACGCCGGCGAACAGGAACGCCGAGTCGAGCGTGGACAGCTCACAGTCCCAGGCGCGTCGGCCCGTCTCGATGTCGAGGAAGTGGTAGAAGAACCCCTTGTACCCGGCGGCGTCCGGTTCCGGACCTTGCGGCAGGTCGAGGAGACTGCGCAGCCTGCGGCGGGCCATTTTGGCCGCGAACTTGCGGATGACCACGCCGCGCTCGACGATGACCGGGAAGCTCGCCAGAGCCAGGCCGACGGCGGCAATGCTGCATGGGGCGTCCGGGTCGGTCTTGTCCCGCACCAGCCCGTTATCGGGGTTGGTCTCGTGCAGGTAGTAAAGGACCGTGGTCCGCTGCAGCCGGCGGAGCTCTTCTTCCGTCGGCAGCTGGTCCAAGTCGTCGCCGGTAGGCGCGTGCCCAGCCATTCGCTCACCCCTTCGCATTGCCCAACGTCACCCGGACGTCGTGCCCCCGGCCGTCGTCGCGCAGCGGCACCGCGCCGCCCGCGACCGGCTGCCCGTCCAGGGTGACTGAAACGACGCCGCGGCCGGTGCCGGCGGAATTGTCCACGCGGACACGGTACGTCGCGCCGCCGCGGCGGTACGTGATCTCATATCCCGGCCAGCTTCGCGCGAGGCATGGCTCAATCCGCAGCGTGTTCCCCTCCAGGCGGAAGCCAAGAATCGCCTCCAGGGCCACGCGATACAGCCAGCTCGCCGACCCGGTGTACCACGTCCAGCCGCCGCGGCCAACGTGCGGCGGAACGCCGTACACGTCGGCGCAGACCACATACGGCTCAACCTTGTAGCCCTGCACTTCGGCCGGCGTGGTGGCGTGGTAAACCGGGTTGAGCATGTTCCACAATTCCAGGGCGCGGTCGCCGCGGCCCTGGAGAGCAACCGCGAGCGCGACCCACGTGGCCGCGTGCGTATATTGACCGCCGTTCTCGCGAATGCCGGGCACGTACCCCTTGATGTAGCCCGGCTGCAGCGCCCCTTTGTCGAATGGCGGGTCGAAGAGTTGAATCAGCTTGCCCTCCGGGCGTACCAGTCGCTCTTCGACCGCGGCCATCGCCTGCCGGGCCCGCGACGGGTCGGCGGCTCCGGAGATCACCGCCCACGCCTGCGGGATCGCGTCGATCTGGCACTCGTCGTTTTGCGCCGACCCGAGGGGGGTGCCATCGTCAAAATAGGCCCGGCGATACCAGGCGCCGTCCCAGGCGGTCGCCTCGAGAGCTGCGCGCAGCGCCTCGGCTCGTTCTCGGCACCAGTCCGCGCGAGGGGCGTCGCCGCGCCTCGCGGCCAATTCTGCAAACGCCTTCAGCACAGAGACAAAGAACCACCCGTTCCACACGCTCTCGCCCTTGCCCTCGGCGCCGACTTTATTCATGCCGTCGTTCCAGTCGCCGGTGCCCATAAGGGGCAAGCCGTGCGGCCCGAGCCGGTAGCCGTGCTCCAGGGCGCGCACGCAGTGTTCGTAAATGGTGCCAGTTTGCCCGCTCACGGCCGGCAGGCCGAAGTCCTCTTCCTGCTCGGGCCGCAACACCGGGGACTTGAGGAACGACACGCGCTCGTCGAGCAGCGCCGCGTCGCCGGTCGCCATCACGTAGTGATGGACAACGAGAGGCAGAAAGAACAGGTCGTCCGTGATCCGCGTGCGGACGCCAACACCGGAGGGTGGGTGCCACCAGTGCTGGACGTCCCCCTCCTCGAACTGCCGGGCCGCCGAGCGCAGGATCTGGGCCCGCGTCTCTTGAGGATCGCTATAGACCAGCGCCATCACATCCTGGAGCTGGTCGCGGAACCCGTAGGCCCCGCCCGACTGGTAAAACGCCGAGCGCCCCCAGATCCGACACGCGAGTACCTGGAAGAGCAGCCAGCGGTTGACCATCAGGTCGAGGCCGGCATCGGGCGTTGCCACCTCAACGGCGCCCAAGATCCCGTCCCAGAAGCGCTGGACTTCCGCCAACACCTTCCCGGCCCGGCCAGGGGTTGCGTAAACATCAATGAGTCCGTGGACTCGTTCCGGGCTCGCCGCCTGCCCCACGACGAAGAGGACCTCCTCCGTCTGGCCCGGCGCCAGCGCGATCTCCGTCATCAATGCCGCGCACGGGTCCAGCGCGGGACCGACCTGGCCAGAAAGGTCAACGCGTCCCAGGCCGGCCGGCGCGGACACGGTCCCGTTTCGACCCAGGAATTCGGTGCGGTCGGCGGTGGCGGAGCGCAGCCGCCGACCGGCGGCTGCAAAGGCTAACTGGCCCGCGAAGGCGCCGGCCCAGGCGTTGCGAGCGAGGATGGCGCCGGTGGCCGCGTCGCGCTCGCTCACGACCTGTAACGCGGCGTTGTCCCGGAGCGTCCCGAGCACCCATTCGGCGTAGAACGTGGCCGACAACCGCCGCGGCCGGTCGCCGGTATTGCGCACGGTCAGGCACAACAACTTCACGGGGTCATGAAGCGGCACCACCACCAGCAGCTCCTGGTCGAGGCTGCTCGAGCGGTGCGTATACCGGGTGTAGCCCTGGCCGTGCCGGACCGTGACTCCCGCGACCGGACCCCGCGGCAGGGGAGTCGGCGTCCAGACGGCGCCCGTCTCTTCGTCGCGCAAAAAGATCGCCTCGCCCGGCGGGTCGGAAACCGGATCGTTCGACCACGGAGTGAGGCGGTTCATCTGACTGTTGCCCGCCCAGGTGTAGCCGAGGCCGGCCTCGGTCACCAGGCACCCGAAGCCGGGGTTCGCCAGCACGTTCGTCCAGGGCGCCGGGGGCAATTTGGGGCCACCGCGAGCGGTGCCGTCAACGACGATCACGTACTCGCGACCATCCGCCGTGAATCCTCCGTGGCCGTTCCAGAACCTGAGACCCTCGGGGGGCGTTGTCGGTGGTCCTGTAGGCGCTGCCGCGATCGGGATTCTGTTGGTCGGCGGCGGTGCCAGGGTTACCGTGGCTGGTCGGCGGTTAATCTGATCGGCCAGAGAGCCGCGACCGCCACCGACGACGGTCCGCGCGGCAGCGGCAAGCAACGCGCGGTCGTCGGCTGAAATCCTTTCGGCGCTCAGGACAAATACCCCGCCCGGCTTGCCGAGAAGCTCCCCGGCAATGGCGCCCAGGAGTTCGGACTTGAACCGGTTGCAGGCATCGCCCGGCCGATCGTCCATGACGACGAGGTCCACGGTCAAGCCTCGGCCCCGGGCGTAGGCGTGCCACCTCAGGAGCTGGCGCGCGAGGGACTCGTCGTCTGTGGTGGCGATTCGGACCAGCACGATCGGCAGGTCACCGGAGATGGCGTGCGGCCACAGGGCCGGCTGGCCGAGGCGGTTGGCGGCGACGGCATCCGCCGGGCGCAGCGACGAGTTGGTGAAGATAACCGATGCCGCCAGCTGATTGAACAAGGCAACATCAGCCGGCGTCAGGTCGAGCTTCTGCAATTCGTCCCGTGAGCCGGCGCGGGCACCGGCGAACGCCTGGTCGACGGCCTCGAAGTTCTGAAACCGCTCGGCCAGGGCGTTGGCCGCCTCCCGGGTCTCCGCGGCTCCGGTGATGAACGCGACTCGGGCCTGAGACTTCGGGCCCACGCGGACGCGCCGCCGCAAGCTGAACACCGCGTCCAGCACGGGGCCGGTCGTCCCGGACAATCGTGTTCCCGCGTCCAGGGCGGCCGGGTTCGCCGCCGTGCGGCCGCGGCCCAGGAACTTGACCCGGTCGGTCTCGTACTCCAGCGCGCCGGCCTCCGATCCCTGGACCGCTGACGCGTGGATCGCCCAGAGCGGCTTCTGGTCCGCGCCGCGCGGACGTCGCCGGGCGAGCAACGCGCCGGTGGCAGGGACGAACTCCGTCTCCACGAACAGTTTTGCGAAGGCCGGGTGAGCCTGGTCGGCGCGACGCGGATTCAGGCACACCTCCGCGTAGCTGGTCAGATCAAAATCACGCGACCGGCTGCCGTGGTTGACGACGGTGACCACGCGCAATTCGCCATCGGAGTCCGGCGGCACACAAACAGCCAGACGCGTCTCCGTGTCCCTGTCCCGGCGGCGAAACTCCGACCCGTCGGCGTGGAGGGCGACCTCCTGTTCGTCGGCGGGCCGACACAGCGGTTGGTACGCGGCGGACCACGGCGTGCCTTCGGCCTCCCGGACGTAACAGAACTGGCCCCAGCAATCGCGGGTTGCGTCCTCGCGCCAGCGGGTCACATCCAGGCCGTGCCAGGTGCTGCAGCCACCCCCCGCGGCGGTGATGACAACGCCGTACTGGCCGTTCGACAGCATCGCGATCCGGGGAGGGGTCGTGTCGAGCCTGGATTCGTTGGCCGCGGTATCAAGTTGTGGATCGTTCATGACCGGACCTCGAATGGTGTCCTGCCGGTCGAGAAGTGTACGCTGCCCTATCAATAAGCGTTGTC
>DATFWZ010000488.1:0-4990 GCA_035258765.1 Gemmataceae bacterium
CCACCGCCAGCTGAACTCGGGGTCCTCGTAGTGCGAGCCGGGCAGGACGAACAGCCGCGACAGCGCCTGGGTGGGGAGGTCGGCGATGAGCGTCGGGGGCCAGCGCACCTGCTGCAGCGCCGGGATGAACGAGGCCGGGTCGATCGCGCTGAACGGCAGGTTGCCGGCCAGCGGCAGGTTCCCCTGCAGCGGGGTGAAGGTGCTTTCGATCTGCTTGAACTCGCCAACCCGGCTGGCCGGCCCCATGATCTGGACCCAGCCGCCGTTGGACCCGGCCGTGACCCGGTTCATCTCGTCGAAGGCGTCGTCGCCGTTCTCCGACTCCCAGAGGGAGCCGGTCTTCGCGTCGAAGGCAAGGCCAAATCCATTGCGGTGGCCGTACGAGAAGATCTTCTGAATGTTGCCGCCGACGTTGCCGCCCATCTCGGCGCCGGCCTTGAAGAACGGGTTGTCGGTCGGGGCCGTGCCGTCGGGGTTGAGTCGGAAGATCACGCCGGTGTCGTGGGCATCGTCGGGCTGCGGGCCGCCGAACTGGTCGTCGGACTGTGTTGGCCCGAACGGGCCGTCTTGCAGGTTCTGCATTTGCCCGCGCCGGCCCTGGTCGCCGATCTGGATGTAGAGCTTGCCGTCGGGGCCGAAGACGATCTTGCCGGCGTCGTGGTTGCCGCGCATGGGCTGGCCCGGGTCCGCCTGGAACGACCGCAGCATGATGATGTTCTTGTCGAACGAGAGCGTCTTTGCGTTCGGGTTCCAGACATACCGATCGACCCGGTTGCCCAGCACCGGGACGTCGGCGAGGTTGGCGCTGTCCGCTCCGGTGCTGCTCTGGGTCCAATACAGGTAGACGAGGTGATCCGTCGCGAAGTTGGGGGAGAGCGCGATGCCGAGAAGTCCGCGCTCAGAAGCCGAGTTGACGGCCAGATCGAGGGCCGTCCCGACGATTGCCCCGTTGACCACATGCTGCACCTTGCCCGTCGCCTTCTCGAGGATGAGGAAGTCCTTGGGACCAAGGAACGCCATGCTGGTCGGCTGATTGAGGCCGCTAACGACCGTGGTCACCTGGAGGTTCGGATCGACCATCGTCGGGCCTTCCGGCGGCGGCAGCGAGGCCGGGTTCGCTGTCAGCGTGCCGAACAGGCCATCCTTCTCATCGTTGATCCCGGCCGTGAAGAACAGCGTGCTGCTCGAACCTCGCGCGACGCCGAGACCAAACTCCAATCCCCAGACGCCGGGGATGTTGATCGCCTTGTTGTTCGCATCCGTGACCTTGCCGAGGAACGCGCCCGAGTCGAAGTCGAAGGCATTGACCGAGCCGTCCCCGAAGTTGCCGACGAACAGGGCGTTGTTGAAGTTGTCGAATCCCTGGAACGGCGCCCAGGCCATGCCCCAAGGTGAGTTGAGCTGGCCCTGGCTGGTGAACCGCTTGAGCAGGTGTCCGTCGGTGTCAAAGATGTCGATGAATCCGTTGCCGGCGCCGGCAACGTCGTCGTGCTTGTCGGCGTCCTGCTTGGCGTAAGTCACGTAGAGGTGGCTGTTAATGGCGGAGATGCCAAAGGGGGCAAAGCCGTCCGGAATCTTTGGATCCTTGAACGCATTGCGGTGCATGTGAACCGGCCGGAAGTTTGAGTCGAACACATCGATAGTGCCCGCGTGGAAATTTGTGGCAAAGAGGAACGCGCCCTTGGCGTTAAAGCCTAGGGCGAGCCCCTTGTAGACCGCGCCGGAAGCGGAATTGTCCACGGCGATGACCGCGTGGGTGGGGTCGACGCTGTTGCTCCAACCTGCGATCGTGCCGTCCTCGGTCGCGAAAAGCTCAGTAGCCGGGCCGGCGGCACTCCCGGACGAAATGACGAAGCCGTTGGTGGCATTTGTGGCTACGCCGGTCGGTGCCGAGGTGTCCGCGCCGCCCGGGGCCGGGATCGTGACGCCCGGTTGGACGGCTGTGCCAGTCCCGTCGAAGTTCTCGGCCATGCCGGTGCCATTTTCGCCGACCCACAGTCCGCTGTTGGTGCCAAGTGACATTCCCCAGGGATTGACCAGGTTGGGGTCGGTGTGGGCCGCCGGGGCGAGGCCCAAGTTTGCCAACACGGTCTGATCGTCGGTCACGAGGTTGGTCTGAGTGAACGTGACAGCTGGAACCAGGCGACGTTCGAGTTCCTGTAACCGCAGGCGAAAGGCGGAGCGGCGGAGAGATTGATTACGCATGATGATTCGGCTCCGTTCGGTTGAACACGTTGTGACCAGCCCGGTGGGCGACCGGTGAGCAAGCGCCCGCCTCGCGGCGGGAAGCGCGATAGCCGGGTGAACCCCCGGCGGGGGGAACAAAGGCGAAGGTATCCGCAGTCCGCGAATTGTGCTCCGCGGGCACGCCATTCGCATTGCGATGTCGCACCTCTCGCGAACGGTGCCCTTCTTCGAGTTCTCTCGGGGGGCCCCGGTGTGACAACCGTTTGGCGCCGCGGCCAATCGGACCTCGCGGGCCGGCGCCGGCCCCCGGGTTCGCATTCGCCCGTCAACTCTTGTGCGTTCCATGCTGCTTGACGATCCCGACTCACGGCTTAGCCGAATTTCGACCGTCTGGTCGCTCGTCCAATGTGCCCATGGCGGTTCGGACGAGGTGGCAACCGCCGCCCGCCGGCGACTGCTCGAGTGTTATGGCGGGGCGGTTCGCCGCTACCTGCGCCGGGTGCTGCACGATGCGGACGCGGCCGACGAGGTCTTTCAGGAGTTTGCCGTCCGGCTGCTTCACGGCGACCTCCGCGGTGCCGACCCCAATCGCGGCCGCTTCCGCGACTTCGTCAAGGGCACGCTCTTGCACCTGGTTGCCAACCACCGCAAGCGGCAACAGAGATGGCCGAGCCCTCTCCCCGCCGACGGCCTCGCGGTCGTCGCCGAGTCCGCCGATGGCGAGTTCGATGGCGAGTTCGCTGACAGTTGGCGGGACGAACTGTTGGCCCGCGCCTGGTCGGCGCTTGCCGCGGCGGATGAGGGGAGCGGCCATCCGTTTTCGGTCGTCCTCCGGTTTCGGGCCGACCACCCGGAGATGCGGTCGCCGGAGATGGCGGAACACCTGGCCGTCGAGATCGGTCGACCGCTTACCGCCGCGGGCGTTCGACAGGTGTTGCACCGGGCTCGGGAGAAGTTTGCCGAACTTCTCCTCATCGAAGTCGGGCGCGTGTTGGACGACCCGTCGCCGGAGGCGGTGGAACAGGAACTGGCCGACCTGAATCTGCTCGACTACTGCCGTCCCGCCCTGGATCGCCAGGCTTTAATGGCGTGACCGGGAACGAATCCATGTGCGATTACCCACCGGAGGCGTCCAATGGAGATTGCTGAGAGCGGTGACATGCGTACCGGCGTGGCGCCGTCCTATCGCGCGCCCCTGGACTCTCTCCAAGTCGAAAGCCCGGTGTCCGGCGCTATACCCGGGGACTTTCCGGTCTTGCCGGGCTACGAAATAGTCGACGAAGTAGGGCGTGGCGGCATGGGTGTCGTCTACCGCGCGCGACAGACGTCGCTCGACCGCTGGGTGGCGATCAAGATGATCCACGCCGCCGCAGCCGGCGACCCGGCGGCGCGGTCCCGCTTCCGCACCGAGGCCGAGGCCGTGGCCCGGTTACAACATCCTAATGTCATTCAGATTTTCGAGGTCGGTGAATACGATGGCCGCCCGTTCCTGGCCCTGGAGTTCCTGCCTGGGGGGAGCCTGCACTCCGGGGCCGATTCCAATGTGCGGCCCGAACGGGAAGCGGCCCAGCTCGTGGAAGTCGTCGCCCGGGCCGTCCACCATGCTCACCAGCATGGCATCCTGCACCGGGACATGAAGCCGGCCAACGTGTTGCTGACCTCCGACGGCACGCCGAAGGTCACCGACTTCGGGTTGGCGAAGATGGTGGACCGGAACGGCAGCCTGACGCAAACGGAGGCGGTGATCGGCACGCCGAGCTACATGGCTCCCGAGCAGGCGGCCGGCGACGCGAAGCGCACCGGCATCACCGCCGACGTTTATTCGCTCGGAGCCCTCTTGTACGAACTTTTGACCGGGCAGGCGCCGTTCCGCGGTCTCTCCCCGCTCAACACACTCGAGCAGGTGCGGACGCGCGAGCCCGCACCGCCGAGACGCCTGAGGAATGGCGTCTCGCCGGACCTCGAGACAATTTGCCTCCGCTGTCTCGAAAAGCAACCGGAGGGCCGTTACCCCACCGCCGATGCGCTGGCCGACGACCTGGCTCGCTTCCTGTCGGGCGAACCGATCCGGGCGCGGCCGGTGCCCGTTTGGCGACGATTCGGGCGGGCCGTCCAGCGCCGGCCAGCGATGGTCGCTCGGGCCGCGTGCGTCACGGCGCTGACATGCGTGCTCCTCGCGGGCGGGTCATATCTTCGGAACGCGGATCAAATGGCGCGTCAGCGCGCCGAGGACCGGTATCAGAAGTTCGCCGGACTCCGAAACGAAGCCCTCTTCTACGGGCTGATCGCCCCGGACGAAGGGGCCGTGTTCCGGGGCGGCGGGACTAGCTCCGATTGGAGCCACGCGGAGGCGGCCGCCCGCGAGGCGTTGCGGGTCGCTGGCGTGGACCCGGACGCCATGTCCCCGACGGTGGATCGGTCGTTCACTCCCCATCGGAGGCCCGCGGTCGTGGCGGACTGTTACACGCTGCTTCTGGTACTCGCGGGCGCTCGAAGCCAACAACCGGCGGCCGATTCAGCGGATCACGAACGGCAGCAAGAGGCGATCCGGCTGCTGGACTGTGCCGGCAAGTTGGGGATTGAATCGCGGGCGCTTCACGAGCGGCGCGCGACCGTCCTCACGCGATTGGGCCGGCGCGACGAGGCGCGCGACGAAGAGGAACGTGCGCGTGCCAGTCCACCGGATGGGACGCTCGATCAGTTCCTAATCGGAGAAGAGTTGTACCGGCGGGGCGAGTGGGCTCAGGCCCGGAACGCGTTTCATCGCGTCCTGGCCGCACAGCCGGGGCATTTCTGGGGACAG
>DATFWZ010000489.1:0-28606 GCA_035258765.1 Gemmataceae bacterium
ATTGACTGTGAAGAACCCGGGGTACGAGTCCATCTGCCGCAACAACGAGTTCAGAGCGGCGGCGCGGACGCGTGGGTGCGGGTCGCGGGCGAGAGTCCAAAGGTGCTCCAGCGAAAGCCGATTGGGAAAGCCAAGCCCCCATGCTAGTCGGGCCCGGACCAGGGGCTCCGGCGACGCCATCAGCTTTTCCACGACCCAGAACAGTCCGTCGCGCTTCCGCCGGATGAGAATCTCGATCGCTCGAATGCGACGGGCGACAGGTTCTGATTCGGAGGTCGCGACGCCTTCAAAAGCGTGCGTATCAATCTTCGAGACCAGCGGAATCCAGTTCGCCTCCGACCACGCCTCTTGTGGCTGCGGCGCATCGAGCACCTCTTCAAGCTCGCTGTCGGCCTGGGCCTTGGGAATGGCGGGCAGGTCGCCGTTGACCCGGTACTCGATGCGATAAATGGCGCCGCGAGTGCCGCGGCCGCCAATGCTGATGAACAGCGAACCGTCGGGCGCGACGCGGGCCGCCGTGGGCGCGAAACCGTTCATGCCGGTCGGCTCGATAAACACTTCCGGCTTGGCGGGCGTGTAACTACTCCCCTCGGGGATGAGTGGCAGGAAGTAGACCTTGCCAAACGTCCAGTCGAGTAAGAATACACCCCCCCGGTATTTCTCCGGGAACTGCGTGTGGCGGTAGCAGCAGACACCGGTCGGCGAGCCGCGGCCCATGTCCGCGAGCGGCTCGATCGTGTCGGGGTAGTAGCCAGGCCGGCCCAGGGAGCGCGTGTACCCGGGGAGCCGCCAGCCGTGGTGCACGCCTTCCATCACGTGGTAGACGCGCGTCGGCGTATACCACGGCAGCAAGGCGTCGCGCTCGGTGTCGCTGTCATAGGTGATGATGTCGCCGAGCGGGGTGAAATCGAAGTCGTACGGGTTGCGAAAGCCGTGGGCAATTACGTCAACTTCGGGATCCAGCCAGAAGGGGAAGCGAATGATTCCGCCTACTTCGGAGCGGCCAATTGGCGATGTTTTCGCACGCGGCAGTCCCGCTACGTTGCCGTCGTTACCGGCAATCGCATAGAGCGAGCCCTCCGGCCCGATTTTCAGCGCGTGGCCGCCGTGCTCGGAAAACGGGAACGATCCCAGCCGCTGGTGGTACACCGGGTACTTGTCGCCCGGATGGTCGCCGTTGTGGCCGAGGATCTTGCCGTCGGCGGAAACGTAGAGGTCGAACGCGTCCGCGTGATACGAGTCGTACGCGAAGAGGAGGCCCATGGCCCCGGTCCGCGTGTCGGCGATGTCCGTCGCCTTGTCGGCCTTGCCGTCGCCGTCGGTGTCCTCGAGCCGGCGGACGTACCCAGGGCCCGAGACGACAACGCGCCCCTTGTCGTCCAGGGCCATCGTGAAGATATCGTTGGCCAGCGTGTGGTCGGCCCAGAGGGTGACGCGGAACCCGGGGGGCGCCTTGAGACCCAGTTCCTCCGCCCGGGCTCCGGAGGCGAGCACCGCGGCAATGAGCAATGCGGAGCGAGTCATCCGTTGGCCTCCGAGCTAGTTGCCCGGCATCGTACCCACAAACCGGACCAAGAGCCACTGCGGCGAACGTGAAGTCCAGGTTGTGAGTGCCGCTATAATTCTCCATACGATCGCCGACCGGAGAGGTTTGATGCCGTCGAACGAGTTCGTGCTCGGCCTGATTCAGATGCGCTGCGGGACCGACCCGGCCGCGAACATGGCCAAGGCCGTTGATCGCATCCGTGAAGCGGCCAAACGCGGGGCACAAATCGTCGTCCTCCCGGAGCTGTTCCTCACCCCCTACTTCTGCAACACCCACGATCTCAAGCTCTTTGACCTGGCCGAGCCGATTCCCGGCCCGCGAACGGAGACGCTTTCCGAGGTCGCCCGGGGGTGCGGCGTGGTCGTCGTGGCCTCGCTCTTCGAGGAGCGGATGGTCGGGATGTGCCACAACACGGCCGTCGTCTTCGATACCGATGGCAGCTTGATGGGCGTCTACCGCAAGATGCACATCCCGCACGACCCGCTGTTCTTCGAGAAGTACTACTTCCGGCCGGGCGACCTCGGGTTCAAGGTGTTTCCCACGCAGTTCGGGAAGATCGGGACGCTGGTGTGCTGGGACCAGTGGTTCCCGGAAGGGGCACGGCTCACAGCCCTTCTAGGGGCGGAGCTACTCGTCTACCCGACGGCCATCGGCTGGCACCCGCGGGAGAAAGCGGAGTTCGGCAAGCAGCAGCACGACGCGTGGGAGACGATCCAGCGCAGCCACGGGATCGCCAACGGGTGCTACGTCGCGGCGGTGAACCGGGTCGGGTTCGAGCCGTCGCCCGCGGGGGAGGGGCTGGAGTTCTGGGGGGCGTCGTTCGTGAGCGACCCGTTCGGCGTGGTGGTGGCCCGGGCGTCGCACACGGACGAGGAAGTGCTGGTCGTCCCGTGCTCGCGGGCGCGGATCGCGGACGTGCGCCGGAACTGGCCGTTCTTCCGCGACCGGCGCACGGACGCATACGGCGGCCTCACGAAAGCCGCGGGCGATTGAGCGGTATATTTCGTAGGGCAAGCGGGACGCTTGCCCCTGCCCGTGGCAAGCGAGACGCTTGCCACTACCACCCGAGACGCGAACATCCGTATGGACGAACCGACGACCGGACCGCCGGAGTACAACGTCACCGGCCACGACTACGCCCGGCGCGAGCACTTCACCTACGCCGGGCCGCCGACTATCGACTTCCACGCGCATGTCACCATGACCTCCCCGGAGGACAAGGCGGCGGGCCCGGCGGGCGGCTGGGGGGAGAGCGGCACGACCGATTCCGCGGCGCTAATGTTGGATGTGGGCGCGGAGTTCGGCGTCGCATTGACACTGACCATGGCGCCGGCGCAGGACATCGCGCCGCTCAGGGCCCGGCTCGGCGACCGGCTCGTCTTCAACGGGATGATCAGCAAGAAGCCCGAAGACACGGACGATGCGGCGTATCGCACGCTCGAGCAGTTCCTCGAAGCGGGCGTGAAGGTGGTGAAGCTCTGGGCCGCGCCGCGGGGCCGGGAGCGAGGGCTGGTCATCGATGCCCCGTGGCGGATCGAGGCGTTGCGCCGGGCTTCGGCCGCCGGAATTCGCAACGCCATGGTCCACGTCGGCGACCCGGACGTCTGGTGGACGCACACCTACACCGACACGGCTAAGTTCGGGACCAAGCCGGATCAATATCCGCCGTTTCTGCGCGTCGTCGGAATGTTCCCGGAAATGAACTGGATCGCGGCCCACATGGGGGGCGACCCGGAACACCCCGATCACCTCGAGGCGATGCTCGAGGAGCACCCGAACCTGCACATCGACACGAGCGCGACGAAGTGGCAAGTGAGGGAAGTTTCTCCGCGTGGGGAAGCGATAAGGTCGCTCATTGTCCGACACCCGACCCGGTTCCTGTTCGGAACCGACCTGGTTACGCGGCACGGACTAACGCGCGAGCACTACGTGAGCCGATACTGGTGCCAGCGGACGTTGTGGGAAAGTACGTGGACGGGGCCGGGCCCGATCGCGGACCCGGACTTCTCGCCCGGCGCGAACGGGGCGAAGACGCCCACCTTGCGCGGGATCGGGCTCCCGGCCGATGTACTCCGGCTCGTCTACGTCGAGAACGCCCGGCGGCTGCTGGGGCTGCGGGCGTAGGGGTCGGCAAGGCTCCCAGTGGGACGACCGGGTAGGTCCCGCCTGCCGGGACCTGGCTGGGCGTCCCGAGGACGTCTCTTTGAGCATCGAACGTAGGTCACGCGTCTCGCGTGCTCAGACTTAGTGAGCACGCGAGACGCGTGACCTATGTCCCCGCGGGCGTGAAGGTCCCGCCCGGCAGGCAGGACCTGCCCGGGCTCGTCGATTGTGTCGCGCTGGAGCAGTTGGCGGACGCGCGAAACCGATTGCCCGCTGCGAGTGGTTCCGTTAGGCTGGCTCGTGTCGGATCGGCAGCGTCGTCGTGGGGGATTGGCCGTAATGGTGACCGTGCGCGACGTCGCGGACTGGGTCCAGGGAGAGGTCGAAGGCGACCCCGGCCGGGTCGTCCGGGCGGCCCGACCCCTGAGCGACTCCCCGGGCGAGGACGACATCACGGTCATCCTCGATGAGAAGTACTTGCCGCAGTTCCACGCCTCGCGGGCCGGGGTGGCCGTCGTCGATCGTGCCGTTCCGCTCAACGGCAAGACCCTCGTGCGGGTGGACGACCCGCTCATGGCGTTCGTCACTATCGTCCAGAGAATGCACGTCAAGCCGGCCCCCGTTTGGGCCGGGATTCATCCGACGGCAGTCATCCATCCCACGGCCACAATCGGCCCCGAGGCCGCGATCGGACCGTTCGTCACCGTCGGCGAGGGGTGCGTCATCGGGGCCCGCTGCCGGCTGCAACACGGCGTCTTCGTCGGTCACCACGCCCGGCTCGGCGACGACGTGGCGCTCTCGCCCCACGTCGTCATCTACGACGGTTGCGTGCTTGGTAGCCGCGTGGTCGTGCACGCGAATTCGGTGATCGGCGCCGACGGGTTCGGCTACCGCACTGTCAACGGTCTGCACCTGAAGGTCCCCCAGGTCGGCAACGTCGAGCTCGGCGACGACGTGGAAATCGGGGCGTGCACGACGATCGACCGGGCGACTTTCGGCACCACGCGAATTGGGGCCGGGACGAAGATCGACAACCAGGTCCAGGTCGGCCACAACTGCCAGATCGGCCGCCACAACCTGTTCGCGGGGCACGTCGGCATCGCCGGCTCGGTCTCGACCGGGGATTACGTAGTGCTGGCCGGGCAGGTCGGCGTGGCGGACCACTGCCGAATCGGTGACCGGACGATGCTCGGCGCCCGCTCTGGCGTGCACAAGGACCTGCCGGCCGATCAGACGCTGCTCGGGGCGCCGCCCACGCCCGTCGGTGAACAACTGCGGATCATGATGACCCTGGAGAGGCTCCCGGAGATGCGGAAGCAGCTCCGCGAGATCCGAAAGCACCTGGGCCTGGCGGATACTTGATGGACCCCCCGGAGCCGATCGGGCTGATCGCCGGGTGGGGCCAGTTCCCGGCGCTGTATGCCCGCAAGGCCAAGTCGCTCGGCATCCCGGTCGTGTGCGTCGGCATTCGCGGCATGGCCGACCGGGCCGCGATCGAACCCCACTGCCGCCGTTTCTATTGGACGCGCCTGGCGTCGCTCGGCCGCCCGATCCGGTGCTTCCGCCGCGAGGGCGTCCGCCGGTGGACGATGGCCGGAAAGGTGTTCAAGGCGCGGCTGTTCTCGGGGTTCCGCTGGCTGACGCTGTTGCCCGACCTGCGGATGATTCGGTTCTGGTTCTTCCGCCCCCGGCGGGACAACGCGGACGATACGATCACGCTAGGGCTGATCGAGGAGTTCGCGCGGCACGGTCTGGTGTGCACATCGGCCCTGGACCTTTGCCCGGAGTTGCTCGTGCGCCACGGAGTGCTGACCCGTCGACATCCGAGCTTGCGCGAGGAGGCGGACATCAAGTACGGCTGGCACCTGGCCAAGGAGATGGGCCGGCTCGACGTCGGGCAGAGCGTCGCCGTGCGGGAACGCGCAGCTCTTGCAGTCGAGGCGATCGAAGGGACCGACGCGGCCATTCGCCGGGCCGGCGAGTTGTGCCCGGCCGGCGGGATCGTCGTGGTCAAGGTGGCGAAGCCGCAGCAGGACATGCGGTTTGACGTCCCGACCGTCGGACCGTCCACGATTCAATCGATGAAGGCCGCGGGCGGCACCGCGCTCGCTATTGAGGCCGATCGCACGATTCTGATCGACGAGGCGGAAACGATGCGCTTGGCCGACGAGGCGGGCATCGCGATCGTTGCCCGTTAGCCGATCCAGGCCCCGTCGGTGGCCGTGTAGCTCACCAATTCACGCGGCTGGAACCACAGGGCGATTTCCATGGTGGCGTTCTCCGTGCTGTCGCTGCCGTGGATCAGGTTGTTCTGGACGCTCAGGGCGAAGTCCCCGCGAATCGTCCCCGGGGGCGCCTTCGCGCCGTCCGTCGGCCCCATCAGGTTGCGACACACGGCCACCGCCTCACGTCCCTCCCACACCATCGCGACCGTCGGCCCGCTGGTGAGGAATTGCAGGAGCGATTCGTAGAACGCCTTCCCTTTGTGGATCGCGTAGTGCTTTTCGGCGAGCGCCCGGTCGGCCTGAACCAGTTTCATGGCCGCGAGCCGGAGCCCCTTGCCCTCAAAACGGCCGGCGATCGCGCCGACCAGCCGGCGTTGCACCGCGTCCGGCTTGAGGAGGATGAGAGTTTGCTGCATGTCGGTGTCCCGGTGCGAGTTCGGTTGTGTCTTGTCCCGGGGTAATCGTCGGACCCAGCCGCCCGACCGTCCAGTCTGAGCAGAAATCGGGCTGGCTGGAGAGACTTTGTCGGTATTGCGGCGCGTCGCTTCCTCTGGCGAATTGGCCCCCCTGCCCTGCCTGTCCCTGGTCCGCCCCGCGGCCGATGAAACAGGACGCGGCCCGACAGGATCCGAGGAGGAAGTGGTATGCGCGCGGCTGTTTGCGCCGGGCTTACGGTCATTCTCGGACTCACCCTCGACGTCCCGTTGCGGGCGGAGACATACACCCTCGCCGAGTCGCCGGCGGAAGGTGACCATTTGCGAGTGGCGATCGAGACCAACCTCACCGGTGTCCTCAAGGTCACTCGCGAGGGTAAGTCGGTCCCGGTCAAGATCGCGGCGAAGAATGAGCATGCGTTCGTCGAGCGCGTCCTGGCGGCCGATCGCGACGTCACGCGCCGCGCACTCCGGTACTACTCCAGCGCCGTGTCCCGGGCGACGGTGGATGGCGAGGCGGTCGTCCGCACCCTGGGCGTTGAGCGCCGCCTCATCGTCGCCCAGCGGACGGGCGGTGCCGTGCTCTGCTATTCACCCGCCGGGCCCCTCACGCGGTCGGAACTCGAAGTCGTCTCCGAGCACTTCGAGACGTTGCATCTGGCGGGTTTGCTTCCGGGCCGTGCGATCGCGGTCGGCGACACCTGGAAACTGTCGGCCGTCGTCGCCCAGTCGCTCTGCCTCCTCGACGGGCTGATCGCACTCGACCTGTCCGGAAAGCTAGAGGCTGTCGATGGCCAGGTCGCGACGATCCGGCTCGCCGGCACGGCGAAGGGGATCGAGAATGGGGCACTCGCGAACCTGACGATCGACGCTACCATCCGGTTCGACTTAACCAAGAAACGCATCGCGGCGGTCGAGTGGAAACAGAAGGACGTCCGTGACCAGGGCCCGGTCACGCCCGGGGCGGAAGTGGAGACAACCACCCGCCTGAAGCGTGACTTCCTCGATGCCACGCCGGTCGAGTTCGGTGCGCAAGTGCTCGCCCGCGTCCCGGACGGCGACGAGCCGCCCGCGCGGATGAGGCAACTCGTCCATCGCGACCCGAAGGGGCGCTACCAACTCTTGCACGACCGCGACTGGCACTTCGTCGGCCAGACCGACCACCACCTGGTTATGCGGTTGCTCGACCGGGGCGATTTCGTCGCCCAGCTCACCATCGCGTGGTGGTCCGACGCCGCGGCGGGCAAGCACATCACGCCGGAGGAATTTGAGAAGCTCATCGCCTCGACGCGCGGCTGGAAGGCCGAGGAGGTAACGGATCGCGGCGAGGTGCCGACGGACGCGGACCGCTGGGTGTACCGCGTCGCCGCCCGCGGGGAATTGGACGGGGCGACGGCGGTGCAGAGCTTCTACGCTGTCGCGGGCGCGAGGGGCGAGCAGGTGATCGCCACGTTCACGATGAAGCCGATCAACGCCGCCCGGCTCGGCACCCGCGACGTCGCGATCGTCAACGCGATCGACTTCCCGAAGAAGTAGTCACTCGACCGTGACGCTCTTGGCGAGGTTTCGCGGCTTGTCCACGTCGCACCCGCGCAGGACGGCCGCGTGGTAGGCGAAGAGCTGGAGCGGGATCACCGTCACGATCGGCTGCAGATACTCGGGCACGTCCGGGACGAAGATCACCTCGTCGGCCCGGGCCGAGACGTAGTCGGCGGCCCGCGGGTCCCCCTCGCTGGCGATTGCAATCACCGGTCCGCCGCGAGCCTTCACCTCTTCCAGGTTGCTCATCACCTTGTCGAAGACCGACCCCCGGGGGGTGAGGAAGATCGACGGCGTCTCGGGCTCGACCAGGGCGATCGGTCCGTGCTTCATCTCGGCCGCGGGGTAACCCTCCGCGTGGATGTAGCTGATTTCCTTGAGCTTGAGGGCCCCTTCGAGGGCGACCGGGTACATGTACTGCCGGCCCATGAAGAGCATGTTCGTGGCCGCGTGGTACTTCTCCGCGATTCGCCGGACCTCGTCGTTGCACGCCAGGGCGCGCCGCACCGCGTCCGGGAGGGCCTGTAGGTCCTCGATCATGCGGGCGCCCTGGATGCTCGACAGGTGCCGCATCCGGCCGAAGAACAGCGCGAGCATCGCCAGCACAGTCACCTGCGAGGTGAACGCCTTGGTGCTCGCAACTCCCACCTCCGGGCCCGCGTGTAAGTAGACCCCGCCGTCCGCCTCGCGGGCGATCGTGCTGCCGACGACGTTGCAAATCGACAGGGCCGGGTGGCCCTTCCGCTTCGACTCGCGGAGGGCCGCGAGCGTGTCCGCGGTCTCGCCCGACTGGGTGATCGCGATGACGATCGTGTTCTGGTCGATCGGGGGGTTGCGGTAGCGGAACTCGCTCGCGTACTCGACCTCGACGGGAAGCCGCCCGTACTCTTCAAACAGGTACTCGCCGACGAGCCCGGCGTGGTAGCTGGTGCCGCAGGCCGTCAGGATGATCCGGTCGGCCTGCCGGAGCTGGCGGACGTCGAGGTTGAGCCCGCCGAAGTGGGCGGTGGCGTCTGCCTCGTCCAGGCGGCCGCGCATCGCGGCCCGGATGGTTTCCGGCTGCTCGTGAATCTCCTTGAGCATGTGGTGGGCGTACCCGCCCTTGTCCGAGTCGCCCGCGTCCCAGTCGATCTCCTGCACGGACGCCGAGACGCGCGTCTCGGTCTCGTCGAAGACGTGGAACTCGCCCTCGGTGAGGACGCACAGCTGCCGGTCTTGCAGGTACATCACCTTTTGCGTGTGGCCGATCAGCGCCGACGGGTCGGATGCGAGGAAGTGCTCGCCGTCGCCCACGCCCAACACGAGCGGACTGCCGAGCCGGGCGCCGACGACCAGGTCCGGGTTCTGCGGGCTGACGATCGCGAGGCCGTAGGTGCCCTTCAGGAGCTTGAGCACCTTGCGGACGGCCGCAACCAGATCGCCATTGAGGTGGTAAGCGACGAGTTGCGCTACTACTTCGGTGTCCGTCTGGCTCTGGAAGACGACGCCTTCCACCTCGAGTTGCTTCTTCAGGACGGTGTAATTCTCGATCACGCCGTTGTGGACAACCGCAACTTGTTTCTTGCCGGTCCCGGCGACATGCGGGTGGGCGTTGCCGTCGGTGGCCCCGCCATGGGTGGCCCAGCGGGTGTGGCTGATGCCAACGCACCCGGGGGCGGGTTGTTCGCGGAGAAAGGCGCTCAGGTCGCCGACGCGGCCGGCCTTCTTGCGGAGGTGGAGCCGGTCGCCCGTCAGGGTCGCCAGCCCGGCACTGTCATAACCCCGATACTCCAATCGGCGCAAGCCATCCACCAGGATCGGCTCCGCCTCCCGCGTGCCGACGTACCCGACGATTCCGCACATGTCCCATTCCTCGTTGGCGAGTCGAGCTAGGGAGAGAGTCCCACTATAGGCGATCGACCCGGACCGGGGAACCCCTAAAGCTGCTACGTTCGGCGCAATTAGTCGTAGCTGAATTCGTGAGAATTCAGCTCCTCGTCCCTCCAAGCCGCTGAATTCTCACGAATTCAGCAACGCCGGACGACTCAGCCCATCAGCCGCCGGAAGTCCTCGAACAAGTAGCTACTGTCGTGCGGACCGGCGGAGGCCTCGGGGTGATACTGGACGCCGAAGAGGGGCATCTTCGTGTGTCGCATCCCTTCGAGCGTCCGGTCGTTCAGGTTGATGTGAGTCAGCTCGACCTCGCGCGAGAGGCTGTCGATGTCCACGGTGAACCCGTGGTTCTGCGTCGTGATCTCGACCTTGCCGCTGCGGTTGTTGAGGACGGGATGGTTCGCGCCGCGGTGGCCGAACTTGAGCTTGTAGGTCCGGCCGCCCATCGCGAGGCCGAGCAGCTGGTGGCCCAGGCAGATACCAAAGATCGGTCGCTTGCCGAGCAGGTCGCGGACGGTTTCAATAGCGTACTTGACGGCCGCGGGGTCGCCGGGCCCATTGGACAGGAAGATCCCGTCCGGCTTGTGGGCCAGGACGTCCGCCGCCTTGACCGTCCCGGGAAGGACGGTGACCTTGCACCCGGCGTGGGTGAGGCATCGCGGGATGTTCCACTTCATCCCGAAGTCGAGGGCCACGACGTGGTGAGTCGGCGCGTGCGTGGGGAGCATGGTCTGCGACAGCGGCGCCAATCCGGCCCGGTCCCAGGTGTACGCCTTCGCCGGGACTACCTCGCGGACCAGGTCGCGACCTTCCATGCCGGGGAGCGTTCGCGCCTTGGCCACGAGCGAAGCGTCGTCGAGGTCGGTCGCGGACAGCACCCCCATCATCGCGCCGCGGACGCGCAGCCGGCGGACCAGGGCCCGCGTGTCGATCCCCTCGATGCCGACGATCCCGTGCCTGGCCAGGTACGAGTGGAGGTCGAGTTCCGAGCGGAAGCTGCTGGGGGACCGGGCATTTTCCCGAACGATGAACCCGGCGACGTGCGGCTCCCGCGACTCCTGGTCCTCGGCCGTCACGCCGTAGTTCCCGATCAGCGGGTACGTCATCGTGACGATCTGCCCCTGGTATGATGGGTCGGTGAGGACCTCCTGGTAGCCGGTCATGCTCGTGTTGAAAACGACTTCGCCGGTGGTCTCGCCGGCAGCGCCGAACGCCCGGCCGGTGAATACCGTCCCGTCTTCCAGTGCCAGTTTCGCGGTCGCCATTGCCCCCCTTGGTCAGTCGTCGTCCGGCGCCGGACGCCTCAAGTCTGGATATCACGCGGCCCGAGGCGGGCAATCGCGGGCCCGAAATTCGATGCGCCCGTGGCCGGCTGGATTCGGTCAACGGGTCTTGAACGTCACCTCCAGGTCGCCGAAGGCGAGGGTCTGCTGCGAGCGAGTCGCGTTCGGAAAGAAGTGATTCAAGAGGGCTTGGACCGCGTCGGAGGAGATGTAGTAATGGTTGAACTTCCCGTCCCGCCGGTAGTCCACGAGCCGCGCGTGCTTGAGCTGGGTCAGGTGGTGGCTCACGGCCGGCTGCGACTCGCCCAGCTCCTGGCAGATCCGCGAGACGTGCAGCTCGCCGTCGCGCATGAGGATGCGGAGAATTTGCAGGCGATTCTCGTCCGCCAGGCTCTTGAAGATCTCGGCCATCTCCTTGTTGGTCTTGTCCTGCGCGGGCTTGGCCGGCCGCTTGAGTCTGCCTTGAGCGGTCTTCATCTCGGTTCTCCAAAGGCGACCAGAATCCAAGGGTGCGGGACCGGTCCGCGGAACGGATAACCGAATGCACGCATGTTCATCCGTTCCGCCGTAACGTGCTTTCCTAATAGTACCGGGCACACGGGCGCGGACAAAGCCGATTTCGGCGTACCGATTGGTAACGAAAACGTCGATCTCAAGCGATGCCACACCGCTCCTTGCGCGAGTGCGTTGAAGACCTGGCTCGGACCGGGCAGCTCGTCCGGGTCGCGCACGAGATCGATCCGTACCTGGAGGCGGCCGAGATCCAGCGGCGGCTCTACCGGGCCCGCGGGCCGGCCGTTCTGTTCGAGCGAGTCAAAGACACTCCGTTCCCGATGCTCGCGAACTTGTTCGGGACGACGGACCGGGCCCGGTACGTCTTCCGCGACACGCTCGAAGCCGTGCGCAAGCTGGTGCGGTTGAAAATTGACCCGCGCGACGCGCTGCGCCGGCCGTGGCGCCATTTCCGGGCCGCCGTCACCGCCCTGCACATGCTCCCCAAGTACGTCATCCGTGCACCGGTGCTCACACACGAACTGAAAGTGTCGCAACTGCCGCAACAAGTCTCCTGGCCGAACGACGGCGGCGCATTCATCACGCTACCACTCGTCTACACGGAAGACCCGGACCGGCCGGGCTGGCGGAAGTCGAATCTGGGCATGTACCGGGTGCAGCTCTCCGGCAACGAGTACGAGCCGGGCCGGGAGGTGGGGCTGCACTACCAGATCCATCGCGGGATCGGCGTCCACCACGCGGCCGCGGTGCGTCGCGGCGAGCCATTGCGAGTCAATGTTGCGGTCGGTGGGCCCCCGGCGTTGATCCTGTCCGCGGTCATGCCGCTTCCGGAGGGAATGCCGGAGTTGGTGTTCGCCGGCGCGCTGGGCGGCCGGCGGATTCGGCTAGTCCAACCCCCAATCGGCCGCGCCTGGCCTCCGATGCCGGCCGACGCCGACTTTTGCATTTGCGGGACCATCGACCCAACCCGAACTAAGCCCGAGGGGCCCTTCGGCGACCACCTCGGTTATTACAGCCTGAAGCACGACTTCCCGGTCATGCGGGTCGAACGCGTCTTCCACCGACCGGGAGCAATCTGGCCGTTCACCGTGGTCGGCCGGCCGCCGCAGGAGGATACGACTTTCGGCGAGCTGATTCACGAGATCACCGGGCCCGTTATCCCGAGCGTGATCCCGGGCGTTCACGCGGTCCACGCGGTGGACGCGGCCGGCGTCCATCCGCTTCTCCTCGCGATCGGCAGCGAGCGGTACGTTCCTTACGCCGCCGACCGCAAGCCGCAGGAGCTGCTCACTCAAGCGAACGCCATCCTCGGCCAGGGGCAGCTTTCACTTGCCAAGTACCTGTTTGTCGCGGCCCGCGAGGATCGACCCGACTTGAACGTCCGCGATGTGCCCGCGTTCTTGCGGCACGTCCTGGAGCGCGTCGATTGGGGAACTGACTTGCACTTCCAGACGCGAACGACAATTGACACGCTCGATTACTCGGCCGGATTGGGATTGAACGCGGGGTCGAAGCTGGTCGTGGCCGCGGCCGGGCCGAAGCGGCGCGAGCTGGCCACATCGTTGCCCGGCAACTTGCGGCTCACAAACGCCGTTGCCGATCCCCGGCTGATTTTGCCGGGAGTCGTTGTCGTTCGCGGGCCGAAAGCAACACTGCGCCGTCAGGACGCCGAGTACGATCCCCAAATCCAGAACCTGGCCCGGGAAATTGGCACCGTTCCAGACGTCGCCCTGATCGTCGTCGTGGACGACAGCGACTTCGCGGCCCGGTCACTCGAGAACTGGTTGTGGGTAACGTTCACCCGATCCGACCCGGCGAGCGACATCTATGGTGCCGGCGAGTTCACCCATCGCAAGCACTGGGGATGCGCCGGCCCGCTCGTGATCGACGCCCGGGTAAAGCCGCACCACCCCCCTGCCCTGGAGCCCGATCCCGCGGTCAGCAAACGCGTGGACGCCCTCGCGGCTCGTGGCGGTCCGTTGCACGGGCTCATCTGACCGTGAGTCCCGTTCTCTTGTAGAGAGTAGCCGTCGCGGTGCGCCGAATGACCTGCCACCCCGGGAGCGTGGAAAAGGCCTCGTCGAAACCGCCGGCCGTTTCCACCAGTGCCAGGTCGAACGTCCCATATTCCGCTTGCCATTCGGCAATCGGCTCGCCGGGGTGTTCGAATTCTCCGCCCTCGATCTTCCTCTTGACGTCAACGAACCTGGTCAAGAACTCGTCGCCGAACAGCTCGCACCGGTCGTCGATGAACACGCGGTATCCCGGTGTTTGCTGAATCAGGATGCCCCCGTAGGCGTACTCGTTGAAGATCCGCGTCCCGCGCGGGCGGTCGTATTGATGTTCGCGCAGCTCCGGTAACAACTCCACCGGCCAGATCCGCGCGTCGAGGATCGCCCACCCGCGGCCGAGGACGGGGACCGGCCAACCGACGACTTGAATCACGAATGCGACCGCGACCAGTCCGGCCGGGATCGCGAAGGGAAGGAGCGACTGTCGCGGCGATTCGTCGTCGTCGAACCGGTCCGGGTCGAACAGATCGCTCTTGCGGCGGACGAGGCTCGCCGCCAGTCGCGTGTACTGGAAGAAATCGGCAATGCCCACGAGCGCCCCCACGGCGAAGAGGGGGGCGTGCCGGACGCGCATGCACGCGAGCGCGAACCAGATCACCGGCAAGAGCCACACGACGCGGATCCGGCGCACCGGAACGGTGACCAGCAGCAGACAATAGACCACGCCGAACGCGACGATCGATATGCCGGACCATTCGCCGACGTTGACCGGGCTGTGCTCCTTGATGATGTTCGGCAGGCTCGACATCTGGTAGATCTCGACCCAGGAGAGCGGCAGGTGGTAGAAGTACGGATTGGCAATGCACGCGGCGGCGCTGGCGACGCCGACCAATGCGAGCCGGCCAATATCCCCCCAGCCGGTGACCGGCGACTCCCGACCGACGAACCAAGCCAAGGTCCACCCGACCGCGGCAATCGCGATGGTCGCCAATCCGCCGAGCACGCCGCCGTGGACGTTGGACCAGAGCCACACGACCGGCACGAGCCACCAGAGGCGATTCAAGTCAATGCGGCCGTTCTCGACGTCGGTCAGGAAGACGAAGACAACGGCCATGCCCGCGATCGTGGCCAGGTGCGGGCGGACGTGAAAGTGCCCGGAGCTCGCGGCCAGCGCCCCCGCGACGACCACGGCCGCGAGCGAGAAATGTAACCCGGACCGCAGGAGCCGCAGGCCCAGGCCGGCGTAGACGGCCGCGAGGAGCGTCGCGGTTGCGAGCAAGAGGCCGTCGAACCCCGCGGCCGCGTGCACGACGCTCATCGCGCACTCGCCCAGCCACTGGTGCGGGATCCACGGCTCGCCCGCGAACGTGAACGTGTACGGGTCGGTGTCGAAAAACCCCTCCGCGATGATCCGGTCGCCGACGGCCACATGCCAGAACGTCCCGGGGTCGTGAAAGAACCGCGACCGGCCGCCGACGAGCAACACCAGCCACAGGCCGACGAAGAAGAGCGTAACCGGGCGAAGGAACCGCGTCATGGTGTGCCCGAACTGACGTGAACGGGGCGCAGGAGAAGATACCCCGCGAGCAGGCTCGGGGCCATCCAGACGAAAAACTCGCTCGTAATGTGCAAGAGGTTCAGCCCCAGGGCCGCACCGTTGATCAGGAGGAACAAGCCGGTGGCGAGCACTATGCGCCGCCGATCCGGCTGCCTCGCCAACCCCGCCGCGACCGACACCACCGCGGGCAGCAGAATGACGAGGTCGAACGGCCACGCCCCGTACGAGGTGGTGACAAAGGAAACGAGCAAAAGCATCGGCATCCGGTCACGCCAGACCCATTCCCGGCCCCGCGAACGCCACCCCTCCCAGAGGAGCCAGCCGAGGCCGACGACGGTCGGCACGAACTGCAGGCCGAAGTGGCCTTCGCCAAGTAGCTCGCGGAGCAGCCAGCCGAGAGTCGGTGACTTCCATTGTTCCGGCGTGCGCTGGGTCATGGCCTCCGCGTACTGGCCGAGGACCTGCGGGTTGCACGCCACCGGGATCGCCGTCGCGGCCAAGCCGGCCAGGAGCCCGCCAAGGATCACCTGCCCGCGCGACGGCATCGGGCGGCGGATCGCCCACACCGCGACCGCCGGCCAGAACAGGTAGACGAGGTGCGGCTTGATCGCGAGGAGTGCGGCGAACGCTCCCGCGGCGACGTAGCGGCCGGCGCGCTCGCACGCCAGGAAGCCCGTGATCCCGAGCAAGATGAACGGGGCAATCTGGCCCGCGTTCAGGACAAAAAGCGTCGGCGCAAAGCTCAACGCGACGAGCCACGCGACCCAACGGCGCTCCGGGGAGCCATCGAACAGTATCCAAAGCCGGTCCGCGCAACCGACGATCAAAATGAGCCCGGCCGCGAGCCAGAGGAGCTGGGCGACTCGGGCCTTCAGCAAACCCAGCGGCATGGCGATCGACAGGGTCCACGGCGGGTTCCACATCATGACCGGGTCTTGCGTGTCCCGGCCGGCAGACTGTTCCAGGGGCAAGAGGAGATTTCCGTCGTACGGGTTCTGCCCCTGCGCGTTCAGCCGGCCCGCGGCCCAGTATTCGACGAAGTCATCGGGGGGGAATATGGAGGGGTCGTCGAGCAGACCCACCGCTTGCCAGCCGATGACGCCGAGAGCCGCGGCGAGGACGATCCCCATCAGAATTCGGCGCGGCAGTGGCGTGGGAGCGGACATCGGACGGCGTCGACATGGCGGAGGGGCGTTGCCGAACTATAGCTCACGCCGGATCGCAACGGAGCGGTGCGGCCACCTCCGCGTCACCCGGGGCCCCCGGCCGCGGGCCGCGTGTTCCACTTGCCCCGGTACTCGGCCTGGGCCGTGTCGGCCTTCTTGCGCTCGTCGGGATCGAAAAATGGAAGGTTCTTGACACCCCGGAACGGCAGTGGCTCGACTCGCCCGCCGGTGACGGTCGTCGGGGCGGTGTCCTTGCAATACCCCCAGGTCCGCACGACGTAGGATCGCACGTGTCCCTCGGGGACTGGCGGCAGCCTGGTGGCGTCGAATGCCACCGTGACCTCGTCGCCGGGCCCGCAGAGGACGAACTGGTCGTCGTCCTTTTGCAACAACTCGGTGACGTCGCCGAGCCGGGTGAGTATCCCCTTCCAGGGGGTGACCGCGACGGTCTCGGTCCGGGCGTCGTCGTACTCGACCGGCCCGCGACTGCCGTTGGGCCGGATTTCTTGCATAAAGCCGCGGTTGGCGAGCGTGGCCTGAGACGGTGAAAGTACTGTGACACGGGCGAGGCCCTTCTGGTCCGCGCGGGCCACTTCGGCGAGCGGGGCGACGACGATCTGGTCCCAATAGACTTGAAGGTTTGTTCGGATGCGAAACTGGCAGGACGGGCCGTCGAGTAGGCCGGTTACTTCCCTGGTCATGACCCGCGGCAGGCCGGCGGGGAAGCCGATTTCACCGAGGGATTTCCATTTCCCGTCGTCGCCGAGCCGTTCTAGCGTCGGGCCGATCGTCGGCACACCGGCCTGCGTCGCGGCGTAGATCGATTCCGGGTACGCGTAATCAGTCCACCCGGCCATCACGAGGAAAACTCGATCTCCCGGCTTGAGCTTCGAGAGTCGGTCGCCAAAATCGAGGTCAACGAAGTGCTCCTCGGCGTATCCGAGCCAGGAGCGCGTGGCGAAGCCGTTCACGTACTTCTTGTCACGATCGTGAAGGGTCGCGGTCACGTCACGACCGCGGTGGTCCGTGGCCCGTACGGGATGAACCGGGCTCGTGAACAAGAGCAAGTCCTGCGTCGGGACCGGTTCAGACGTCGCGAAGCGCTCGTCGGGATGGACCTGGGCATCCTTGGGGTGGTCGATGGCAAAGAGCTGCAACCGATCGAGGTACATCAGCTCGTCCATCGGCTCCGCGATCTTGAGTAACAGCCGGCCGTCTTTCGGGACCATCAAACCCGGCTCGACTTTGACGGATTCCTCCGGTCGCGGCGGGCGAATTGAGCCGTCGGGGCCGGACTCGCCCGTTGCCCCACCTCCGAGGAAGTCGGTCAAATATCGATATTGGCAACCGTCCCAAACCAACAAGATTGGGCAGGACGTGCCCTTCCGGTTCTTTTCTTGAATCGTGTGAAGCTGACAGGTGTTCAACGCGAGTTCGGCTTGCGGGATCCCATCTGGCCACAGGACTCGGAGCACCTCGGCGGACGAATGCTGACGCAGGCCGATTGCGATCGGCACCCGCGACTGACCGAGGCCGGCGCAAAGTGTCGTGTTCTCCATTCCTGTCCACATCCGTCCGGTCTGGACAGTCACCTTGCAACCGATGCCGTCGGCGTTCGTCCGACTCGTTTCCTGTTCATACCGACCGGTCAGCTCCAATTGGAGCAACTTGTTGCCGTTGTCTCGACCGCGGAGGGCCTTGAGTCCTTCCTTCTCGGACCAGACGAGCAGGTGGGGGAGACAATCCCCGTCCACGCCCGCGGCCGTGACCGCGACCAGATCGGCCGGCAGCGGCACACCGAACGCGTCACGGAGGTGGACAAGCCGGTTCTCACCATCGTTGTGCAACAGGACCGCCTCGCGGTCGGCCGAAAGGCCGACGACGTCCGTCCAGCCATCCGCGTCGATGTCGATCGCGGTCGCCTGTTTCAGTGGGGGTGAGTTCGTAGTTCCGGCCGTGAACCAGCCGTCGGGCTTCTCCTCAAGTCGGCCCGACTTGCTCAAGAGCAGGATCGGCCTCTTGCCGTTGGGAAGCAAGAAGAGGTCCGACCGGCCGTCGTGATTGACATCGAGCACCAGTCCGCCATTCCACGACGCCGATTCGGCCGGAAAGCCCTCGAGCGACGCGAAGCGCATCAGCCGGTCGTTCCGGACGGCAGCCGGGGCCTTGCCTTCAGGAAGGAACAAGAGATCAACGTCCTTGTCATCATCGAGGTCGGCGAAGACGACGCCGACCATGGGCCCGCGAGAAACCAATGCGGGCGGCCCGTCGGCCCGGCGGAATTCGCCGCTCAATGGCGGCTGCCGGTGACCTTCGGGCACCGCGGGCGCGTCGCTGATGTTCACGAATACTTCGGCCTCCCCCCCATCGGCCGGCTTCCCGGAGAGCGCCGCCAGCGCGCCCTCCGGAGTACCCGCCAGCCGGCAAATCACCAGGTCGAGATCGCTGTCCTGGTCGAGGTCGCACCAGCCGGCGCCGAGGCAAACGCCTCCCAGCTTGTCCAGTCCGGCCTTCGCCGAGACGTCCACGAACTTCCCGGCGCCCGTATTCCGAAGCAGCCGCGCCCCGCGAGCGCCGGTAATGACGAGGTCGCGAAAGTCGTCGTTGTCGAAGTCGGCGACCGCACACCCGAGGTCCGCCGACTCGCCGCCGAGCCCGGCCTCGACAGTGACGTCGGTGAACTTGCCCCCGCCGTCATTCCGCAGGAGCAGGTTACCGAGCTTTCCGTCGCGAACCACGGCGGCGAGCAAAAACAGGTCCGGCTTCCCGTCGCGGTTGTAGTCGAAGAGGACCATCGTCGCGCCGAACCGCTCCCGGACGGCCCGCAACAAGTCGCCGACGGGCCCGGCGCCGAGGTCCGCGGCCGCGGCCCAGTGCGACCCCGCGGCGAGGCTGACTTGGAACTGCTCCCACGGTTCAAACGTGCGCGGGGGGCCGACCGGGTGTGGCGGGTGCGACTCCCGAGTGCTTCCGATGACTTCCGCGTACGGCCCCATGTCGAAGTAAGCATCTTTGAACTGCTTTTCCCAGAATGCGCGCTTGAGCCCCTCCTCCTCGTCCAAAAGGGCCTGCCGCTTGGCGCCGCGGGCGCGATCAAAGAGCTTGTGCCGCGCGACGTTCAAGTATGGGTTGAGGCGCAGGGCTGTCTCGAAGCACTCGAGGGCGGCCGGGGAGTCTTCCCCGTCCGGGTGACAAATCCCTCGCAAAAGCCAACTGTGGGCGTCCTTCGGATCGACGCGCAACACGGCCTCAAAATAGGGGTACGCGGCGGCAAGATTGTCGCGGAACTTGAGAAGGTACCCGAGCGTGTAATTGGCGTGCGGGTCATCTGGGGCGTCCTCCAACACTCCTTGAAGGAGGTTGATCGCCTCGTCGTCCTTCCCCTTGGACCGATTCACAATGGCAATGGCCAGGTTGATCCGGCCGGGCACCCACTTCGGGTCGTTCTTGACCACCTTTCGGAACTCCGCCTCAGCCTCCTCGTACTTGAATTGTTCCATCAACCCGACGCCGAGATTGTTCGCGGCGATGGCGCCCTCATGATCGACCTTCGTGCGGAAGAGGAAGTACCAGGCCGCGAATGCCCCACCGGCCAGCAACACGAGGATCAAAACTGCGGTGAGAAGGGAGCCGCGCTTGTTCGGAGAGGACATGACGGAGCCTGATGTGAATTGGTAACAGGGCGACCGGGCCGATCAATCGGTCGAAACCGTCAGCCCGTCCTTCTTCTTCAAATCCGCGATCGCCTTGGCCGACAGGCCCGAGTCGCGAACCGTCACTTCGGTGAGCGACGCGAAGCCCTTCAAGATCTCCCCCGCCTTGTCGGTCAGCTTCTTCGTCCCGACCAGGGAGAGCTGCTTCAAGTTCGGCAGCTTCTTGAGTTTCTCGAGCCCGGCGTCGGTGATCGCGGTGCCGTCCAGTTCGAGGTGCTCCAGCACCTCGACCTGCGCGATCGCCGCGAGGCCGTCGTCGTTCAACTGGCTGCGCTTCAGCGTCAGCCGGTACAGGCGCGGCAGCTTCGCGAGGGCCGCGAATCCCTTCCCCGTGATACGCGTGTCTTCCAGAGAGAGTTTGCGGAGTTCCTCAAGTCCCTTGAAGAATTTGAGGCCGTCGTCGGTCACGTCGGTTTCGCTCAGGTCGATGAACTCCAGGTTCTTCAGCTCGGCAAAAACCGGCAGGCCGCGATCGGAGATGTTCGCGCCGCGAAGTTCGAAGTCGATGAGCTTCGACTGCTCGCGGAAGTTGCCCATCCCGCGATCGGTGAGCCCGGTCCCGACGAGCTTGAGTCGTTCGAGCTCGGGCAGGCTGCGGAACGGCTGGAAGCCGACGTCGGTGACTCGCGGGCAGGCCAGCTCGATGAGCTTCAGCCCGGGGATGCTCGCCAGCGATTGAATGCCCGCGTCGGACACGAGGTCGCTCGCCAGGCGCACTTCCTTGAGGTTGGTCAGCCCCTTGAGCTGGGCGATCCCTCGGTCACCGACGGAATTCGATTGAATGTCGATCCGCTCGAGCCCGGTCATTTGCTTGAAATGAGTCATCTGCCGGTTGGTGAGCGGGGCCCAGCGCACGTCCATTTCCTTGAGCTTGGGGAACCCGCTGAGGAAGCGGAGCGTGGGCTCCATGTCGTGCGGGAGGAGAACCCTCAGCCGCTCGAGATTCTTGAGCCCGGCGAGCGGGGCCACCTGCTTGAGCGTCATAGGCACCGCCGGCAATTCGAGAGAAGCTAACCGGCTTAAGCCCCTGAGAAACCCCAGTCCGTCGCCCTTCACCCCCGTGCCCGTCAAATTAAGGTCCGTAAGCGCACCCAATCCCGCGAGGTACGCGAGGCCCGCGTCCGTGACTTTCGCGCAGCCGCTGAGGTTAAGGGTCTGAAGCCCTTTGAGGTCGCGCAGGTGCGCCAGCTCCTCGTCCGTGACCGCGCTGCCCTGCAGGCTGATCGTAACAATCGGCTTGTCGGCCTCGTCGTCCTCCTTCTTCAATTGCCCCCCGTACTTCTGGACGAGGGCCGTCGGGTCGGGCGGCGGTGACTGTTCGGCCGGGATCGGCGGGACAACTGGTTTCGGATCGGGAACCGGCTTCGGCTCGGGCCAGGCGACCGCGACCTTGGGCGCGCCCGCCCTGAACCGCTCGACACCGGTCTTGGTGACGTCCGTCCCGTCGAGGGCCACGGCGGTCAACGACCGGACGGCCCGGAGCTTGTCGAGCCCGGCATCGGTGACGGCCGTGTGATTGAGCGAAATCGACGCCAGGTTCGGGCAGCCGCCCAGCTCGTCGAGCGCCGCATCGGTGACCAGTGTGTCGTCCAGCTTGACGGCCCGCAGCTCGGGACGAGCCTTGAAGTGCTTGAGCCCGGTGCCGGTCACGTCCGTGGCTTCGAGGTCAATCTCGCGCAACTTCGGGGCGCGAGCGAGATGGGCGAGCCCGGCGTCCGTGACGCGGGTCCCGCGAAGCGACAGCCGCTGCAGCTCGGGCATGTCACCCACGCCCTGAAGCCCGACGTCGCGGACATTGGTTAGCGATGCGTCCAGCGTCACCAGCTTGGAGCCGCGCAGCCGGTCGATCCCGTTGTCCGTGATCGGGGAGTCGCGCAAGACGAGGTGCTTCAGATTGGGAAGGGCGGCGACCCCGGCCAGCCTGGACCCGCGCACCTGCGTCCGGACCAGCGACAGCGATTCCAGCGCGGTGAGGTTGGCAATGTCGTCGAGGGCGCTGTCGGTGATCGCTCCGGTGAGGGTAAGCGACTTGAGCCCGGTCAGCTCGCGGACGTGCTTCACACCCGCGTCCGTAATCCGAGTCCGCTCGATGGTGATGGCGCCAAGCGATTTCATTTTCGAAAAGTGCTCGAGCCCCTCGTCCATGATCGGCTCGCTCGTGATCCGCAGTGTTTCGAGGGAGGCGAGTGGTCGCAGGTGCGCCAGGCCCGGGCCGTGAATGTGCGGCGCCCCGGGCCGGGCGTGCTCTCCGGAAAGAGTGAGCTCACGCAGTTGGGGCATTCCCGAGACGAAGGCAAGACCGCCGTCGCCGAGCTCGTGCCGTTCAATTTTCAATGCCTCGACGGACGTCATCGCTTTGAGCGGCGCGACCGCGGCGTCGGTGATCGACTTGCCGCTGAGGTGCAAAAGGACGACCGTCGGCAGCGCCGCGAGCTGGGCCATCCCGGCGGCGGTCAGCCGGTCCGCGTCCTGGACGCGCAGGACGGTCACCCCGGCAATGTCCTTGGCCCGCGCCAGGTCGGCGTCCGTCGCCTTGTCGCCGCTGACCAATAGCTCGCGCGTGTGCGGCGAATCGATCAATTGACACCCTGCCTTGGTGAGGATGGCAAGCGCCTCTTGCTCGCGTGGGATCGCGGCGGCGATTGCTTCCGTTTGTCGGAGCGACATCGCCGACCGGACCATCCGGTCTACCTGCTCGCGGGTGAATGCGTGCCCGGGGGCGCTTCGCACGCGATAACTGGCGTCGCCGAGCTTCGCGCGACTTTCGAACGCGAACGCCGGGCCCGGTTGACCCTTGAGCTCGGCGACCAGCACGGCCGGCTCGTCGCGGGCCCAGCGCTCGACTTCCGGCTGCCACTCCGACTTGCGCGCGGACAACGGCTGGTCGGTCTTCTGAATCTCGATGTCAAAGGTCGGCCCGCACTGGAACTGGCACGAGCCGGGGAGCAAACGCACGACCGCGGTGCCCTCCGGGATGCCGATTTCACCGCGGATCAGGTGGGCGGACAGATCGGTCGGCACGTCGCGGTCGCTGGGCATAATGACCTTGGGCTGCTCCGTGCCCTTGGTGCGGATCTCGGACGGGCCGTTGGTCCGGTCGTCCGGCGGCACCGGCTGGACCACCGTCTCGCCGCTGCCGCTGTCCTTCTTGTTGCAGGCGGCAACGACGGCGAGTCCCGCGGCCAGGAAGGCGGCGAACAGGCGCGGACGGGTCATAGCCCTTACTCCGGGGGGACGCGGCCAGTATGCTTCGGGGTGGTGGGCATTGTAGCGTCGGGCCGCGGGCGTCACCAGCGACCCGACGGGCGCCCGCGTAACATCCGACCGCATGCGCGTACCCCGCGTTCAAACCGGACTCGACCTCCTGGCCCGCGACGGCTTCAGCGCCTTGCGCGGGCTGCGCGTCGGCCTCGTGAGCAATCCGGCCGGTGTTGACTCGCGCCTGCGGCACGCGGCTGATCTGCTCGACCAGGCGCCGAATGTCCGGCTCGCGGCCCTGTTCGGCCCGGAGCACGGGTTCGGCGGCGAGGCACAGGACCTGATCGGCGTTCACGACGCGGTCCACCCGCGATACGCGTGCCCGGTCTTCAGCCTCTACGGGAATTCGGTCGAGAGCCTCCGCCCGCGACCCGAGTCGCTCCGCGGGCTCGACGCGTTGATCATCGACCTGCCCGACATCGGCAGCCGGTATTACACGTTCCAGGCGACGATGTTGTTCTGCCTGGAGGCAGCGGTCGACGCCGACCTGCCGGTGGTCGTGCTCGACCGGCCGAACCCGCTCAACGGCGTGACCGTCGAAGGCCCGACCATTCAGCCCGGGTACGAGAGTTTCGTCGGTGCGCACCCGATCCCGACGCGACACGGATTGACTCTCGGCGAGCTGGCCCGTCTCTACGTCGAGGAGCGCGAATTGAAAGTGGCGATGCACGTCGTCCGGTGCGAGGGGTGGTCCCGGGGACTCTATTTCGACGAGACGTCTCTCCCATGGGTCATGCCCTCCCCCAACATGCCGACGCTCGACACCGCGATTGTCTACCCCGGGCAGTGCCTGATCGAGGGGACGAACGTCTCCGAGGGTCGCGGGACGACGCGGCCGTTCGAGCTATGCGGGGCGCCCTGGGCGTCGCCGAACCGGCTGGCCGACCGGCTGCGCTCCGCGGGAGTGCCCGGGGTCACGTTCCGCCCGGTTACATTCCGGCCGACGTTTCACAAGTACGAGGGCCAGGTGTGTGGCGGGGTGCAACTGCACGTGACGGATCGGCAGTCGTTTCGGCCGGTGCGGACGAGTCTGGCGTTGTTGGCCGCGCTGCGGGCGGACGGCGGCGACCACTTCCGTTGGCGGTCCGAGCCCTACGAATTCGTCGCGGACAAGCCGGCGATCGACCTGCTCTTCGGCGGCAGTCGCGAGCGATTGGCCCTCCAGGCTGGTCTCACGGACGAGCAGATTGTCCGCCGGTGGGCCGAGGACGAGGCCGCGTTCAAGGCGCGGCGCGAGCGGTTTCTCCTGTACTGACGTTCGGCGGGCAGGGGCCAGTCCATGGAAGCCGTGATCAACTTCTACAGCACCAGCGACGAGTACGGCTGCCTCTCCAATTTCGCGGCTTACCCCATCCGGTTGAAGGGCAAGGTCTGGCCGACTTCGGAGCACTACTTCCAGGCGCAGAAATTCGCCGGGACGGAGCACGAGGAGGCCATTCGCCTGGAGAATTCACCGATGATCGCGGCGCGCATGGGCCGCGACCGGAAGAAGCCGCTCCGCCGGGATTGGGAAGCGGTGAAGGACGACGTCATGCGGGAGGCGGTACGGGCGAAGTTCCGGCAGCACGCGGACCTGCGAGAAGCGCTGCTCGCGACTGGTCAAGCCAAGATCGTCGAACATACGGAGAATGACTCTTACTGGGGCGATGGTGGGGATGGTAGCGGTAAGAACATGCTGGGCAGGATTTTGATGGAGGTTCGCGAGGAGTTGCGCAGAGGTGGCTAAGTGGCCGCGGGGAATGGGCCGTAGCCGGATTCGTGAGAATTCAGCCCGGCGCGGGTGCAAACGCTGAATCTTCGCGAATCAAGCTTCCCCCGAGCTCTGCCTTGTTGAGGTACTTTCTTTGGATTTGGACCACCTGCTGACGGAGGCCCGTAACCCCGCGTCCGCCGATCTCGACACCCTCACGC
The DNA here is from genome assembly GCA_035258765.1 of Gemmataceae bacterium. GTDB lineage: Bacteria > Planctomycetota > Planctomycetia > Gemmatales > Gemmataceae > SIAJ01. Next base: position 25,134 of record DATFWZ010000489.1, read on the forward strand.
CGCTCGAGATCGTCCGGCTCATGAGCGCCGAGGACGCGAAGGTCATCCCGGCCGTCGCGGCGGAGACGAAGGCCATCGCCCGGGCCATCGAGATCATCGCGGACCGGCTGCGCGCGGCCGGGCGACTGGTCTACGTCGGTGCCGGGACGTCCGGACGGCTTGGAGTATTAGACGCGTCCGAATGTCCGCCGACCTTCAACTCGCAACCAGGACAAGTGATCGGCTTGATCGCGGGCGGATACCAGGCGCTGACTACCGCCGTCGAAGGCGCCGAGGACCATCCCGAGAGCGCCGAGAAGGACCTGCGGCACATCAACCTGTCCGCGAAGGATGTCCTGGTCGGGATCGCGACGAGCGGGCGCACGCCGTACGTCCTCGGGGCTCTGCGCTTCGCGCGATCTATCGGGGCTTTCGCAATTGGGATGGCATGCGTCCCGGATTCCGGGCTGGCGTCGGAGGCAGACATGATCATCGCCCCCCTCGTCGGCCCGGAGGTCCTCACGGGCTCGACCCGGCTCAAGGCCGGCACCGCGACGAAGCTCGTACTTAACATGCTCACGACCGGCGCGATGGTCCGGCTCGGCAAGACGTTCGGCAATCTAATGGTGGACCTGCGGGCGACGAATGTGAAGCTGAAGGCCCGGACCAACCGCATCGTTCGGCACCTGGTCGGGCTGGACGTCGCGGCCGCGGACGAGTTGCTGGCGTCTTGCGGCGGCGAGTTGAAGACTGCCCTGGTGGTCGGCCGTTCCGGGTTGTCCCCGGACGAAGCCCGGCAGCGGCTCGCGGAGGTGCAAGGACAGGTCGGTGTTGTGCTCGCGGCCCAGGCGGCGCAGGCTCCTGGCCTTGCGCGACACGTTCTCGGCATCGACGGCGGGGGGACACACACCGTGGCCCTTCTCGGAGTCGTCGAGCAAGAAACGGTCAAGGTCCTCGGTCGTGGACAAGGCGGACCGTCGAACATGAAGGCGGTCGGCCCTGCGAGTGCATTCGCGGAGATCGACCGGGCGGTTGCGGCTGCCTTCGCTCGCGCGGGCGTGACACGGGGCCCCGTCGAGGTGGCCTGTCTCGGCTTGGCCGGCGCCGGGCGTGCGGACGACCAGGCGGCCGTCCGGGCGTGGGCGGGGGGGGCCCGACTAGCGGAGAAAGTTGATGTGACCGGAGATATGGCATTGCCCGTCGCATTGCTACCGGATCGATGGGGTGTGGCGGTTGTCGCCGGGACCGGGTCGAGCGTCTGGGGTCGGGCCGCGGACGGGCGCACCGCCCGCGCCGGCGGCTGGGGCCCGCTGCTGGGGGATGAAGGGAGCGCTTATTCACTCGTCCTCGGGGCCCTCAGGCTTGTGACACGTGCGATGGACTCCGGACGATCGCGCAGTGCTTTTGCCGAGCGGCTGCTCCGGCGGATGGGGCTGTCGGATCCGAGCCGGCTGGTTTCCGCGGTCTATGGCGGCGAATGGGATCGCACCCGGCTGGCATCGCTCGCGGACGAGGTGGTCTCGGTGGCCGACGGCGGTGACGCCGATGCGGCGCAGCTCGTCCGCGCCGAGGCCGGCGCGCTGGCCGCGAGTGTTGCGGCCGTCGTCCGAACTCTCTCCCTACCCTCTGACCAGCTTCCCCTGGCGCTCGCTGGCGGATTGTTGTTGAAGGCCGCCGGCTACCGGCGTTGTTTTCTGGCCGAGCTCGACCACCTCGGGATGCGCCCGGCGCCCGTCGTCGAGGTTAATGACCCGGCCGCGGGCGCAGTTCACCTTGCCGCGGCGCTTCTGTCCGCGAAGTGATTCGAGTCCGAATACCAGCAAGGAAAAAGGACCGAGGCCCGCCACTCGTCACGGCGGGCCGCCGAGATTACTTGTCTTTCTTATCTTTCTTGTCCTTCTTGGCCGGCGGTGCTGGCCGGGCGGGCGGGACCGAAGGTCGCGGGGCGACGTGCGTCGGTTGGGTCACGGCCGGCGCGGGCCGCGGGGCCATGCGGGGCGCGACCGGCGCAGGTGACGCGACTGACGGGGGAAGCGTGCGCGCCGATGCGGGCGGCGCGACCCGCGGCACGGCGGACGCCGCCGGGCGCGCGAACTCGACTGGCGGTCGCGTCGCGGGCGGAACACTCACCGTCGGCCTCGCGAGGCTGGATTGTGGCGGGTTCGTCGGCGGCTTGCCCTTTGCCGGCGGAGCCGCTTTGGGCGCGGGCGGCAATTCGATCTTCGGAATGTGTCGCGGCTCTACCGCCGCCTTCGGAGCAGCGATCTCCGGCCGCGTAGGCACCGCCGCGGGCGCCGACTTCGGCTCGACCCGGGGGCCGACCTGCGGGATGGTCGGTTGGAGCTTTGGCAATCCGGCATCAGCGCTCGGCGGAGCCGGTCGAGGGATGTCCGCCTTCGGCGGGGTCCCAGTCGCGGGCTTCGGATCAACCTTGCCGATCGCTGCAGGCTTGGGACCGGTGGCCGGTGGATCGATCGTCACCGGACGTGGCCGCGGCGCCACGCCCCCCGGGCTACTCGCGGCCTCCTTCGGAAGCGTCGTTGCCGCGGGGCGGGCCGCGGGCCTCGGCACCTCGAGCTGGATCGATTGCGGGGTCGAGCGACCGGCGGTGGCCGGCCGCGTCGCCAGTTTGCTTTCCAGGTCGGCGCGCCGGTCCGCGACCTGGTTCAATTCGCGGGCGGACTGCTGTTGGCGGCGCCGGTCCGGCTCCGCAACCTTCTGCAGCCCGAGCTTCTTCGCTGTCGAGGCGTCCTGCACTGACGACAACATCTGCACGTTGTTCAAGTTGACGTTGTTCAAGTTACTGTTCTTGATCACCGTCTTGTTGTTTGTGACGTTCGTGTTGTTCGTGGTGTTGTTGGTGATGTTGTTGGTGATGTTGTTGATGACCGTGTTCTGCTGCACGAGGTTGACCGGCGGGCGCACGTAGTCGCCGCGATAGCGGCCGACGCACAGATCGATGACTCCGGCCCCCCAGAACGGGTCGTGCCGGTAGCCGCACCGGTAATAGGTGAACAGCGGGTCGCACCAGCCGCCGATCGTGACCGACGCGCTGACGTGACCGCTCCAGAAGGTGAACCCAAAGCTGGCGTATCGGGGAGCGAAGTAATCACCGAAATAGTAACAACCGAACCCGCAGCGGCAGAAGAATGCGCCGTACAGGCACTCCTCGCGGACGACGACGGTCGGGGTGTAGACGTAGGCCGGGGCGGTGTAGATCGCGGGCGGGATGTAGACCGGGGCGAACAGGACGCCGCGTGCCGCGAGCGGGTAATCCCAGTACCCGTCGATGAAGACGTACCCGCCCGGGGTCCACCGGTAGTGGGCTGACACCCAGACCCAGTTCGGACGGTACTCGACCCAGAACCCGGGACGCCAGACGTAGTGGTCTCGCCAGACCCACGAGCCCGGGACGTAAAAGTGGTTTTCCGACGGGGCGGGCGTCGCGGCGCCGTTATTATCGAGCGGGGCGGGCGGCGGCGGGAAGTATTCCA
>DATFWZ010000490.1:0-4402 GCA_035258765.1 Gemmataceae bacterium
CCGCTAAACTGGTCGTTGCCCTACCTCAAGTTGACTCACCCATGCGTCACGTCCCCTTCGTCCTTCTGTTGCTCACAGCCGCCCTCCACGCCGAGTCACCCCCCGATCTGCGCACGCGTAAGACCGGGTCCGACTGGCCCACGTTCCTCGGGCCGACCCGCGACGGCGTCTCCCCCGAGAAAGGCATCCTGACCAGGTGGCCGCGGGAGGGGCTCAAGGTAGTCTGGGAGGTCCCGATGGGGCTGGGATTCGCCGCGCCGGTGGTGAGCAAGGGTCGCGTGTTCCACTTCGACCGCTTCGGCGATGACAACCGCCTGTCGTGCCGGACCGCGGAGACCGGCAAGCTCCTCTGGAAGTTCGAATACCCGACCGATTACAGAGACTTGTACGGCTACAGCCCCGGCCCGCGGGCGTGCCCGATGGTCGATGATGACCGCGTCTACGTCTACGGCCCCGAGGGGATGCTCCACTGCCTCACCGTCGCCGACGGGAAGGTCGCGTGGTCGATCGACACGGTCAAGGAGTACCACGTCCACCAGAACTTCTTCGGAGTCGGGAGCGTCCCGGCGGTCGAAGGGGACCTGCTCATCGTCGCCGTCGGCGGGAGCCCGAAGGGACCCCGACCGGCCGACCTGCGCGACGCCAAGGGCAACGGCACCGGGATCATCGCCTTCGACAAGCGGACCGGGAAGGAGGTCTACCGGATCACCGACGAGCTGGCGTCGTACTCCAGCCCGGTGTTGACGACGATCGACGGCCGGCGTTGGTGCTTCTACTTCGCCCGGGGCGGGCTGGTCGGGTTTGAGCCGAAGACCGGTAACGTTGACTTTCACTTCCCGTGGCGTTCGAAGGACCACGACAGCGTCAACGCGAGCAACCCGGTGGTGGTCGGCGACAAGGTGTTGCTGACCGAGTGCTACGGCCCCGGCGCGGCCCTGTTGAAAGTGAAGCCGGGCAAGTGCGAGGCGGTCTGGACCGACAAGGACAAGGACGAGCGCCGCGACAAGAGTCTGCGCTGCCACTGGAACACGCCGATTCACGCGGACGGGTACGTCTACGGTTCGAGCGGCCGCCACGAGAACGAGGCCGAGCTGCGGTGCGTCGAGCTGTCGACCGGGAAGGTAGCGTGGAGCGAGCCCAACCTGTCGAGGTGCTCGCTGACGCTGATCGACGGCCACTTCCTGTGCCTGACCGAGCGGGGAGAGCTGATCCTGGTCAAGGTGAACCCGGCAAAGTACGAGCCAGTCGCCAAATGGGTAATGGAGCTGGACCACCCGAGCTGGGCGTCGCCGGTGGTTTCGAACGGGTTGCTGTACGTTCGCGGGAAGGACCGGCTGATCTGCGCGGAGCTGATTCCGGAGAAGAATTAGGCGACTGCGGCGCTCAGGTCGCGAACATCTGAGCCTGGTGTGGCGCAACTTCTCGAGCGTGAACTGACCGTCGTCGATATGAAGCTGTCGCCCGACCGCCTTTCGGTCGGGCGCGAAAGTTCGCCCTCCCGTCAGTGTGCCCTTTTCTCAGGCCGCCAATTGCGACATTCTGGTGCCCGGACGAATGGGCGCAAGTCCTTACCGGCACAGGCGACCCCCCAGACCGCCTCAGGCCGCCACGCATGCACACCGAGTGGCGGCCTGAGGAATTTCGAGCACTTTCCGGGGGTCCAAGACTGGACAACCGGCATTCCGGATCAGACACTCTGGCCCTCGGAGCGCCTTGCACTATCACCCGATTGAGCTATGGCGCAATACTAGCGCGCAATTCAGGTCGTTGTAGCGGCCGCGCGAGGCGGAGCCCGACGCGCCAAGCGCGGGCGACGCCGGGCCGGTCTTCGGCGTCGCCTTCGCTTGGCGCGAAGGGCTCCGCCTCACCCGCTACACCCTCCCGAAGTCCGCTCTAGGTGCGACGGTTGATTGCTCGATGATCTTCCTCCCCCTCGGCCGCCGACCCGATCTCGCGAAGTGGGCCGCCCGCGACTTTCCGCCCGCGGCCCTCCAAGGACCACTACCCACCGACGACCATGACCGCCACGCCCGCGTCGTCGCCCACGAGCCGCCCGGCGATCCGCGCCCGGACGGGGCGTTCCGCCGCGTCGCGACCGCCATTGGCGAGTACCGCGTCTTCCCGCCCAGCCTCCTCACACGCGTGATGGCCAGGGTGCCCGTCGCAGTCGGCGACACGGTCGGGCTGACGTACCCCCTCTTGCCCGGCCTGCGGATGTTCGTCGCCAGCCGCGTGACGGAGGTCTTCGACGGACCGGCTGACAGGACGTGCCGGGCCGGGTTCACCTATCGCACCCTCGCCGGGCACGCGGAGCTGGGGGAGGAGACGTTTGCCGTCGAGAAGGACCGTGCCACCGGAGAGATTACCGTGTCGTTGACCGCGTGGTCGCGACCGGGGCACTGGCTGACGCGAATCGGGTACTGGTACGCGCGGTGGTGCCAGCTCCACGCCGGGCGATCGGCGCTCGACTATCTGGCGGCGGTAGCGCGGGGTGACGATCACGGACCGTAATTGTGGATCACCTCGCACAGCTTGCCCAGCACCTTCCCCTGCTGGGCAGCCGTGCCGGTCCGCGAGAGGGGCATGTCGTTCAGGAACATCGCGACGTACAGCTTCGTACCCTTCGCCGTCTCCAGCTCCCCGGCGAGGGCCTTGCTCCGCAACAGCATTCGCTCGTTCTGGGCGTCGTACCAGACCAGCGTCCCGGTCTTCGCCCGCACCTTGCCGCGGACCGGGCTGTCTTTTTCGACGGCCTCGGCAAGCGTCCCGTCCACGCCGAGAATCGGGAGGGCGTCGAAGTACTCAGTTGCGGCCGCGTGTTTGGCCATCGCCCGGAGCAGGCCGACCGTCGCCCGCGGGGTGACCGAGTCCGCCTGCGCCCCGCCCGCACCGCCGGCGAACGAGACCGTATCCGGATCGACGCCGAAGCCGCGCAGCAGCTTCGCCTGCTGCCGCAACCCGAACTCCGCGGTCCCCGACCCGTGTCGCAGCCCGACCAGGACCGGCAGCGTGCTGGCGTACAGGTTGTGACTCACCTTGAGCGTCACCTTGATCGTCTCGGCCAGCGGCTCCGACTTGTACTCGGCCACTCGCGGTAACCGGTCGCCGGCGCTCGGCAGATCGAATCGCCGCGGGCGGTGCAAGCTGGCCGCGACCTTCACGCCTTTGCGCCGCAGTGCCTCGATGAAGAGCGCCCGGGCCCACAGGATCGGATCGTCCACAGCGCAGATGCGCACGACCGGTTCCCCTTTCGCCGGCACCTGGCCGCGGACCATGAACGGGCCCGACCCGGTTGCCTCAATGGTGACCGAGATCGCCGACTTCTCCGCCCCCGTGCGCACGTCCGCGTCCATCTGCACGTACGCGGTCTCCGGTCGAATCTTCACCGTCGCCGCGTCGCCCTCCTTCGCGCCGGGGGTGATGGTCACGTCCACCACGTTGTCGTTCACCAGCATCGGCGAGACGACGTCCGGACCGCTGCCGCTCGACCGCGCCCGCGGGAACAGCCGCTCGTCGATCAGGATTTCGCCGCGAACTTCCTGGATGCCGGTTGACACCTGTTGGGCAAGATCGTCGAGCGCGTAGAACGGGTCGGAGTCGGTGAGACGCGAGTTCATGAGCCCGCTGTTCGCGTAGGTGTGGTCCGTGTCGGTATACAGTGTCGTTCCGCCCTTGCCGCGGCGGCCGCCGAACGTCAGGTCGCCGGACGCGACCAGGATCAGGTCGCCCTGCAGCACGCCGTCTTTGACCTCGCCGCGACGGTACACCGGGGTGACGAATCGGAAGTCCGGGCCGAGCTCGGCTAGCGCCGTCGCGCAGGTGTAGAGCTTGGTGACCGACGCCGGCAGGCACAGCTTGTCCGGGTTCAGCTCGTACACCGTCTTCCCGGACTTCCCGTCGGCGACAAGGATGCCCCACCGAGCGGCCGCGTACTCCGGCCCGTCGGTGACGGCCCTAATCTTCTCTGCCAGGTCGTCGGCCCGGGAGATGGCGGCGAAGACGAGGAGAGCCGAGAGTGCAACGCGAGTCATTGGGGCTCCGTGGGAAGGCGGGCCTTCAGTCCACCTTCTCCGCGGCGAGGGCCAGTTCCGGGGAAGGGGCGGGTGCGACGGCCGCGGCCGGATTGCGCCGCCGGCGCTCCATCATCACCCAGGCGGTCGGTGCGAGGATGAGCAGTGTACCGACCAGCGCCGCCTGCGTCACCTCGTGGCCGACGATCGTTACGTCGATCACCAGGGTGAACACAACCTGGGCCAGGCCGACGACTGCGACGCGGGACGGCTCACCATGCGCGAACGCCCGGGTCAGGAACATCTGCCCGGCGCTGGCCGTCAGGCCGACCCCGAGCAAGAGGACGAGCGCCTCCGGGCGGTAGAACGGCATCGCGTCCGCACGGCGGTCG
>DATFWZ010000491.1:0-18769 GCA_035258765.1 Gemmataceae bacterium
TGAAGGAGTTGCTCGACGAGCGCGTCCGCCAGACGCCGGACGTGGACCGGTGGCTGAATGCCCGATGGGCGTGGTGACCCGTGATCGACCCGTACGCCGTGCTGGGCATCGACGACGACGCGGACGACGACGCGATCCGCCGCCGGTACCTGGAACTGGTCAAGGAGTTCCCGCCGGAGCGGCACCCGGAGCGGTTCGCCGCGGTCCGGGCGGCGTATGAAAGGCTGAAGGACCTGGACGCCCGGGTTCGGCACCGGCTGTTCGAGCAGGGCAAGCGCGACGGGATGGACGAACTGATCGAGGAATTGGCATGTCGGACGCCGCGCCGCCGCTACAGCCTACAGTCCCTTCTGGCGATGCAGCGCCCGCCGGCCCGCTGACCCCGGACGCGATCGACCGCGTCCTGGCCGACTTCCGGGTCTGGCTCGGCGAGTTGGCCGCGCTTCCGCCGGCCCCGGGCGACGCCCCGGCGATCGACCTGCACGCCCTGGTCGCCCAGTTCACCGCCCTTCGACACGAAGTGAACCTGCAGACGCGGGCGGCCCGCACCTCCCTCGAACAGACCGGGGAAGCGCTCGAGCAGCTCGAATCCGCCATCGAGGAGCTGCGCGAGCGGCCGGAGACGGGCGACAACGAGACGACCGCGCTGCTCAAGGCCCTGGTCGATGCGTACGACAACCTCGCGCTGGCCCTGCGACAGGTCGAGCGACAGCGGGCGGCAATCGACCAGCCGCTGGCGGACCTGGTCGAGGGAACGAAAGTACCGGATATGCCCAAGTCAGTCGATGTAGGGCAGGTGGCCCTCCGGCCGGGGTTCTGGTGGCGACTGTTCGGCGTGTCGGCGGGCAAATCCGTGCTTCACGTGGACATCGGGGCCGCGATGAAGGAGTTGGAAGTGCGGCAACAACGGACGGCTGACGCGGCCAGCCTGGTCCGCTCGTCGTTCGACGGCCTGGTCGCCGGCTACCGGATGAGCCTGGCCCGCGTCGACCGGGCCATCGAGCAGGCCGGGCTGGAGGTGGTCGCCACCGAGGGCAAGCCGTTCGATCCGGAGCTAATGGAGGTGGTCGAGGTGGTCGGCAACACCGGCCGGCCGGCCGGCGCGGTGGTCGAGGAAGTCCGCCGCGGCTACCTGCGCGGCGACGTCGTGTTCCGGTACGCCCAGGTGAAAGTCGCCCGGTAGCCGCGACGCGCTAGCGGAGCGCGTCACGCAGTACTCTGCGGACGTCGAATTCGAGTCCCCGGGGGCGGCCAGGTGACGCGCTCCGCTGCGCGTCGCGGCTAACGGCAATCAGGACGAACTTGATATGGCAGACCTCATCGTCGGCATCGACCTGGGTACGACCAACAGCGAGGTGGCCGTCATCGAAGACGGCAAGCCGCGCGTCCTGCCCGGGGACGACGGCGACCCGATCCTGCCGTCGTTCGTCGGCCTGGCCGACGACGGCCGGCTGCTGGTCGGCAAGGCCGCCCGCAACCAATTCCCGCTGGCCCCGGAGCGGACCGTCAAATCGATCAAGCGGAAGATGGGCCAGGACGTGAAGGTCGCGCTCGGCGACCAGGAGTACCGGCCGCAGGAAATCTCCGCGATGATCCTCCGCACCCTCAAGGACCGGGCCCACAAAGCCCTCGGCCGCGAGGTGAAAAAGGCGGTCATCACCGTCCCGGCGTACTTCAACGACGCCCAGCGGCAGGCGACCATTGAGGCCGGGGAAATGGCCGGACTCGAAGTCGTCCGCATCCTCAACGAGCCGACCGCGGCCGCCCTCGTCTACGACCCGGACCAGACCGCGGGGACGAACGTGCTCGTTTACGACCTGGGCGGGGGGACGTTCGATGTGTCCATCGTCCGGGCCGAGTCCGGTGTGGTCGAAGTCCTGGCCAGCCACGGCGACACCCAGCTCGGCGGCGACGACTTCGACGAGCTGCTGCTCAACCATCTGTGCGACGTGTTTAACACCCACCACCGGATCGACCTGCGCGAGAACCGGTCGACCCGTGCCCGGGTGCTGCGGGCGGCCGAGGCTGCGAAGCGTCAACTCTCGGACCACGCATTCGCCCGCGTCGAGGAGGAGTTCATCGCCGAGAAGGACGGGGTGCCGCTGCACATGTCGGTCGAGGTCAGCCGGACCGAGTACGAGGACATGATCCGCCCGCTCATCGACCGGACCATGGACTGCGTCCAGCGATCCCTCGACGATGCCCGGCTGACCGCGGCGCAGATCGACCGCGTCGTCCTGGTTGGCGGCAGCACGAGGACGCCGATGATCTCCGACCTACTGGAAGCTCGGCTCTCCCGGCCGGCGCGTAAGGACATCGACCCCGACCTGTGCGTGGCGATGGGGGCGGGGATGCAGGCGGCCATGATCGCCGGCGAGGCGGTCGGCAGCGTGCTCGTGGACATCACTCCGCACTCGCTCGGGATCAAGACCCTCGACCCGTCGGCCGGCGACTACTTCTTCGGCGGCGGGTTCGAGTTCCGGTTCGCCCCGATCGTCCGCCGCGGCACCCCGCTGCCGGCGTCGCGATCCGAGGTATTCCGTACCGTCGGCGACAACCAGCCGACGGTCGAGATCGACGTCTACCAGGGAGAAAGCGAGGACGTCCGCCGGAACCACCGGGTCGGCATGTTCCTGATCGAGGGGCTGGCCCGGGTGCCGGCCGGGAACCAGATCGTCGTCCAGCTCGACCTGACGCTGGACGGGGTGCTCAAGGTATCGGCCCGGGAGAAGGCGACCGGGCTCATCAAGCACATCACGATCGACAACGCCCTGGCCCGGTTCGAGCGTGACGAGCGCGACGCCGCGACCGCCCGGCTGGAGCAACTCTGGCGCGACAGTTTCCCGGACGAGCCGGAGGGGGAGTTCGAGCCCGAGGACGTGGAGTCGGAAGTCCTGACCGGGCTGGAGGCGAACGGCGACGGCCCGGTGCCGTCGGTCCCGATCCTGGACGCCGGCCCGCGGGAGGGTCAGCGGGAGGCGGTCCAGGCCCGGGCCCTGTTGGAGAAGGCGGAGCGGCTACGAGAGAAGGCCGCCCCCGAGGACCAGACGGAACTCGACCGGTTGATGCAGAACGTCCGCGCTGCGCTGGACGACCGAAACTGGAGTGCGCTGGAATCGGCATCCAACGCGCTCGCCGACGTATTGTTCTACCTCGAAGACACGTGAGGCGAACGGATCGCGTCAGTCACTCCTTCTTCCCTGCCGGTTTGACGAGCGAACAGGCTCCCTCGCTCCCGTTGCACGCGGCGCAGCCCCAGTAGAGCGACCAGCCCTTATAGTCCGGGTCGCTGGCGAGCCGCCTGGTCAACTGGCCCCGGCCCTGGCTGCCCCGCTCGCCGATTTTGGCCGTCCAGTCCCGCTTCTCGTCTTCGGTCAGGCGCATCATCGTCAGCCGCCGCTCGACCCAGTTCTGAACGAGCACCTTGAGCGCGGTCAGCCGCGTGATCGGCGTCGCGCTCTTGAGCTTCTTCACCAGCTCGGGGTCGATTCCCTTGCCGAACGTATCGCGCTTCGGCGCGTCGGCGAACGGCTTCCGCTGCTGGTAGAGCCGGAACGCCTCGTACACCGGGTGGCACAGCGGGCACTCGATGACGAAGCTGGTCTTCACCGAGTCGTCCCCCTCCTTTGTCGGCGGGACAATGCTGTCCACCACTTCGGCCGGGACTCCGTCCGTGTAGAGCCCCTCCAGGACGGCGAAGAAGACCATCTGACAGACCGGGTCGTCTTGCCAGCTCGCGGGCTTGGCCGCGGCCGGCTTCTCTTTCCCGAGCGGGACCGGATCGGCCGCGGACGGCTGCAGGGACCAGAGGGAACAGGCCGCGACAGCCGCGGCGGTCAGGGGGACGGATCGGAGACGCATGGCGGAGGCTCTCGCGGAAGGCGGGCGGATGTCGCCACTTTACCGCGACGAATGGTGGGGGAGGCGCAACAACCCCGTAACTGTGGGCACAGGTTTCCGAACCTGTGCGCAGGGGTTTTCGCTGGTTCGGAAACCTGCGGCCACAAACGATCACGCGGATTGTCTGAGGACGATCCCGTCGCCGGCATTCTCGGCGACGTAAGCGAGCAGCTTGTCCCACGCGGCCTGATCGGCAGGCACTTCACTCGATACCCGGTCCAGGTCTTCGAGCAGCGCCGCCGTGCTCGGGTAGACGCCCATCGGCACCGCGCCGTCCGTCTGCGTCACCCCCAGGCTTCTTAGCACGCCCAGGAGGCCGGCCGGGAACGGCTTCGGCCGCACCGCCCGCCGCCGCGCCCCCGCGTGCATCCACCCGTGCGCCACCTGGCCGAGTAGTCGCAGGTCCTCTTCGGGCCTGGCGTCGCGGTCGGCGCCCCCCGCGTGCAGCCACGGCGGTTCGCCGACCCCGGACAATTTCACCACCCCGGGCCGCGTCAGCACGAACGAGTCGGCCGTGAGTCGGCCGTGCGTGAGCCCGGCCGAATGGGCCGAGTGCAGCCCGAGCGCCGCCTGCATCAGCAGCCGGTGCCACACCCCCGGCGAGCCGACCGCGGCCGGCCACTCGCCGCCCGGGAGCCCGTGCAGCCACTCCTGCACGACCGCCGGTCGGCCGTTGATGTCTAACACTTCCCAGGTGGCGGCCACGTTCGGGTGGGCCAGGTCGCGGGCGGCCCCGAACCGCTGCCTGTACTCGTCCGGGCGGACCGCGTCCAGCATCTCCGCCTCGCCCAAATGGCGCAACAGGCACGTCCCGTCATCCTGACCCCTGACTCCTGATTCCTGAACCCTGAGTTGCGGGTCGAAGACGCGATAGATCGCCTCCCGCGGTGTGGAGAGCATCCGGTCGATCACGCGAAACCGGCCGAGCATGAGCCCGTTCAAGTTTCCGGTCTCAATCAGCGCGAGCTGGTAGAGCGTCAGGTAGCCGCCGGCCAGGAGCACCTGTCGGAGGGTCCGCCGCTGCCGCCGGGCCTCGTCCCACAAGCCGTGAAGCGTCTCCCGATCGACGACGTTCAGCGACCGCAACAACTCGCCCAGCTTGCGGTCGGCCGGGTCGAGGTCGTCGGGGAGGGGGATGATGTTCTGGTCGGACTCCGGAGCTGAGTCCTGAACTTCCGACCCGTCTGCCGGGCGCGGCGGCATCTGCAAGATGCCCGAATGCCCTGACCCCTGGTCGCTGACTCCTGGCTCCTGACCGTTGTCCGCCGACCCCTGGCCCCGGAACCGGCTCCACCGCGTCTCGGCGATTTCGCGGAACTTCTGGCGGAACCACGCCTGCATGTCGCCCAGGTGGCGGTCCACCTCGGTCCGCTTCTCGGTGACCTCCTGCTCCTGCTGCCGGACCTGCCCGGCCCGCTCGGACAATTCTTGCTCGGTCGCCTCGACCTGTTTCTCCCGCCGCTCCAGGCGCGACTCCCCGTGGTGGAGCGCCTGCTTCATCTCGCCAAACCGGCCCTGCCACTCGATGAGCTGCTGGCGGAACGACGACACCGCGAGCCGGTGCTCGGACCTGGCCCGGCCTAGCGCCTGCTCCTGGTCTCGCAGCCGGCCCAGCTCGGCTTCCACCTGGGTGCGGACACTCTCCAGATCCTCCTGGCTCTTGAGGGCGTAGGCGTGCAGCTCGCCGAGTTGGGCCCGGAGCGTCTCGCGGGCCTGGGCGGTGCGGTCGATGGCCGCCTGGGCCCGTTCCTCGAGGTCGGGCATCCGGGAGATCAACTCGTTGGTGCGGACGGACAAGGCGTCCTTCAGCTCCTCGATTTCGGCCCGGGCCCGGGCCAGCCGCTCCTCGGCGTCGGCCTGCTCCTGCTCGAACCGGGCGTGCGCTTCGTCCAGGAGCTGCTTCTGGTCGGCGATGGTCTGCTCGGCGGCCCGCATCTGCTCGTCGCGCCGGGCGAGGCCGGCTGCCTCCTCCTCGGTCAGCTGCCGGGCCGACGTGGCATCCGCCCGCAGGTCTTCCAGTTGCTTGATCTGCTCGGCGAGCTCCCTGGCCTGGTCGTCGAGCTGCCGGGCCCGCACGTCGATCTCGCACTGCCGGGTCGCCAGCTCCTCGGACCGGAGCCGGAGCTGTTCCTGCAGCGCCTCGCGGGCCTCCTCAGCCTGGCGCAGGGCGGCGTCGCGCTCGCGGAGCGCCAGCCGGTCCGCCTCGACCCGCTCCTGCGCTTCGAGTAACTGTTCGGCCCGGGCCTTGAGGAGCCCGGCCTGCTCCGCCTGGTCGGCGGACTTGAGAGCCAGCTCGTCTTCCAGTTTGCGCAGCCGCGCGCCCTCGGCCTCAATCTGCTCGTGCATCCCGCGGAGCCGCTCGACGGCTTGCGCCATGAGGGCTGATCGCTCGTCGAAGAGCCGCTGGCTCTCCGCGTGGCCGTCCTTTTCCGTCTCGACTTCGTGGCGAACGACCTCGGCGTGCTCCAGTCGCTCCTGCGCTTGCCGCGACTCCTCTTCCGTGCGTGCCCGCTCGTCGGCCAGCCGGGCCTCCTGGGCCCGCAGCTCGTCGCGCAGGTGCTCCAGCCGGGTGCGCAGCGCGACGAGCGTCGCTTGTTGGACCTCGACCTCGGCCAGCCGCCGATTCAGCCCGCCCTCGCGGGCGTCGAGCTCGGCCTGCCGGGCCGCGAGCCGGGCGTCCTCCGACTTGGCCCGCTCCTCGCGCTCGTCGAAGAGCTGGAGCTGTTCCTCGAAGTCGCGGGTGTCCTGCTGGAACTGCTCGTGTCGCCGGTCGATTTCGGCCGCGCGTTGCTCGAGCGACCGCTCCTTGGCCTCCAGCGCCGCGGACAGCCGGTCGATCCGGACCAGGTCGGCCTGGTACTGCTCCCGGTCCTTCGCGGCGGCCGCGGCCAACTCGCGGGCGGCCAGCTCGCGGGCGCCCAAGTCCACCTCGTGGCGCGCCAGGTCGCGCTCGGCCTGTTGGGCGCGGAGCAAGTTGACGCGGCGGTCGGCCTCGAAGGCGTCGCGCTGCCGCGCCAGGTCGGCGGCCTGTTCCGCCACCGCCTGTTCGCGGGCGGCGACCGCTCGCTCCTTGTCCACGAGCTCGCGGACCTGCGGGTCCGCGTCGCGCAGGCTGTCCTCGAACTTCTGCTTCCGCTCCTTGAGCTGGACGGCCGCCTCGCGGAGCGTCAGTCGGATCTGCTCCAGCTCCTCGCGCCGCACTCGGTACTCCGCGGCGACCTCCTGTTGGATCCGGGCCCGCAGCTCCGCCTCGGCGGGCGGCCGCTGGGCGTCCGGCCGCCGGCGGCCCTGGTCCAGCTCCTCGCGAGCGGCCTTGATCTCGCGCTCGATCTCCAGCCGCCGCTCGTACCAGAGGACGCGGTCGGCCTCGAGCTCCTTGGCCTGCTCCTCGAGCGCCCTGGCCCGGGTCTCGAGCTCGCGGTGCCGGCGCTCCCAGTCGCCCTGCTGGACCTCGACCTCGACGATCGCGCGCCGGACCTCCGCCGGGGCGCCGGCGGCCGACCCGGGCTCGCCGATGACCATGTGCAGATCGACCGCTCCGACGGACACGACGTCGCCGTGCCGGAGGACTGCATGCCCGGTCGGGCCGAGCGGGCTGCCGTTGTGCAGGATGGGCAGGGCCGGGGCGAGCTTGCGCAGGCCGACGCCGTCCGGCCCGCGGCGGATGAGACAGATGTATTGGGGAAGGTTCGCCCCCGGGATGCGCAAGTCGCACCCGGCGACGGAGCCGATCAGGAACTCGTCGCCGGCGACGTCGAACGCGACCGGCGGGGTGGATCCGTGCCGGACTTCGACGCGGACCGGCGGGGCGGTCGGTGGGTGTCGCTCGTGGGGGCCCTGGGGCATGTCCGTGCCGTGACGCGGGGAGTCCGTACCGCCGCCGGCTGGGGATTGGAACACGCAGCCCGGATTCTGGCAAGGCGAGTTTGGGAGGGGAAACGAACGACAGAGGCACAGAGGGCACTGAGCCCGGACACACAGAGAAGAGATAGAGAGGGTCCGCAGTCGGGGGCTCATCGTCGCTGGAGGCCCACCCTGATTTTTGTCTTCTCTGTGTCTCCTCCCTCTGTGTCCTCTGTGACGCTGTGGTTCGTTTCTAGAGCTTCCAATCGCACAGTTGCAGGCGCTGGAGCATCACGTGGTGGGTCAGGTCGAACTGGAGCGGGGTAAGCGTGACATACCCCTCGGCCAGGGCGAACTCGTCCGAGTCCGGGTGCGGGGTCGGGCAGCCGTAGTCGGCGCCGAGCCAGTAGTAGGTCCGCCCCCGCGGGTCCACGTTGCGGACGAAGCTCTCCTGGTAGACCGCAACGTTCTGCGGTAGCACCTTGACGCCCTTCGGCGGACCCAGCTCCTGTCGCGGAATGTTCACATTGAACAGCGACCCGGGCTCGGGGTCGGATTCGAGGACGCGCTCGATCATCCGCCGGGCGATCGCTGCCCCGGCGGCGAAGTCCACGGCCTTCGGCTTGCCGTACGCTTGTGAGACGGCGATCGCGGTCCGGCGGAAGAACGCCCCCTCGATCGCGGCCGCGACGGTCCCGGAGTAGAGGACGTTGATCCCCGCGTTCGATCCGGCGTTGAGCCCGCTGACGACCAGGTCCGGCGGCTCCGCCAGCAGCTCGACCAGAGCCAGCTTGACGCAATCGGCGGGTTTACCCTCAACGGCCCAGCCGAGGAACTGCCTCTGGTCGTCGAGGACCTCCTGGACGATGAGCGGCGCCATGAGCGTGACGGAGTGCCCCGCGGCCGACTGCTCGGTGGCCGGGGCGCAAACGACCACCTCGCCGAGCGGCATGAGTTCCTTGCGCAAGGCCTGGAGGCCGGGGGCGTAGATGCCATCGTCGTTGGTCAGGAGGATGCGCATGCAAGTATGTTACTCGCACGGCAAACGGGGGCGGGTTCTACGTCGGTCGCGGCAAGTTGGCCACGATGTCTTTGACGAGCAGGAATAGGTGAAGGTCGTGTGTCGGGGATGGGACGAAGCCGAACTTCTCGTAGAAGGCCTTCGCGGTCGCATCTTTCGCGTGTACGAGTAGCGCTCGACAGCCAATCAGGTCGGCCGCCTGTACTACTCGCGCGAGGGCGTCCTTTAGCGGGCCCTTTCCGAGTCCGCGTCCCTGTTCAGTCCGATCCACGGCGAGCCGGGCCAACAGGATTACGGGCACGGGGTGATTCGCCAACCCTTTCGCGACGCGATCCGGTGTGTCCGCCCGTGCGACCGAGCCGGCCGCCAATGTGTAGTACCCAACAACTTTGTTGGCGCGCAATGCGGCGTAAGTTCGAGCCGACCGATTCTGGTGGTTCTGAAGCGCGTACTTTCGGAGGTAGTCGTTCAGTGGGTCCGAACCGCAATCGAAAGTAGCGCAATCGTGGCCAGCAATTAGCGGGACGGGGCTACTGACCGGATCCGGGTCGGGCATCGAACACTCCGGGTTCGACAAAGAGCCGGCCGAGTTCGGGAATTGTCCGCGGTGGCGCGTCCAAGGCCTCGCAAAACGCCGCCCAGGCGTCCGGAGGTAGTGTAAACGAAACTTGGTCGGCGACGTCGGCCTCGACCGTGAGCCGCACCCATTGGTGCTCCGGGAGCTCAACAGACCGCACCGGCCGGAACACGCCATTCTCAAATACGGCATCCACTTGAGTGGTCATCGGCCCCTCCTGATCCCAACCCGATTCTATCCTCCTACCGGTTGGGCTGGAAGCGGGCATGGACAACGCACTTTCAGTCGCCTTCCGACTGGATTCGGATCTCAGGCTGGACCGGTAGCAATTTCGTCGAGCAATTGGACTACTCGGTTGAGGAAAATCTCGTTCAGCGCGTTGTTGAGCAGCGGCAGTTCGTCCAGGCTGACGTCTAACGTAACGCGCTGTCGCTCCGACTGGTCGTCCATGGCAGTCCCCGCCGTTCGGGATCGGTGTCACCCCTCCATCTCATCCCGCAGCCGCCTCTTCCGCAACTGATGGTGGTAGTGCTGCGCGAATCGATGTGCCTCATCCCGCACGAACTGCAACAGCCGCAGCGCCGACGATGTCCGGCTCAGCTTGACCGGCTCCGACTGCCCGGGGCGGAAGATCTCCTCCTCCTGCTTCGCCAGCGAGATCATCGGCGGCGGCTCGATGCCCAGCGACCGGAATGCCTCCTCCGCGGCGCTGAGCTGGCCCTTGCCTCCGTCGATCAGGACCAGGTCCGGCGTGCCCCACTCCTCGCGATTGTGGTCCGAGTACCGCCGGCTCACCACCTCGCGCATCGATGCGAAGTCGTCCACCCCCTCGACCGTCTTGATGCGGAACCGCCGGTAGCCCGTCTTGAACGGCAGGCCGTCCAGGAACGCGACCAGGGAGGCGACCGTGTCGGTCCCGCCCAGGTGAGCGATGTCGATCCCCTCGATCGACCGCGGGACCGCCGGCAGCCCAAGTACCTTCTGCAGACCCCGGAGCCCCTTCTTCGGGTCGATGTGAAACACCTCGGGCTGGACGTCCTTGTCCACGTCCCCACGAAGTTCCAGGTTGCGAAGCGCCTCGATATCGTCCCGGATCTTGGCCGCCTTCTCGAACTGAAGAGCGGCGCTGGCCGCCTGCATCTCCGCGGTCATCTCGCGGAGCAGCCGGCGCTTCTTCCCCTCCAGGACCATCCGCAGGGCCCGGATTTGTCTGCGGTAGTCCTCCTTGGTCACGCGGAAGTTGCAAGGAGCGGTGCATTGGCGGATGCTGTGGAGCAGGCACGGCCGGAACCACCGCCACCGTTCGTCATTCGAGCGAATGTCGAGGGAACAGGTGCGGAACTGGAATACTCGTTGGAGCACCTGGATCGCCGCCCGCAGGCTCCGGGCACTGGTGAAGGGTCCGTACAGCTTGACCCCGCGGCGGCGGGGCTTGCGTGTGAACTCAACCCGGGGGAACTCCTCCCGGATGCGAATCTGCAAATAGGGGAAGGTCTTGTCGTCCTTGAGCTCGGAATTGAACTTGGGCCGGATGTCCTTGACCAGTCGAGCTTCCTTGAGCAGCGCATCGACTTCAGTATCCGTTGTGATGAAATCGACGTCGGCAATGCACTTGACGAGGTCGGCCGTGCGTCGGTCGATGGCCGCCTGAGCGGTGAAGTAGGTTCCGGCCCGACTCCGAAGGTTCTTGGCCTTGCCGACGTAAATCACTTTCCCGTCGGCATCTTTCATCAGATAACAGCCGGGGCCCGTCGGAAACGACTTGACCTTTTCCGCAGGCGAGAGCTTGGCCGGATCGGCAGTGGGGTCGGACATGGGGGCGCCTCCGTGGCGCGGACAGGCTCGGCTTGAGCGGATTGCGTCCCCATTGTATATCGGACCCACTTTGGAGAACGGACTCGCCCGGGCCGTTGCCCGACTTTCAGCTGCCCGAAAGGGATTTGCGCACCTGCGGACAACTCAATTCGGAGAGTAAACCCCTTCCCGGCACGTCCGAGCCATTAGGAATCGGCATTCTTGTTTCGGCTCGGTCGAAACCTCGTATCTTCGCCAGATCCTCCATCCATCAAGTTATTCAGATGGGTGAAAATGTCTAGTTACGCCGAAACCTCATTATTCTGATGCTGGAAATAATGTTGACCTTGATTGGTTTTTGTACTTTTCTTGATTGTCCAACCCAACGGAGGCCATTACAACAGGGCGAATCTTACCGGACCCGCACTCTTCGGGACGGTGGGAAAGGCGACATGAGTAGCACCTTAGAGGATGGAGGACAGCTCTGATGTACACCGCGATGGCTTTCGCCGCCCTGACGGTGGGTCTCGGCACGGGCAAGGTCTCTCCTAACCCGACCTGGCTCGATGATTACCACGTTGCCCAACTGCGGGTGGCCGAAGCCGGGAAGCCGATGGTCGTCTTCATCAGCAGCGGGGTGGAAGGCTGGGCCTCGGTCGTCCGCGACGGCACACCCGGCCCAGCCGCCACGAAGCTCTTGACCGACAAATTCGTTTGTGCGTACGCGGATACGAACACTTCCGCCGGACGCGCACTGGCCGGTGCTCTCGACATCAACGGTCAGGGCCTCGTCATCAGCGACAAATCCGGGAATTACCAGGCCTACAGCCGCACCGGCGACCTGACCCGGGACGAACTGATCAAGGCCCTCGAAACCTACGCCGATGCCAAGGAGGTGACCCGGACGGAGACGTTCGGGACCGAGCTGGCGTTCTGCTGCAAGGGCGGTCGCGGGTACGGCGGCGGATGTGCCACCAGCACTTGCGGCGCGCCCGCGCCGCAATACATCGCGGCCCCCGTGGGCCCGGTGGCGCCGGCGCCCGCGCCTCCTCCACCGACGATGGTTCCCCCGCCCATGGCCCCGGCCCCGGTCGCCTATGAGAGCGGCTGCGGGAGTGGGTACGCCCGCGGTTGGGGCGGCGGGTGGCGTGGAAAGGTCGGCGGCTGCGGCGGTGGTGGCTGCGGCGCGGCGACGTGCGGACACGGACGTGGTTGGAGCGGTTGGGGTGGCGGCGGCTGCGGTGGCGGCTTCCGGTCCGGCTGCGGTGGCGGCGGGGGCGGGGGCTTCGCCGGCGGTGGGTGCTGCAAGTAGTGCGTGTCGGATGGATCGTCTCAGACTCGTTTCACAAAGGATTACGACTCGATGTACACAATAATGGCAGTGGTCGCCCTGACGACGGGGATTTCGACAGCCAAGCTGTCCCCGGCCCCGACCTGGCTCAACGACTACCAGATCGCGCAAAAACGCGTGACGGAAGCCGGCAAGCCGATGGCGGTGTTCGTGGGCAGCGGCCAGGAGGGCTGGAGCAAGGTGGTTCGCGACGGGGCGATCGACCCCGCGGCCTCCAAGCTCTTGGCGGACAAGTACGTGTGCCTGTACGTGGACACGGAGACCACCCCCGGGAAGACCCTCGCGGGCATGTTCCAGGTGGCCAACCGGGCGCTGATCATCAGCGATCGGACGGGCGGTTCACAGGCCTACAGCCTGTCGGGAACCCTGACTCGGGCCGAACTCGTGCAGACGTTGGAGAAGTACGCGGACGCCGGCAGGGAGTTTCGGTCCACGGAGACGATCGTCCGGGAAAGCCCGCCGGTCGTCGCCCGGCCGGTGACCGTGGCCCAGCCGGTGTACCAGCCGCAGTACTACTACCAGGGGCCGATTTATCGGCCGACCGGCCAGACCTGAGCGGGGCCGAGTTGCTCCCGGTAGGTCTACCGGACTCGATTGACTCGCCCGACACGCAGTCGATTGCCTCGCCGGGCCGTCCCCTCCCATGTCGCCGGGGGACGGCCCGGTGCGTTTTTCCCGTCCGGGTCGTTGCAAATCCAGCCTCACGATAGATTTCGGAACAGGCCGTGGCGTCCACTACACCGCGCGATTTGCCCCGCTTTGGCGCCCGCGGGAGGCCGGGCGAGTCTGCGCGCGGATTTGGCAACCTGAGTGGCAACCTGATCCGGTAGTGACATGTCCGTAGGCGGTTGCGGAATGCGTTTCAGGTTGCCAAATCGCTGAGTTTGCCGGCGGCGCATTGCGACAATCGGACGCCCGGCTTACGATGGGTGCAATGGCCAAGAAGAAGATCCGCGTCGAACTCCGGAAGAACCGGACCAAGCCCCCCCGCGACCGGACCTGGACGCAAAAATTCCAGGAGCCCGGGTACGAGGACGAGGCCCCTGCCGACGAGCGCGTCCGGGCCAAGGGGGACCTGTCGCGCTATCGTACGATCATCCACGATGACGGAACGGCAGCCGCGGGGGACAACCCTGCCGAGGGGATGCCGGCCGCGGACCTGGCCGAGTGCCGCCCCGGCCGGGTCATCCGCGTCCACGGCTTACAGTCCGTCGTCGAGGCCGAGGACGGAACGCTCTACCGGTGTGCCGTCCGCCGGCTGCTCAAGAGCCTCGTCACCGACGAGCGGAACATCGTCACCACTGGCGACCGGGTCTGGTTCCGCGACGCCGGGAACGGGGAGGGCATGATCGAGCGGGTCGAGCCGCGTCGCGGGGTGCTCACGCGGGCCTCGCGCCGCCGCGAGCACGTCCTGGTCGCCAACGTCGATCAGCTCGTCATCGTCATGTCGCTGGTCGAGCCGGACCTGAAGCCGCACCTGATCGACCGCTACCTGGCGATCGCCCAGAAGGGCGACCTGGCCCCGATCCTGTGCCTGAACAAGGCGGACCTGGTCGAGCACGCCAACCTGCAACCGCTGATCGGCGCGTACAACCAGCTCGACATCCCGACCCTGCTCACGTCCGCGAAGACCGGGGAAGGCGTCGATCGCCTCCGCGAGCTGCTCAAGGGCCGGGCGACCGTGTTCTCCGGTCAAAGCGGCGTCGGGAAGTCGTCGCTCCTGAACGCGATCCAGCCGGGCCTGTCGCTGCGGGTCCGCGAGGTGAGCGAATTGAACCAGAAGGGCCGGCACACGACAACCACGGCCGAGTTGATCAAGCTGGACTTCGGCGGGTGGGTCGTGGACACGCCCGGCGTGCGGCAATTACAGCCGTGGGACACGATCCCGGAGGAGGTGGAGGGGTTCTTCCCGGAGTTCCGCCCGTTCGTGCCGCTGTGCGCGTTCCCGGACTGCACGCACACGCACGAGACGAACTGTGCGGTGAAGCAGGCGGTCGATCGGCGGCAAATCAGCGCGCGGCGGTATCACAGCTACATGGGCATGTTCACGGGGGCGGAATCGTGTTGAGCACTCCTGCCAGCCGGCGTGTGGAGCCTGACGATGGAGCGAAGCTTGATGACAAGAATCCGGTTCCTTGTGATCTCTGTCCTATTACTCATCGGTTGTGAACGGCAGAAGTCACTCCCGACGACCGATTCAACGACGGTCGCCGACAAGCCGATCACATTGGCCGACGCGCGTCGGGATTTCAGAACAAAACTTGTTCGACAGGACCAAGCCGGCGAACCGCTTCCGCAGCCGCCAGCGCACTTGTTCCAACTGGTGCATTACGAATCAAAAGCCGGGCGACTGGCGGCCTTCATTAGTCCGGATCCCAAAGACGGAAAAAGACGACCCGCGATCATTTGGATTACAGGCGGTGATTGCAACACGCTCGACGACGGCTTTTGGAAGGCGAATTCGCCCAGTAACGATCAGACCGCCAGTGGTTTCCGTGAAGCGGGCGTCCTGATGATGTTTCCAACGCTCCGAGGCGGAAATCAAAATCCCGGTTTCAAAGAGGGCTTCTTCGGGGAAGTAGACGACGTCTTGGCGGCAGCCGACTATCTCGCCAAGCAATCGTACGTGGATCCACAACGGATCTACCTGGGTGGCCTCAGCACCGGTGGAACATTGGTACTCCTCGTCGCGGAGTGTACTGACCGGTTTCGTGCCATCTTCTCGTTTGGAGCGAACGACGATGCTTCGACGTATGGGAAGAACTTCATTCCTTACGATCCATCGGACGAGCGCGAGATAAAACTCCGATCACCAATCCGGTGGTTGCAAGCTATTCGCGTCCCAACGTTTGTCTTCGCTGGTGCCAGGAGAGACAACATCAGTGAGCTGAAGGCGATGAAGCGAGCTTCTACCAATCAGCGTGTATCGTTCTTCTTGGTTGAAGGAGCTGAACACGTCACGATTCTAGCTCCTACTGCTCGCTTGATTGCTCGTAAGATTCTGTTGGATGTCGGCACGGCATCCCAAATCTCGTTTACGGAAGATGAACTGAACCGCCTGTTTGCAGAATAGCTGATCAGTGCTTGGTACGATCTTTCGGGCATCTGCGCGCCACCATCTGCCTCCCAATCAAGTCACCTGGGGTCTCCGACTTTCGCGCGCACCCCCAAGTGACTCGCCACCGGCCGCTCGATGCCCGGCGGGTGGTTGCCGTGGATCGGGCAGTTCAACACCTCCGTCTTCCCGTCGTCTCCACGGACGACCAGTGTTGTCGATCCGCCGCCGTCCAGCACAAGGGCGTTCCAGCCGCCGAACTCGCGGCAAACGTCCGCCAACTCGAGGAGCGTCACACCCTCGCTATACCGCGGCTGACGGCCGTCGATGACCAACCAGAACATCCGCCTGCTCGATCGATCGAGCGCCACCGCCGTTCGCGGATGGAGCGCCCGTTCCTCCTCCAGCCCGTCGCAGATTTGACCGTCCTTCAAGAGGATCGGCTTTCCGGACACGGCGTTCCACGCGTCGCCCCCGGGCCCGCCGATGGTAACGCGATTGTCTTCCGTGATCGCCAGGAGGTAGTAACCCCTGGCCGGGGCCGAGTACCACTGGCGGCGCGACGCGCACGAGCCGGCCGCGTTTACCGGGTCCCCGACGTGCGGGTAGTAGTCGAACGGGCCGTCCGAGTGAAACGGGTAGAAGAAGCTGGCGTTGATCGCGATGTCCATGTCGAACTCGCGGACGAATTGCGAGGTGGTCCGGGCGCGGAGGTGGCCGCGGGCGACCGGCTCGCCCGGGGTCACCAGGAACTCGAGGCCCGGGGAGTCGAGGTCGATCGTCACGACGTGGAGGGCAAGTGGCCGCGGCGTCGTCCGCGATTCGCGGTGATAGCTGATGCCGGGGAACAGGTCACGGGTCAGCTCTCCCGGCTGCGGGCGGTGGAAGTACCAGAGCCAGTACCCGGCGAAAAGGACGAGCGGGATCGCGACGAGCGGGAGGAGAACACCGAGGAACGAGCGGCCGAGTCGCGGCCGCAGCCGGTAGCAACCGTACAGCGCGAGAAGGGCCGGGACGACGAGCAGATCGGTCGGGACCACAAACGTGCTCCGGGGCGCCGAGTCATCTATAGGCGGCCGAGCTCGTCGCTCGCCCGACCGCGGCCCGGCCGATACACCACTCGCATGAACCCCGTTGACGCGCTGTTCGCCCGGTTGCGGGCCTCGGGCCGGAAGGCCTTCATCCCGTTCCTGACGGCCGGCGACCCGGATGCGAATACGACCGCCGCCCTACTGCCCCAGGTCGCGGCCGCGGGCGCCGACCTGATCGAGGTCGGTTTCCCGTTCAGCGACCCGATCGCCGACGGCCCCGTTATCCAGGCGTCGTACACCCGGGCCCTGAACAACGGGCTCAAGATCGCCGACGTGTTCGCTGCGGTCCGCAAGGCAACCTCTTCTGCCGGGTTCAACACGCCGGTTGTCGGGATGGTGTCGTACTCCCTGGTCTACCGGCGCGGGCCCGAGTCGTTCGTCAAGGCCGCCAAGGAGGCCGGCCTGAGCGGACTCATCGTCCCGGATCTGGTCGCAGACGAGGCGGACGAGTTCGCGGCCGTCTGCCGGCACGTGGACTGCAACCTCGTACTATTGGTCACGCCGACGACCACGCCGGAGCGGGCGGCGAGGATCGTCAGATTAAGCACTGGCTTCGTCTATTGCGTGAGCGTCGTCGGCATTACGGGCGAGCGCGACAAGCTCCCGGCGGCGCTGACCGAGCAGCTCGCCCGGTTGCGGACCATGACCGACCTGCCGCTATGTGTCGGGTTCGGGGTGAGCCGACCGGACCACGTCCGACACTTGAAGGACATTGCCGATGGGGTCATCGTCGGCAGCACCCTGGTCAAGAAGCTGGAGCAAGGCGGGCCGGCGGCTGTCGCGAACGCGGTTCGAGAGTTGTCCGCGGCCCTGCACTGAGATGAATCTGGCCCATGCGCCGCCTCCTCCTCCTCGCCGTTGCCGTGTGCGTCGGATGCAACCGCTCCGACTCCGGGCCGGTTTGGGTCGGCCACGTCGAGCCGCCCAACCGGGAGGACGAAGCCCGGGGGGTGCGACTCGCGGCCGAGGAGTTGAATAAGGATCCCGGGCGGCAGCCCCAGGGCCGCCGGGTTCAGGTCCGCGGCGCACCCGGGGGCACGCCCGACGAGTGGGGCGCCCAGGCGACCCGGCTCATCGCCCTGAACGCGGTCCGGATGGTCATCGCGGCCGATCGGCATGCCGACGCCGAGCGGGTCGGGCTCGCGGTCCAGTCCGGCAACGTGCTGGCGATGAGCCCGGGCGGGTGGCCAGGGTCGCCGATACAGCAGAACCTCTTCACCGTCGGGCTATCGCCATCGGAGCGCGGCCGGCTGTTGGCCGCGGCCGTCAAGCGGTCCGAGGGCAAGCGGCCGGCAGTCCTGATCCTCCGCGACCCGGCGGCGAAGGCGGCCAACCTCGCGGCCGACCGGTTCGCGGCCGACTGCCGGGCTTTCGCCGACGTCGTCGCCGACACGACCGTGTCGGCGGAAAAGAGACCCGGAGCAGAAGTGGTGTTCTTCGCGTGCCCGGCCCGCCAGGCGGTCCAGGCTCGGGCCGGGCTGGAGCGTGACACGCAACTCCTGTTCGGGGACGAGGACGCCGAGCTCCCGGCCTTGCTCGCCGAGGGACAGCGGGCGAACGGAATGACCGTCGCGACAGCCTTCCATCCGGACGCCAAGTCCGACCGGCTAGCCGCCTTCGCCCAGCGCTATGAGCAGGAGTCCAAGCAGCCGCCGACGGTCGCGGCCGTCCTGGCGTACGATGCGCTCACCATTTGGGTGGAGGCGGCGCGCCGGGCCGGCGGCCTCGACGCGAAATCCGTCCGCGACGAGCTGCTCAAGCGCGACCCGCCGTTCGAGGTGTTGACCGGTACCCTCACGTTCGCCGACGACCACACCGCCCGGAGGCCGGCGTTCGTGGCCCAGGTCCAGAACGGGAAACTCGGGCCCGCGACCCGCCACGACCCTTGAGCTTGGTAAGCAACGGCCTACGCAGCTTCAACTTCCGTCCTTCATCTAATCTTCACTCAGGCCGCATTGTCCGCACCCCGGGGCACCCTAGGGTAGCGGTATCTGCACCCTCACAATCACTGGGAGTCTCCCATGCGCCGCCTGCTTCTCCCCCTCGCACTACTGGTCCCGTTGGCCGTGGCCGTGCCGTTCATCGGATGTGGCGACAAGAAGGGGGACGACAAGCGCCTCAAAGGCGGCGGGGCCAC
>DATFWZ010000492.1:0-11534 GCA_035258765.1 Gemmataceae bacterium
TGGCCGGCGGACGTACGCAATCAAGGCCAAGGCATTCAAGACCCTGCTCGTCGCCCGCTACCGGAAGATGACGGGTGGGAAGGTGCCCAACTCCGAGGCCATGAGTGCCGGCCTGCTGGCCATCGAGGGCGTCGCAGTCCACGACCGGCCGGAGTACGACGCCCACGTCCGGGTCGCGGAGTCCGGAGGCCGCGTGTACGTCCACATGGCGAACGAGGACGACACGGTCATCGAGATCGGCCCAGGCGGGTGGAGGGAGTGCAACGACCCGCCCGTCCGGTTCCTGCGGCCAGGCGGGATCGGGGCACTCCCAAAACCCCAGCCGGGCGGGCGGCTGGACGACCTGCGGAAGTTCCTCAACGTCCCGGACGACGCGGCCTGGGCCCTGGTCCGCGCCTGGCTGGCTATGGCATTCCGCCAACGCGGACCGTTCCCCCTCCTGGTGCTGCTTGGCGAACAAGGCAGCGCCAAGTCCACCACCGCCCGGTTGCTCCGGCGACTGATCGACCCGCGGGAACTGGCCCTCCGGGCACAACCAAAGGACGTCCGGGACCTGATGATCGCGGCCCGGACGACCTGGGTGCTGGCCTTCGACAACCTGTCCTGGCTGCCGGACTGGCTGTCGGACGCTCTGTGCCGACTGGCCACCGGCGGCGGGTTCGGGACCCGGGGGTTGTACACCGACGACGAGGAGCAGACGTTCAATGCCACCCGGCCCGTGATCTTGAACGGGATCGAGGACTTCGTCACTCGGCCGGACCTGCTGGAACGGACGCTCCTGATCTGCCATCCGCCCATCGACGAGGCGAAACGGCGGCCGGAGTCCGAGCTGCTTACGGAGTTCGAAGCCGCGATCCCCAAACTGCTTGGCGCGCTGTTCGACTACGTTGCGGGCGGGCTACGGGAACTCCCCGCTGTCTGCGTGCCTGGGCTCCCGCGGATGGCTGACTTCGCCCTGTTCGCGGTGGCGTGCGAGGTGGCCCGGTCGGGGAGCGGGGACGAGTTCCTCCGGGCGTACCGGGAGAACCAGGCCGGCGCCAACGAGCAGGTACTGGACGAGTCCCTCGTGGCGATCGCCGTCCGCCAGCTCATGGCCGACCGGGACGAGTGGCGGGACACGCCAACGGCGCTGCTGGAGGCGCTGAACGGCATGGTGACCGAGGCCCAGCGGAAGGAGAAGGAGTGGCCGAAGAAGCCCAACACGTTGTCGAACAAGTTGAGGCGACTGGCCCCGGTGCTGCGGAGGGCGGACCGGATCGACGTCCGGATCGGGGAGAAGGTGCCGGACCGGAAACGGACCCGACACACAATCATCTGGCGCTTGCCGGATAACTCGCCGGGAGGATCGTCCGCACCGTCCGAACCGTCTGCACCAGCGGATTCCCGGCCGCCAACAGGCACGCCGGCTGCGGACGATACCCTCGACCCGGACGATCCGCAGATCGTCCACCCATCGTCCGAACCGGATGGTGAATTGCTGCACGATTCGTGGCAACTGGACGATGCGGACGATGCGGACGATCCGCCCGGCCCTTCCACCGGCCGGGTCCCGGACCCGCCCGTCACACCCGACGGCAATCGGCGGAGGGGGCGGGTATGAACGCCACGGACATCATCACCGAGTGCGCCCAGGCCGGGGTCACCCTCACCCCGGCCCTGGACTTCGACGGCCCGGAATCGGCCCTGGCGGCGGGCCTGGAACAACGGCTGCGCGACTGCAAGGTCGAGGTGATCCGCGAGCTGGTCGGCGTCTCGACGGCCGGCACCTGCGGTGGCCCCGTCCTGCCCGACTGGCGGTGCGAGTGGCTGTGGGAAATGGGCATCCTGGCGTTGCGGTGGCGCGAGGCCACGGACCCCGACGAGAAGGCGCTCTTGCGCGAGCTGCTCGACGAGACGCCGAACACCACGGTCGAGCAAGTGGCTGACGTTGGGCGGCATGATTCGGGACGCGGAGACAGACCTGCGGTGGCCGGAAAGCTGCCAGCAGTCCCCAACTTCGGACCTTGACTTTGCGAATCGGTTGTGTGACAATTGGCACAATGAGGAGCATGACGGAAATAATCCGACAGGCCATCCGCGATTCCGGCCTCCCACTGCTGCGGATCGCGGGGGAGGCGAGAGTGGAGCGGGCCAGCCTTTCGCGGTTCATGGCCTGCAAGCGTAGCCTCCGTCTCGACGTGGCCGACCGGTTGGCGGCGTACTTTGGACTGGAACTCAAGAAGACACGATCCAAAGGCAAGACACATGGGTAGCGTGTTCAAGAAACAGGCGACCAAGCCTATCCCGGAGGGGGCCGAGGTCATCACCCTCAAAGGGGAACAAGTTGCCCGTTGGCGGGATTGCCGCGGCAAGCTACGGACGGCCTCACTGTCGGCGATCCCCGGCCGGATCGTGATCGAAACTCGTATCTACTACGCCAAGTACCGGGACGGCACCGGGGCCGAGCGGGTTGTCTCGACGGGTTGCCGGGACAAGCAGGCCGCCCAGGCCAAGCTGGCCGACTTGGAACAGACTGCCGAAAGGGTGCGGGTCGGCGTCCTGACCGTTGCTCAGGCGGAGGTCGCCGCCGAGCGAAATCGCCCCCTGTCCGAGCACATTGACGACTATTTGGCTCATTTGGAGGCGTCCGGCTGCTGCAATGAGCACCGGTCGAACGTCCGCCGGCAGCTCAAGCGGATCGCGGACGAGTGTCAGTTCGGGCGGCTCGCCGATCTGGACAAACTTCGGTTCGAGAAGTGGTTGCTGCAGAAGACGGCGGCGGGCATGAGCGCCCGGACGCGGAACTGCCAGGTCATTGTGGCCTCCGCCTTCTGCAACTGGTGCTCCAATCTGTCCGTCCGCCGGCTCGCCGGCAACCCGTTCGCCGGAATTTCCATGCTGAACGAAAAAGCCGACCGCCGGCGCTGGCGGCGGGCCATGACCGACAACGAACTGGGAAAGTTGATGGCAATCGCCGCCAACCGCCCGCTTCGCGAAGCTCGGCTCGTCCGCAAGGGGAAGCGGAAGGGCGAGGAGTATGCAAAGCTGCGGCCCGAGACCGTGGAGCGGCTGACCCGGCTAGGTCGGGAGCGGGCGCTGATCTACAAGACACTGGTCCAGACCGGACTGCGGAAGGGTGAACTGGCCTCGTTGACCATCGCCCAGCTTCATCTGGACGGTGCCGGCTCGTACCTGGACCTGGACGCCGCCGACGAGAAGAACGGCCAAGGGGCCGCCATCCCGTTGCGGGCAGACTTGGCTGCGGAACTGCGCGATTGGCTGGCCGAAAAACTGCTCGTCGCTCAGGCCGAGGCCCGGCGAGACGACGTCCCGGTCCCCACGACGCTGCCGCCGGACACTCGCCTATTTGATGTGCCGGACAAGCTATCAAAGATCCTAAACCGGGACTTGAAGGCCGCCGGGATCTCGAAGCGGGACGACCGGGGACGGACACTCGACGTCCACGCACTGCGTCACACTTTCGGGACCCTGTTGAGCGTCAACGGCGTGGCCCCCCGCGTCGCCCAGGCCGCCATGCGGCACAGCAAACTAGACTTGACCATGAAGGTCT
This sequence comes from Gemmataceae bacterium, assembly GCA_035258765.1. GTDB lineage: Bacteria > Planctomycetota > Planctomycetia > Gemmatales > Gemmataceae > SIAJ01. The sequence continues at coordinate 3,551 of DATFWZ010000492.1, forward strand.
ATACCGACGACAAGTTGCTCGACGTCGCCAAGGCCGTAGCGGCCCTCCCGGCAATCCCTCGGGTGGGTTCGCCGGGAACGAAGAAGGGCGACCAGTTTGCACCAGAGTTTGCACCGATTCCGTGCAATCCGATGCAAACCGGGGCTATTCCTGGCAATAATCAAGCGGATGATGGATTGTCGAAGGGCTTCGCGGGAATCGTCGGAAGTGCATTGCCAGTCAACAAGAAAGGCCCGGTGACAACTCCTGTCAACGAGCCTTCGGGAGTGGGCGCTACAGGACTTGAACCTGTGACCCCTAGCGTGTCATGCTAGTACTCTAGCCAGCTGAGCTAAGCGCCCGATCAAATCACAACTAGGTCAGCCGCCCATCGCCGTCAAGCGGAAAGTCCGCACCGGCTCCCTTCCCGGGCGCACCTGACCTTCTGATAATGACTACGTTCTCTCCACCCGGGTTCCGACATCTTGATAGACCTCGCACTCGCTCGCATTTTCCCGCGTTGGCTGCACGTCTGGGCGATCGTCACCGTGGCCGTGGCCGCCGTGCTGTTGCTCTTCGGCGAGTCCGTCACTACCCTTCGCGCCGGCATGGCAGACCCGGACTGGCCGACCCGCCCGTGGCACCTGGCGCTGGAGTCGCGGGAGCGCTGGACCGCGGGCTACCTGGTCGAACATACCCACCGCATCCTCGGCTTTCTCGTCGGCGGACTCATGTCCGTCCTGGCGCTCGCGGCGTGGGCGTACGAGCCGCGAAAGGGTTTACGATGGACCGCCCTGGTCGCCCTGATCGCCTTATTGGCCGCGTTTGGCTATTTCCACGGCCAGATGATGGCCCAGCTCGGTGCGCCGACCGTTCACGTGCCGATCCCGTCCACGGCCGCGACCCTCGTTACGCTGGCGGCTGTCCTGGGCGTGTGCGTCGCCGCAGCGCGCCGGCCGACTCCAGGGACTGGGCCGCGCATCCTCACCGTCGTCGCCCTGGTCGCGGTCATGGTCCAGGGCCTCCTCGGCGGGTTGCGGGTGCGGCTGCACGAACTGGTCGGACTGGAGCTGTCCGCGGTTCACGGCACGTTCGCGACGCTCGTCCTGGCGTTGCTCGTTTGCATCCCAGTCCTGACAGCCCGCGGAAACCCGGAGCCGCTCCCGAATGAAGCCCGGCGAAAGCTCCTTTGGCAGACGACGTGCCTGGTCCTGTTCACGATCCTTCAGATCGCCTGGGGGGCGTGGATCCGGCACTTCCCCGACCGCGTGTCGAGTCGGCTGCACTTGCTGTTCGCGTTCGTCGTCGTCGGGTTTGCGACGCTTGTGATCAAGCAAGCGATGTCCGACTCGGTGTCGCGTCACCGATTCCGGTGGCCGGCCGGGGTCATGATGGGACTGATCACGCTGCAAGTGTTGCTCGGGGTGGAGGCGTGGGTCGGGAAGTTCATGACGGGGGAGGCGGTGGACCTGCAACGGGTCCCGCCGGTGGGACCGTCGATCATCCGCACCGTTCACGCGCATGTCGGGGCATGGGTGTTGGCCGTGGGCGTCATATTCGCCGTCATGGTCCGCCGAAACCCGCCACAAGCCGTTGGCCCTGAGAAGGCTGCGTCCGTAGATTGGCAGTCGGCCCCGCGGCCGGAGCCCGCACTCGCCGGGTGGTAACAGGGGAACCCATGAAGCTCGCCGTTAGTCCCATCGCGTCCGCCGAGGCGGCGCCCGCGTTGCGCCAGCGCGTCGCCGACTACGTCGAGCTGACCAAGCCGCGGATCGCGGTCATGGTCCTGATCACGGTGGCCGCGGGGTACTTGATGGCCGCCGGACTGGACGCGCGGCTGGCGCCGCTGATCCACACCCTCATCGGCACCGGCCTGGTGGCCGGGGGGGCCAGCGCCTGGAACATGTGGCTGGAGCGCGAGTCGGACGCCCGGATGCGCCGGACCGTGAACCGTCCGCTCCCGGCCGGCCGGCTCCACCACATCGAAGTCGTGGTGTTCGGCACGGCGATCGCCGTCACGGGGGTGAACTATCTTTACCATGCGCTGCCGACCCCCGCGCCCGCATTGATCGCGGCCCTGACATTCATTACCTATGTCGCGGTTTATACCCCCCTCAAGCCCCTCACGCCGTTCAACACGCACGTGGGGGCGGTGCCCGGTGCCTTGCCGCCGGTCATCGGCTGGTGCGCTGCGACCGGCACGATTGGGTGGGACGCGATCGCCCTGTTTCTGGTCTTGCTCTTCTGGCAACTCCCGCACTTCATGGCGATCGCCTGGATGTATCGACGCGATTACGGGCAAGCCGGCCTCAAGATGGTCTCCGTCACCGACCCGACCGGCGCCAAGACCAGCCGGTCGATGGTCATCTGGTGCGTCGCGCTCTTGGCCGCCAGCCTTATTCCGGTCGTGGTGCGGCCGGTGGATTGGGTCTACCTGGCCGGAGCGATCGGGCTTGGGATGTTCTTCCTCGGGAGTGCGCTTCGGTTTCGGGCCGACCGGACCGAGCGGCAGGCCCGGCATGTGCTACGGGCCTCGATCCTGTACCTGCCCGGAATTATGGCGTTGTTCCTCGTCCACGCCTTTGTCACCGGCCGCTGAGCTGCGCCTGCCGCTCACCGCGAAACGACTGTTAAGACCATGCTTCACGTTCGCTGCGCGTTTGCGCTTCTGATTCTGCCGTTACTGGGGTGCCCGGCCGGCCCCACGCGGACCACGGGTAGCTCTCCGCATGCCGACGTTGAAATCCCGGTCCCGGAGTTCAAGCTCGTCGAGCGCTCGGGGAAAACCGTCACGCGGGACGACCTGAAGGGCAAGGTCTGGGTGGCGTCGTTCGTGTTTACCCGGTGCTCCGGGCCGTGCCCACAGGTGACGCGGACCATGGCCCAGCTCCAGAAAGAGCTCAACTTGTCGGAGACCCCGGACCTGCGCCTGGTCACGTTCACCGTCGATCCGGACAAGGACACGCCCGACGAGTTGCGGCGCTATGCGGCCAATTTCCGCGCCGACCCGGACCACTGGCTCTTCCTGACCGGCCTGCCCGAAGCGGAGTTGCACAAGCTGCTCAAGGACGGGTTCAAGGTCACGGCCCAACGGAGCGCCAGCCAGAAACCGGGGGACGAATTCGACCACAGCAGCCGGCTGGTCGTCGTGGACAAGCAGGGCAGCATACGCGGGTATTACGACGGCATCCGTCCGGCGACGGCAGCCGACGCACAGGCGGAGTTCGACGAGAACTTGAACCGGCTCAAGTCCAAGGTGGCCGAGTTACTGAAGGAGTGACGCGGTCGGTCACCCGCAACTGGAAGGGGCCAGCAGGACCGCGCCGGCGGGATCGTCGGCCGACTCGGCGGGACCGAGAATCGCAGCCAGGGGCACCCCGCGACATTCCCGGAGGACCAGAATCTCGTCCGTTATTTCCGCGGTGAGGAGGCTCGCGTCGTCGGTCAGCCCGCGGAGCACTTCCCCGACTTGCTGCCCGGCGGAGTCCTGGGTCAGGCCCAACACCGTGACCGTGGTTGGGGACGCGGAGTCCGAGCCGGGCCCGGTCGGGGCAGCCGAGTCAACTATGCCGTGCAGGTAGGTGACCAGGTCCTCCCGCTCCGGGAAGCTCTTGAGGATCGCCTGGCAGGCGGACGTCCGACCAGTCGCTTCCTCAACGAATCGGTCCGCGGTTTCCTGGACGCACGCAATGAGCTTCGGACCCCAATCGTCCGGTTTGACCGCCACGTGGATGATGCCCTTTCCGGCCGCGCGGATTTTGCCGTGCACCAGGTGGTCGAATTCCCGGAGGGCCGCATTCCCGAGCGCTTCAAACGTCCGGTCGACCGCCTCCTCGAAAGAGCCGGCCCCGCGCGGGAAGAGGTACTCACACACCCCGTCGGCCGATGGTTGCGCCTCCGTGGGGGTGTCGAGGCAATGGGCCAGCGCCCGGAGCCGGTGGGCGATCACGTCCACCTCCTTGGCGTACTCAGGTACCGCGGCCAGCAACCGACGGTAAACGGAAACGACCGCCCCGTCTCGTAGTTGTTTGGAGCGCGTCTTGACCCACTGGGCCACCCGCGTGGCGAAGTCCGGCCGGGCCGTCTGCTGGCGCGTGCCGGGCTTTCCGGTAGGGGGCGCAGACGCCGCCAGCGTGTCGCGAGCCCCGGCGTACCCGGCGACGGACTCCCCTTCCAACCCGGCCAACTCGCGCTCAGCCGCAGCCAGCTCCGTAGTCAGCCGGATTTCCAACAGCCGAATCGCCTCGCGGGCCCCGGCGACCCGCTGTCCCGGCTGCTCGAGGAGGGAGACGACCATCGACGCCAACTGAGAGTCGAGCGTCGCGGCCATTTCCGCCACGCGGGCATCCAGCGCCTCGGCCACACGGCCGCTCGATTCCTGCTCGTTGCCCGGGACGCCGAGCAGGGCCGTGAGCTCGTTCAAAACGATCCTGGCCGCTTGCAGATCCGGGCCTTCCTTGGGCGGTCCGGTGCCGATCCCGCACTGGAGGATCTCGTGGATCAGGGTCTCCACGGGCCCACCGAGCTTCTGGGCTGCACCGTATTCGATCCCCATCCGCACCAGCGGTAGGTCGAGCCGCCGTTCGCGCCACTGGTGTTCCACGGCCTTGGCGGCGGCGTCGGCGGGACCGGTAAGGACGGGGCCGGACCACGCGGCTAGCGTGTCGCGGGCCAACCGCCGGGCGACCGCTTGCAATAGCCGGTTTTGCGGCCAGAACACCCGCCGCAGTCCGACGGTCGAACACGGGTGCTCGGATACGGGTTCCCGGTCGGGGCGCAAGGCCCTGCCGACGGCCGTCAACGTTTCCGCGAAGACCAGGTGGGCGGCCACGGTCGGCGCCGATTCGGCTGACAGAAGGGCGCATCGTCGGAACGGCCGCCCGGTATCGGTCAGCGGCTCGGCCTGCGAGTCTATCCGGGCCTCGTAGCGGGTACCCGGCGCGTCGTACCGGCGGAGTTCGGTGAGCGCCGCCCTGGCGTTGGCCACCGCCGGCGAGTCCGCGACGTCGGTGGCGAGGTCTGGCACGCCGAGCAGGCCGACCAGGTGGTCGGAGCCCAGCCCCAAGTCCCGCAGTTCGCGGCGGACCAGGTAGGCCAGGTCGATCAGTATCCCGGACCCGGTCCCGCCTTCCATCGAGCCGACCAAGTAAACTCGCGGGGATCCGCGTCGCGTGCCGAGTTTGGTCCGCTGGTCGGCCTCGACGACCGGGTCCGGCCTGGTGAACGCTCCCAGGTTCGTCCGCACCCGCGTGCGGACGACCGGGTAGCTGTCGCGCAGTGCCAGCCGGCCCAGTCCCCGGACGCCGTGCGTCGCGGGCGTCGGCGGGAGTTGAGCCAGCGTGTCGGCCGTCAACCGGGTGTCGATCGACGGCAGTTCCGGGCGCGACTGGTAGTGTGTTGGCAGGTGGAGGGGGGCGAGCAGCACGTCGTCCGAGGCGAGGCCGCTTTCGGCCGGGCCGGACATCGCCGATTCGAGCGCGTCCGGGTCGGTGTCGATGTAGAGCCAGCGGAAGTTCGGTAGGGTCGGGTCGCCGAACCGGTCGTGAATGAGATGGCGAAGTTGCCGCAAGGCGGCCAGGCCGGTCCCCCCGACACCGACGACGAACACCGGTGAGAGGATTCCGTCGGCGTGCCGCTCGGCCGACGCGGGCCGGACAAGCAGACCGGTGCCCGGGCCCAGCGTCCGTCGCGGGGTCGGCGTTGGCGCCGCGGACGGATCCGGGCGCGGTGGAGTGCGCAACGCGGACGGGCTCGGCCGGCGCAGGCGATCGGTTTTCTTGTCGGCCTCGCTGATTGTCCGGTTGGCAGCGGGCGCGGCCGGGACGGGGACGCTCCCACTCGCCCGGAGGGCGCTGATGAAGTCCATACAAGTGGGGAAGCGGTCGCCGGGGGCCTTGGCCAGGGCCCGCAGGACCGCCGGCCGGTCGGCCGGCGGCAATGGGGCTACGTCCGGCGGCGCCGTCAGGTGCTGCATGACCAGCTGCCGAGTGTTGGTTGCGCTGAACGGCCTCTTGCCGGTGAGCATCTCCTGGTAGACGATGGCCAGGCTGTACTGGTCCGTCTGCCGGCTCACCCACCCGTCGAACGTTTCCGGCGGGGCGTACATCGGCGTCATCCCCCCGGTCAGCGCCGCCCGGGCCCCCTCCAGGTCCTTGGCCAAACCAAAGTCGGCGACCTTGACGTGCCGCTGCACCAGGAAGATGTTCTGCGGCTTGACGTCCAGGTGCTGGATCTGGTGGGCGGCGTTCATCAGGTCCAACGCCTCGGCGGCTTCTTCCATGTACCGCAGCAGCTCCTCCCGCGGGATGCCCGGCAGGCCCTGGGAAGCGCACTCCTGGTACCGGTCCTGCAGGCTCTGGTCGGCCAGCTCCATGACGATGACCAGCTGGCCGTCCAGGACGTCGAACCGTTCGATGGACAGGATGAACGGGTGGCGGATGGCCTTGACCCGGTGCAGGCTCTTGTACTCCTGCTCGGCGGCGCCGGCGTCGGCCGCGAGGCCGTCGAGGTCGCCGTGGACGAACTTGACCGCCTTGAGGATGCCGCCGGGGGCCTCGGCCTTCCACACCTCCCCGCACCCGCCCCGGCCCAACCGCTCAATGAGGCGGTAACCGGGGATCGGCTCAAAATCTGGTTGAATGACAGGCATGGGCGAAGTCACCGCCCGGGGCGAACCGGCGGCGACCGAAATGGGTGGGGGACGGAGCTACTCGCAACTCTAGTTCATTCACGATGTGTTAGTCGCCGGAGAGTGGTATTCCCAGCCGGCGAGTCGCTTCCATTCGCAGCCGAATTCAGTACCTCCGTCTCAATTCCTCTCCGGGGAGAACAGGGCAATCGCCTGACCACATCGCGCGCATCGCGAAATCCGCTGCAGCCGGTGTCATTGCAGCCTACGCAGCTGGTCCATCGGCTCGCTACCGCCGGACGCCGAGCTGGACGAGTTCGCCCGCGTAGTTCGGTCGGCTGCCAGTCCAGTTGCCGACTTGTCCGCCACCGCCGCCGACACCAGTCGCCAACCCCCGGGTCAGCACGTACCAGCAAAAGTAGCAATGGTTGCTCGTCACTCCGGGGAGCGAGTTCGGGTCACGCGACAGGATTTCGTCGCGGATCGCGATCAAGCCCTCGCGGAACACTCGCCCGACGTACGGGTGATTCCGCCCCTGCTCGATTACCTGTTTCGCCGTGTCCGTGTAGATATTCCCGATGGTGAGCTGATCTAAGTCCGACGCGAACCCGCAACACGGCTTGACATCCCCCTTCGGGTTCACGATCAGCGCCTGACCTGGGCCCTCGCAGTAGTCCTCCTCGAACCATTCCCCGTCCCAGGGGTCGCCCGGCAGCCCCTCCGCCCGTTCGACTGTCGCCAGGTGGTTCCAGTTGAGCGTCATCGTGAAGTCCGCGGCCACGAGCAAGTGGCGCCCGAGCATCGCGGACCACTCGACGACGGCGTCGAGCTCCACCGCGAGCTTGCGGATCGGCTCCAGTCCCCGGTTGGGTGCCCGGCTGGCATAGGACAGGGACAGGATCGTGTCGCGATCGAAGACGCGTCGGGCGGCGCGGCAGAAGGAGGCCAGCTTCGCGGTCTGAATGCCGTGGAACTTGTCCACGCTCAGCCCGAGCTTGCCGGAGAACCCGGCGTCGCGCAGGCCGGTGAGCACGCGGTCCAGCTCTGCCCCGTCGGTGAACCAGACGCCGTTGGTCATCACCTTGTCGAACCGGAAGCCCAGGTCGGCCGCTCGGCGGCACAAGGTGTGCAGAAACTCGGGGTACAGGAAGGGCTCGCCGCCGGTGAAGCCGAGGATGCCGATTCCGTACGCACGGGCGTCTTCCAGGAACCGGATGGCGGTCGGGATGTCGAGCCGGTCGGTCCACTCGATCGGGACGCAGCAGTGTGGGCAACTTAAGTTGCACTGATAAGTCCCAGCGAACGAGAGGTAGTCCGGCCGGAAGCCGCGTCCGGGGCGTCGGCGTTTGCCGGGTCTGGGTTCGCGGTTCATGGCGA
>DATFWZ010000493.1:0-15192 GCA_035258765.1 Gemmataceae bacterium
GCCCGGCCCACGCGGCGCGGCCCCGACCAGGAGCGCGTAATTGCACCCGTCGAAGGCCGTGTTCTCGTCGTCGGTCACGACAATGTCCTTCAGGGTTGGGAAGGCGCAGTCCTCGAGTTCCATCGCGACGCCTTCCAGGGCGTCCATCGCCTTCGGGTTCACCGACCGGGGGATTTCCAGGAGTTGCAGGATCACCTTCGTGTCTTTGCCGAACACCTCCCCGGACGCCAGTCGGGGGAGGAGCGTGTAGGCGACCTGTCCGGCGGCGCCGGTAACGGCCACGCGAACCACGTTGGACATCGGAAGACTCTTGCTCGGGAGGGGTATAGTCTGTCAGCGGTGCAACCGCCGGCCCCGGGCCCTCGACTCGGATCGGGGCAACGATAAACTCTGATTTAGCGAAGAATAATCCAACCGGCTAACCGCCATTCAGGAGTGTCGTGCGATGGCAGTGAAAGTGGGGATCAACGGCTTCGGCCGCATCGGCCGCCTCGTCTTCCGGGCGCTGGTGGAGCAAGGGCAGCTCGGCAAGGCACTTGACGTGGTCGCGGTGAACGACCTGGTGCCCGCCGACAACCTCGCTTACCTGCTCAAATACGACTCCACCCAGGGCAGGTTCACCGGCGAGGTCCGTAGCGAGAAATCCGCCGGCTCCGCGGAGGACGACACGCTGGTCGTGGACGGCCACAAGGTCAAGTGCCTGGCGATCAAGGAAGGACCGCAAGCCCTGCCATGGAAGCAGCTCGGCGTCGACTACGTCATCGAGTCCACCGGCCTGTTCACCGAGGCCGAGAAGGCTAGGGGACACCTGGCCGCGGGCGCGAAGAAGGTGATCATTTCCGCCCCGGCCAAGGGCGAGGACATCACCATTGTCATGGGGGTCAACCATGACAAGTACGACCCCGCGAAGCACAACATCATCTCCAACGCGAGTTGCACCACCAACTGCCTCGCACCCGTCGTCCACGTGCTCCTCAAGGAGGGGCTCGGGATCGAGGAGGGGCTGATGACGACCATCCACAGCTACACGGCGACGCAGAAGACGGTGGACGGGCCATCGAAGAAGGACTGGAAGGGCGGCCGGGCCGCCGCGATCAACATCATCCCGAGCACCACTGGCGCCGCGAAGGCCGTCGGGCTGGCCATCCCGGAAGTGAAGGGCAAGTTGACCGGCATGTCCTTCCGCGTCCCCAGCCCGACCGTTTCGGTGGTTGACCTGACCGTGAAGACGGTCAAGGAGTCCAGCTACAAGGCTATCTGCGGGCTGATGAAGAAGGCCAGTGAGACGTACTTGAAGGACATCCTGGCCTACGCCGAGGACGAGGTCGTCTCGACCGACTTCGTTCACGACCCCCACTCGAGCATCTTCGACGCCGGTAGCGGGATCGAGCTGAACAATCGCTTCTTCAAGCTGGTGAGCTGGTACGACAACGAGTGGGGCTATTCGCACCGGTGTGTGGACCTGCTCCAGTACATGGTTGCCAAGGCGTAAGCAAGGGTCAGAAGTCCGAGGATAGGTCGTATAGGACTTATAGGTCCTATACGACCTATGACTCTTATCAGACCTACACCCTGACCTCTGAGTTCTCGGTGCAACGTGGCCAAAAAGAAAACCATCAGCGACCTGATCGACCTACAAGGAAAGCGCGTCCTCGTCCGCGTGGACTTCAACGTCCCCCTCGACAAGCAGACCGGCGAAATCACCAACGACCGCCGCATCCGGGGTGCACTGCCGACCGTCCAGTTCCTGCTCGACAAGGGCGCGGCTGTCATCGCCATGAGTCACCTCGGCCGGCCCAAGGGGGACCCGGCCCTCGACGCCCACTTGCGGATGGACCGCGTCGCCGCCCGGTTCGGCGAACTGCTCGACCGGCCGGTGAAGAAGGCGTCGGACGAGGTGATCGGGCCCGAGGCCCGGGCCGCGGCCCTGGCGCTCAAGCCGGGTGAGGTGCTGCTCCTGGAGAACCTGCGGTTCGACGCCCGCGAGCAGAAGAATGACCCGGACTTCGCCCACGCCATCGCTGCCCTCGGCGACGCCTACGTCAACGACGCCTTTGGCACCTGCCACAATGACAAGGACGCGTCGATGGTGGCCGTCCCGGCTTCCATGAAGGGCAAGCCGCGGGTCCTTGGCCTCCTTGTCGCGAAGGAGCTGGAGGTCCTTGACGGGCTCATGGGCAACCCGAAGCGGCCGCTGCTCGGGATCATGGGCGGGGCCAAGGTGTCGGACAAGGTGAAGTTCATCAAGGCCCTGCTCGCGAAAGTGGACCACCTGCTCGTCGGTGGGAAGATCGCGTACGCCTTCCTGAAGGCCCAGGAGGTAGCGGTCGGGAACATGCAAATCGCCGACGAAGAGCTGGCCGCGGCGAAAGACCTGCTCCCGCAAATCGGGACGAAGATCACCCTGCCGGTCGATTGTCTGTGTGCGAAGTCGGACGACCTGAATGACACCCGGGTCGTCGAAGGCCCGATCCCGGCCGGCTACGTGGGCGTGGACATCGGCCCCAAGACCGTGGCCCTGTACGCCGAGCGGATCAAGAAAGCCGGGACCGTAATCTGGAACGGCCCGGTCGGCTGGTTCGAGAAGCCGGCGTTCGCGAGCGGCACCAAGGCGATCGCCCGGGCGATGGCGGAAAGCCCCGCAGTCACCGTGGTCGGTGGCGGCGAGACCGCGGAGGCGGTTGAGGAGTTCGGGTACGACTCGAAGATGACCCACGTCTCGACCGGCGGGGGGGCGTTCCTGGCCTACGTCGAGGGGAAGAAATTCGCCTCGCTGGCCCAAATCGATGAGTAGCAACCAACAACGCCCACGGACAGCTGTCCGTGGGCGTTGCGGGCTCTCTAGCTTTCCCGCCCGGCCGCGAGTATCGTTTGCCATGAGTGGCTGACGAAGGCCAACGGACCACCCCGATGAGCACGCGACCGACTCGCGGCATCCCGGAAGGGTTGTGGATGTCTTGCCCCCGGTGCAAGGCCACGCTCTACCGGAAGGAGGTCCAGTCGAAGTTCAGCGTCTGCACCGAGTGCGGGCACCACTTCACGATTCCGGCCCGCGAGCGGATCCGGCAGCTCCTGGACGAGGACAGCTTCGAGGAGTGGTTCACGCACATCCGTCCGGCTGACCCGCTCGGGTTCGTGGACCGCATTCCGTACGCGCAGCGGCTCATCGAAGAGCAGGCGAAGACCGGGCTGACCGACGCGGCCGTCGTGGGCAAGGGGTTCATCCGCGGCCGGCCGGTCGTCCTGTGCATCACCGACTTCCAGTTTATGGCCGGGAGCATGGGGTCGGTCGTCGGGGAGAAACTCACGCTGTCGGTCGAGGAGGCGACCAGGCGGGAGCTGCCGCTCCTCATCGTCAGCGGGTCCGGCGGCGGGGCCCGGATGCAGGAGGGGATCCTGTCCCTCATGCAGATGGCCAAAGTGTCGTGTGCCCTGGCGCGGTATGATCAATCGGGCGGATTGTACGTATCGATCCTGACCCACCCGACCATGGGCGGTGTGGCCGCGAGCTGGGCCCTGCAAGGGGACATCACGGTGGCCGAGCCCGGCGCTATGATCGGGTTTGCCGGGGCGCGGACCATCTGGAACACCGTCCGCATCGAGCTGCCGGAGGGTTTCCAGACCAGCGAGTTTCTCCTCGAGCACGGGTTCATCGACCGGATCGTCCACCGGAAGGATCTGCGCACGGAGGTCGCCCGGCTCATTGACTATTGCGAGAAGCAGTAATTGGTGACCCGTGACCAGTGATCAGTCGGTCGGCACTGGTCACTGATCACTGATCACTGAGGGGGTGACGAGTGGGCTTGTTCTCCCGATTGTTCGGCGGCCAGAAACCGGGGCCGCGGCCCGCCTTCAAGAAAAAGCGGCAAAGACTCCCCGTCGCGGACGTGTCCAGGCGGTTCGACCTCCGCGGCCGGACCGGGCAGGGCAGTATGTCCAAGGTCTACCACGCCTACGACAACAAGCTCGGCCGGATGGTCTGCCTCAAAGTCCTGGACAAGGTGAAGACGGCGCGGTTCGAGGAGCGGTTCTCGAACCAGGGACTGGATAAGCCGTCCGAGGGGGCCATCTGCATGGCCATCAAGCACCCGAACTGCGTGGCCACTTACGAGCACGGGATCACGACCAAGAAGGAGCCTTACCTGGTCATGGAGTGGATCGAGGGACTGGGGCTCAACTACCTGATCGAGACCAAAAGCCCGCAGCTCAAGGGGAACCGGCTCAACTACCTGAAGCAGCTGTGCGAGGCGGTCGAGTACATGCACGGGCAGAAGTTCCTGCACCGCGATCTGTGCCCGCGGAACGTCATGGTGACCAAGGAGGGGCAGGTCAAGCTGATCGACTTCGGGTTGACCATTCCATACGTCCCGGAGTTCTGCCGGCCGGGCAACCGGACTGGGACCGCCGACTACCTGGCCCCGGAGATCATCAGGCGAACGTCCACCGACCACCGGGTGGACGTGTTCGCCCTCGGGGTGACGGCGTTCGAGCTCTTCACTAGCCAGCTGCCCTGGGAGCGGGCCATGTCGAGCGAGGAGACGCTCCGCAAGCACCTGAACACCCCGCCCCGGGACCCGAAAGACTTGAATCCGGACCTGGGCGACGACCTGTGCGCACTCTTGCGGAAGGCCATCGCCCGGGATCCGGCGCAGCGGACCGGGTCGGCCACGGCCTTCCGGGAGGCACTCGAGCACCTGGACCGCGACGACTATTGAGATTGTCGATTCCAACCGAACAGGACGGCCGCCGCGACCGCCGCCGTTTCCACCCGCAAGATGCGCGGCCCGAGTGACACCGCCTCCCAACCGGTCGCAAATGCCACTTGCAATTCCTGGTCACTGAACCCGCCCTCAGGGCCGACAGCGACAATCACACCGTCCCCTGTCACCTCTGTCTTTCCTCCGGTTACGACCGTCGGATGGGCGATCAGTCGTCGGCCGGTCTGCCGCCCGCACCAGTCGAGCCACTTCGCCGGTGCGTGGACCTGCATCAGCACGTTTCGCCCGCATTGTTTACTCGCCTCGATCACGGCCCGCCGCAGTTTTTCCGCCTTGGCCTCGTCGGCCTTGACCACACCCCGCTCGGTGAGCAGCGGTGTGAAGTCCGTGACCCCGAGCTCGGTCAGCTTTTCGATCAGGAAGTCACCCCGGTCGCCTTTCGGGAGGGCCGATGCGATGTGCAAGGCAAAGTCGAGCTCGCGTTGCGGGGACTCGATCCCGGTGACGTGCAGCGTCACCCGCTTCCGACCGACTTCGGCGACGCGGGCGGGGTACTCGTGGCCGTCGCCGTTGAACAGCGTGACCACGTCCCCCGGCCCGAGCCGGCGGACGGCCGCCAGGTGATGGGCCTCCGGGCCGTCCAGGGTGACGTCGCCCGGGGCCAGCCGGGCGTCGAGGAAGAAGCGATCCGACACAGGAAAACTCGGGTATATTCCGGCGCGAGGTCTCGGGTACACTCGGCGGATGATGGTAGGCCGGACGCCGCCTCCCAGTGAAGGGCTGCCTCATGTCCACGCCGCCGCCGGGCACCACGCTGCCGACCCGCCAGCAGCTCGACGAGATCGACGCGCTCCTGCGCCGAATGCTGGCGCTGCCACCCCTGGCGGGCGAAACAGCGGAGAAGCCGGGCGCGGCTCAAGCTCCTGCGCTGACGCCGGCGATCCGGGAAGTCCCGGCCGCGCGGCCCGCGGCCCCGGGCGAACCGGTGGTCCAGGCCTGGCGGGTTGAGTGGCCGGCGACTGCCCCCGCGGCCGCGTCCGTAGTTTCCTGGGGCACGCCCGTCGTCCCGCCCGCGGCGGAGACTAGCGCGCCTGTCGCCCCTCCGTCCGCCCCGACGCCCGCGGCACTCACACCCGCCGTGTTGAGGCAACCAACGGCCGTCCCCCAGCCCGCGTCCGCCGTCCCGGCCGCCCTTTGGCCGCTGATCCTGCTGAACGGCTTGTTCGACATCCTGAGCTATCTGCTCGGCCCGCTCGGGACGTGGCTGCGCGGGCCCGGACGTACGGTCCTCGGCTTGCTGGGAATCGGCATGCTCCTCGCGGCGGGGGTCTGGACGGCCGGCGAATGGTACGGCTACGAGTGGCCGCGGGACATCCTCTCGCAATTGGCTGGCCGCCTTGGGCTGGCCCGGTGACCCGCCCGGGCTGGGTGATCCGCCGCCGGCTCGTAAGATGAGCGGTGCCCCGGCGAAGTACCTTTGTCGTCGGCTCCCTCCAACTGCCCCGTGCCACCCCCGTATGTCATCAGCCAAGCCGTCCGAACCCACTCCGCCGCCGATCAAGCTGGACTACGTCGCCGCCTTGCTCAGCTACCTCATTCCCGGCCTCGGCCAGCTCACGCAGGGCCGGGTCCGAAAGGGGTTGTTGTTCCTCGTCAGTTTGTATGCCTTGTTCTTTTACGGCATGATTCTCGGTAAGTGGAAGAACGTCTATCTCCCCGACTACCACCCAGAAGAGCCAACGATCAACCGGCTGGCCTCGGACTTGTACACGCGGTTCCAGTTCGTCGGCCAGTTCCCGATCGGGATGGTCGCGTGGCCGGCCGTGTATCAGTACTACGTTTACAAGCCCGACGACCCGAAGCCGCCGCTCGAGGGATTCATGCGGGCCCCCAGCCTCGACGAGATCAACCAGCTCCAGCGCGACGGGGACAAGACCTGGGACCTGGGCTGGGTATACACGGTGATCGCGGGGGTGCTCAACGTCCTGGTCATCTACGACGCTCTAGCCGGTCCGGCATTCCGGGAGGTGAAGGGCGCCCCCGGCCAGGGGCCACCGACGCCATGAACATCTATGTTCACCTGCCCATCCTGATCGTCGTCGTCAGCCTGGTGTACAGCGCCACGCGTCACGACAACTGGAACAAGATCGTGCGCGAGGCCGTGCACTGGGGCTTCCGAATGACCACGTTTCTGGTGATCATTGGTGTGATCCTGTTCGCCCTCTCCACCTTTCTCTGACCGGCCGCCGCGCCGGGGGCGACACCGCTCAAAAGTCGTGGCGAGCCCGGGCGACTCCGGTCCTATTCGTCAGGCTTTGACGAGCTGGTCGATGTCGATCCGCTCAAGCTCTTCTTGTACTGCTCTTGCTGACCCGAGTAGATGCCCTTCGGCGGCGGGCCGCTATCGGACGTCGAGCGACTGTCCTTGCAACCGGCCGTCACGGCGAATGCGACGATCAGCGACAGCGTCAGTACCAGTTTGCGCGTCATCAGCTCACCTCGTTGAAATTCGAGTTGGGGGATTTCGCACCCGGGCTCCGATCCATGACGGGTAATGCGGCGGCAGTTTACGACTGCAGTCCGCCGATTCAAGCGCCGAGTTGGCGAGTCAAGTGGCCAGTGCGGCCGGACGGTGGCACGGCCGAACAGAGACTGGGCCCGACCGGGCCGCTGCATTCGGACTTCGACGCCAAACCCGGCATCGGAGTTGCCTCGATCCAAGGTGGGTCGTCCAATATCCCGTGGCCCTGACCCTGCCCGTTCGCCAGCGACGAGCCCGGAATGTCCGACCGGTTCCCCCGTAGTTCCGGCCTTCTGTTGCACCCGACCAGCCTGCCCGGGCCGTACGGGATCGGCGACGTGGGCCCCGCGGCCCACGCCTGGATCGACACCCTCGCCCGCGCCCGGCAGACGTGGTGGCAGATCCTCCCGGTCGGTCCGACGGGGTTTGGCGACTCCCCATACCAGTCGTTCTCCACTTTTGCCGGGAACCTGAATCTGCTCAGCCCTGACTGGATGGTCCGGGACGGGCTGTTGTCGCCCGACGACGTCCGCGGGCGGACGTTCCCCGCCGGGCCGGTGGACTACGAGGCCGTGACGCAGTTCAAGCTCGGCCTGGCCCGGCTGGCCTGGGACCACTTTCGTTCCGGGTGGGCCGGCTACCTGCACGACCCGTTCGATGCCTTCCAGTTCGAGAAGCGCGACTGGCTCGGGGACTACGCCCAGTTCATGGCCATCAAGGACACCCAGGGCGGGAAACCCTGGTACGACTGGCCACCCGAACTTGTGCGCCGCGACAAGGGGGCGGCCCGGTCGGAGTTGGCCGACCGGGCCGGGTTCTACAAGTTCGGCCAGTTCCTGTTCTTCCGCCAGTGGCAGGAACTCCGGAACCACGCTCGAGAGCGGGGGATCAAGCTGATCGGGGACGTGCCGATCTTCGTCTCGCCGGATTCGGCCGACGTGTGGGCGAACCCCCGGCAATACCTGTTGGACGAGTCACTGCGGCCGAAGGTCTTGGCCGGGGTGCCGCCCGACTACTTCAGCCGGACCGGGCAGCTGTGGGGCAACCCGCACTACGACTGGGACGCGATGCGGGACACCGGGTACGCCTGGTGGGTGGCCCGGTTGCGGGCGACGTTCGAGCTGGTGGACGTCGTCCGCATCGACCACTTCCGCGGGTTCGTCGCCGCCTGGCAGGTGCCGGCTGGGGAAAAGACGGCGGTGAAGGGGCAATGGGTGCCCGGCCCGGGGATCGACTTCTTCACGCGGGTCCGCGGCGAGCTGGGCGGGCTGCCGCTCATCGCCGAGGACCTGGGAGACATCACCCCGGACGTGTTCGCCCTGCGCGACGCGCTGCAGCTGCCCGGGATGAAGATCCTGCAGTTCGCGTTCGACGGGCCGAAGAACCCGTTCCTTCCCCATAACTACCCGACCAAATGCGTGACCTACACCGGCACGCACGACAACGACACGACTCGCGGCTGGTGGGCGACGGCCCCGGAGCACGAAAAGCAGTTCTTCCGGAAGTACACCGGCCGCGACGGCTCGGACATCGCCTGGGACCTCATCCGGCTAGGCTGGGCCAGCGTGGCCGACTGGACGATCGCCCCGGTGCAAGACGTGCTCGATTTGCCGACCGAAGACCGGATGAACCTGCCGGGGACCGGTCAAGGGAACTGGAGATGGCGGATGGCCGACGGGGCGCTGGACGGACCGGCGCTGGAGCGGCTGATCGAGTTTACTGAAGCGTATGCGCGAGCGCGGGGATGAGTCAGGTCAATCGTCGGCAAGTGGGTGACCGGGCAGCGGCTCGAGTTCCCCGAAGAAACACGACCGGACTGGAATCATCGACGGCGTAAACAATTCGAAACCAGCCCTCAATTCGGAGGTATGAAACGGCTCCAAGGCCGTGAAATCGGTAGCTCGGGTCACCCCACTCGCGCGGATGGTTTTCGAGTTGTCGTCGGACTTCCGCCAGCGTCGTGGCGAAGAGGGGCCCGAGTCCGGCGGACATGGCCCGGTCGGCCAACTCTTGGATGCGCTCTCGACATGCCGGGATAATCGAGAGGCGGAAGGGGGCCGCAGGATCCACGGTCGGATCACTCCCCGCCCGATTGTTCAAGCCGTCGCACGAGTTCGTCGAACCATGGCCCGACCGGCTCTGCGGCCGCTAGCTCATCCGGAGTCGGGGGGGTTATAGTCTGCCAGAGGATGGCGTAAAGTGCCTTCCGGTATTCGTCACGCTCCTTGCGGAGCGCCGTGTTCTCCACACGGAGGGCATCCGTTTCCGGGGTTGGTAAAGTATCATCGGAAGGCATGGTCACCCCCTCACTCTCTTCTCCATAATACCGCTTTGACCGCGCTCCTGGAACACGACTGGCCCGCCCTCACACCCGCCGGAACTGCTTGTCCAATTCCTGCCGGCTGAAGATCAGCGACGTCGGCCGGCCGTGCGGGCAGTGATGCGAATCCTCGGCCGATTGCCTCAGCTGCATTAGATAGTCGATCTCCTCGGGGGTCAGCCGGTCGCCCGCTTTCACCGCGGCCTTGCAGGCCATTGTCGCCAACAGGTGATTGAACAGATGCTCCCGGGTCGGCGGCCGGTCCCGGGCGGCCAGCACGTCGACCACGCCTTGCAGGATCTGGCCGACAGGGACCCGGCTGAGGAGGGCCGGGTAGCTCGACACCGCCACCGTGCCGCCGCCGAAGTCCTCGACATCGAGCCCGAGCTCGGCGAGCTGCGCCTTGGCCTCCAGCACGGCGGCCGCCTGCTCCATCGTCAGCTCGACCGGCTCCGGGATGAGTAGTCGTTGGACGTCAAGCCGCCCCTCGCGCAGCCGGGAGCGAAGCTGCTCGTACAGGATCCGCTCGTGCAGGGCGTGCTGGTCGACGACCAGCATTCCGTTCGGGGTCTCGACGACGAGGTAGGCGTCATGTATCTGAATCGCCCGTGACGATTGAGCGCTAACGGGCGGAATCACGGCCTCTGTGGTCGTGGGCGAGCCGGGAGCGTCAGCGACCGGGGCGGCCGTCGCTCCGGTCGCTGACGCTCCCGGCTCGCCAGGCACAGCGACCGCGGTAGGTGCTGGGGCAATGACCCGAGGCTCCGGCGCCTGTGGCGCCTGGACCGTGTACATCCCAGTCGGTGAGAGCTCAATCCCCGCCGGGGAAGTCTCCGACCTCACCTCTGGAGCCTGTAACCGGGGCACGAGGTTTTTCGCCAGGAGCGCCCGCTTGACCGCCCCGCGGACCAGGTGGTACAGCGCCTGCGAGTCGCGGAACCGGACTTCCGCCTTGGTCGGGTGGACGTTTACGTCCACCTGGTCAGGCGGTAGCCGGAGGAACAGGAATCCGATCGCGTAGCGGCCGGTCATCAACAGGCCGCGAAACGCTTCCTGAAGGGCATGGCCGAGACTCCGGTCCCGGACGCAGCGCCCGTTGACGAACAAGTACTGAAGTTTGGCATTCCCGCGGTCGCACGCGGGATCGGCAACAAACCCGGCCAACGACACGGTGTCCTGGTCGGCCCGCACGTCGATCAAGACGTCGCGCACGTCCTTGCCGAAAAAAAGTCCGATCCGCTCCCGCAACCCGGCGTCGGTTGGCACCTCGTGGACTTGCCGTCCGTTGTGCCGCACAACCAGGTGCAGCGACGGGTTGGCCAGTGCCAACCGCGTAACAGCCTCGACCACGTGACCGAGCTCGGTCGAGACCGTGCGCAGAAACTTCTTCCGGACCGGCGTATTGAAGAACAGGTTCCGGACCTCGACCCGCGTCCCCCCCGACCCGTTCCATGGCCGCACGGCCGACAGGCTGCCGCCGTCGCAGCCGATCTCCCACCCGCTCGACTGCCCCGGCGGCCGGGACTGTACGGCCACTCGCGCCACCCCGCCGATGGACGCCATCGCCTCGCCGCGAAAGCCGAGGGTGCCGATCCGGAACAGGTCGTCTGCGTCCTTGAGCTTGCTCGTGGCATGACTGGCGAAGACGAGCGGCAGGTCGGCCAGCTCGATGCCGTGTCCGTCGTCCACCACGCGGATGAGCTCAATCCCGCCTTGCTCGAGCTCGATGTCGATCCGAGTCGCCCCCGCATCCACCGAGTTCTCGAGCAGCTCCTTGACGACGCTGGCCGGCCGCTCGATCACCTCTCCGGCAGCGATCTTCGTGACGACGGACGGCGGCAGCTGGTGAATGCGCGGCATCGTGCGGGGTGCCCGAACTACTCCTCATCGGCCCTCTGGCCGAGCTTCTTAAGCTTCCGGTCCAGGGCGTCGGCCGACATGCCGAGGGACTTCGCGGCCGCCGCCACGTTGCCGTCCGCCGCGGCGAGGGCGTCCTTGATCCGGTCCTGGAGCTTCCAGTCCTGGATTTGCCGGTAGAGCGTCCGCTCGCCGATCCCGAGCAGCTTCGCCGCCTCCTCGCGGTTCCCACCGGCCAATTCCAGAGCCTTCTCGGAGTAGTATCGCTCCACCTCCGTCAGCGGGCGGCCGACCAGGTGGTCTGGTCCGGCCGGCGCACCGGCATCCGCGGCCGAGGCCTTGAGCGGGTCGCCCTCTTGAAGGTCGTCCAGGTCCAGGAGCCCGTCCTGGTCCTGGATCACCATGCTCTCGACCTGGTTCCGCAGCTCCCGGACGTTCCCGGGCCACGGGTAGGCCTTGAACGCGCTCCAGACGGCGTTCGACACCCGCGGCACCTTCTTCCCGTACCGCCGGGCGAACTCGTCGAGGAAGTGGGTCGCCAACAACACGACGTCCTTGCCGCGCTCGCGCAGGGGCGGGATGCGCACCAGGCCGACCCGCAGCCGGTAGTAAAGGTCCTGGCGGAACTTGCCTTCCTTGATCAGTTGCTCCAATTCCCGGTTGGTGGCCGCGATCAGCCGGACGTCGACCTTGATCGTCTCGTTCGACCCGACCCGGCTCACCTCGCCGTTCTCGAGCACCCGGAGCAACTTGGCCTGCAGTGCCAGGGGCATGTCGCCGACCTCGTCAAGGAACAGCGTACCCCCGTGGGCGTACTCGAAGCGCCCCTTGCGGAGCCGGTCCGCCCCGGTGAACGCCCCCGGCTCGTGCCCGAACATCTCGTCGTCGAGCAGGTTTTCGTTCAGGGCCGCGCAGTTCATCGCGACGAACGGCTTGTTCTTCCGCGGACTGTTGGTGTGGAGGGCCTTGGCCACCAACTCCTTGCCGGTGCCGTTCTCCCCCACGATGAGGACGGTGGCCCGGGTCGGTGCGAACGCCTGGACTCGCTCAATGACCTGGCGCATCTTGGGGCTGTTGCCGATCAGCCCCTCGAACCCGAACCGCTCGTCGAGCTGTTTGCGCAGCTCGCGGATCGTTCGCAACCGGCGCAGCTCGTCCGCGGACTTGTTCACGACCGCGAGCAGCTCATCCTTCGAGACCGGTTTGAGGATGTAGTGCGACGCCCCCTCCTGGAGGGCCTGGACCGCCTTCTTCACGTCACTCGACCCGCTGATCACCATGACCAGCGTGTCCCCCTGCTCCTTGACGAGCCGGACGACGGCGAGGCCGTCCAGGTCGCCCATCCGCAGGTCGGTCAGGACCAGGTCGAACTCCTCGGACTGGATCTTCTTCGCCCCGTCCTTGCCACTAAAGGCGAGGGCGGTCGCGTACCCGCCGGCCTCGAGGATATCGGCCACGGTCTCGGCGTGGTCCCGCTCATCGTCGATGACCAGGACGTGGAGCCGTTCTTCGGCCGGTTCGGTGGTGTCGTCGGCCTTCATGCGCGGGTTCAATCGGGGGCCTCGGCGCGACGCGCTGGGCGGCGTCAATGTCCGGGCATTTTACCGGGACGGGTGCAAGTTGACACACGCCGCGGGCCCGGCCGACCCGCCCGGCGCGACAAAGTCGGCAGGACCGGAACAACGGTCAAGTCCGGCCGACTCGGGCTCCGATGGGATCAACGGGCGAAATACGAGCCCCCACGGAGCGAATACCGTGAATGACACCCGCGCGCTCTTGAACCGGATGTCGGAATTCCGCAAGCGGCTGGAGGCCATGCCGCGGCTCATCCCGGTTGCGACTGCCCCTGCCCCGGCGGCCCCCGAGGGCCCACCGAAGGCTGAACCCGCGTCGCGCACCCAGGCGATTCTCGAGCAGTCGCTCAGCCGGCTACCCAATGGAGGCGCCGCGTTCGACAACCCGCCCGCCCTAATCAATCGAGCCCGCCGACTCCTGATCGACGCCCAGGGGCTGGTGGAGCGGCTCCGAGCCCTGGCCGACGAGCCACTTCTGGCCGGCCCGACCGGGCCGGCCGACACCGTCGACCCATTGGCCATTCACTACCGCGAGACCGCGACATTGACGGAGGCCGCCGTCCGATATGCCTTGACGTTTCCCGACGCGGCCGACGAGCAACGGCGACTGTGCGAGGGCCTGGAAGGAATCGTCGACGCGGCCCGTCGGCGGTATGCCCGGCTGGCCGCGATCCTGGAGCAGCGCCGGACCGAGGTGAGCCGGCTCGACGCCCTCGCCCGGTTCTTGACGACGCTGAACGAGGGCGACGGGCCGATCGACCCGGGACCGGTCGCGGAGCTGGCAGCGGACCTGTTGGCGGACGAGCCCGGCAAACCGTTGCGGTTCGCGGTTGCCGAACCAACGGCCACCCGGGCATTCCTGGGCGGCTCAGAGTATCCGGCCCCGGCCTGGTTCGTCGCCGCCCACGGTCTGAATTGCGCGAAAGTGATGGCCCGGCTGGTGCGGAACGACCCTCAGTGGCGGCACCGGGCCGCGGAAATGATGCTGGCAGCCCTGTTGCACGACGTCGGCATGTTGCGCGTGGACCCGGCCGTCCTCGCTCGGGCCGAGCCGCTGAATGCGGATCAGCGGAGTGCCGTTGAGGCGCATACCCGGGTGGGGTCTGAGCTTGTCGCCGCCCGGCTCCCGACGATGGCCGGATTGGCCGAGGCCGCGGCCAGTCACCACGAGCGCCTCGACGGGTCTGGATACCCCGCCGGACTCAAGGGCGAACAGGTTTCACCCGCCATTCGGTTGCTGGCGGTCGTGGACGCGTACGCCCGGCTATGCGCCCCGCGGTCGCACCGGCCGCCATTGGACCCTCGAACAGCCTTGACGGACACGCTGCTGATGGCGGAACGTGGGAAACTGGACCGCTACGCGGCCGAAACGCTCCTGACCCTCGGCTTCTATCCGGTCGGCACCGTCGTGGAGCTGGACGACGGGTCAACCGGCGTCGTCCTCGCCCCGCGGCACACCCCGCCGCTGGCCGCCCGGCCGCCCGTGGCTGTTCTGGTGCTCGCTGGCGGTCGCCCGCTGCCGGCGCCCGCATACTTTGACCTGGCCCAACGCGATGGCCCAGCCGTCGTCCGCTCGCTCGGCTACCCGGACCGGCTTCGCCGGCTTGGGCGGGCGTACCCGGAGTGGGTCTGACGGCGAAGCCGCCGTCCGCCCGCGAAACGGACTTTGTGAATCGACCCCCGATGACGTACCTCGCCGCCGTCCGACACCCGTGGCCATGCCTGGTCTTCCTCGTCCCCCTTCTGGCCGCGTACGAAGCCGGGGCCGCGCGACTGGCGGAGCCGTCCGGAGAGTCGCTCCGGGCCGGGATTGACCTGTGGGTCCGCAAGTGGCTCAGTGACTACGGCGCCGTCCCACCGGCCCTGATTCCGTTGACAGTCGTTGCGCTGCTGGCGGGTTGGGCCGCGTGGCGGTGGAAGGAGCGACCGGAGCGCCTTTTCGCCACCGTCTTCGGGATTGCCCTGGAGGGGGCCGTCTTCGGTCTCGGTCTTTGGACGTTGTGTCTAAACGCCCCGGCCATTCTTGAGAAATGCGGGCTACAGACGCTTGCCGCGGGCACGCCGGACGCCCGGGTGATTACCTTCCTCGGCGTCGGCGTCTACGAGGAATTCGTCTTTCGGCTGATCGGTTTCGCCTGGTTGGCGTGGCTATTGCGCGTGGCCTTCCTGCCGGGCGTCGCGGCGATTCCCATGGCCATTGTC
>DATFWZ010000494.1:0-22678 GCA_035258765.1 Gemmataceae bacterium
GCGCGGGAGTCGCCTGGCGTACGAACAGGCGTCGCCCACCGCCAAGACGACCTGGAACGCGTCGTCGCCGATTACGTGGCCGGGATGACCGACCGGTTCGCCCGGCAGGAATACCTTCGGCTGTTCCACCCCGAAGGCGACCTGTAACATAGGGGCGATTCATTCCCGCCCGGCCGCCGTGCAAGCGGCCCGCCTCCTACGCTGGCGAAAGCCGGAGACTCTCCCATGCTCCTGTGGCTCCTGCGCGGGCTTTTCGTGGCCATTGTCGTCGGCATGGCCGTCGCCGCCTTTACCACCTTCTCCGAGATCCAGGGCGATCGCCTCTGGCCCGGGATTCGAGCGTCGCTCATCATCCTCGGGATCGGCGCCATCGTCCTGTTCACCGACCTGTGGGAACGTAACAAGCAGATTACCACCCTGTCGGCCCTCTACTTCGGGCTCCTGCTCGGGTTGCTCCTCGGCTGGCTGTTCTCCATGGCCCTGGAGCGGTTCCTGGGCACCTGGATCGAAGCCCCGGAGTCGGCCCCCGTGGTCGTCGTCGTCCGCGTGTTTACCACCGTCGTCTGCTGCTACATAACGATTTCAACGCTCTTGCAGACGAAGGACGAGTTTCGCTTCATTATCCCTTATGTCGAATTTGCCAAGC
Source organism: Gemmataceae bacterium (assembly GCA_035258765.1). Taxonomy (GTDB): domain Bacteria; phylum Planctomycetota; class Planctomycetia; order Gemmatales; family Gemmataceae; genus SIAJ01. The sequence goes on from DATFWZ010000494.1 coordinate 647, forward strand.
AGGTAAAGGGGGGGAAGTCACTCGTCCTGGACACGAGCGTCATTATCGACGGCCGGATCGCCGACCTGTGCGATACTCGGATTATCGACAGCAAGCTGATCGTGACCCGGTTCGTCCTCCAGGAGCTGCAGGCCATCGCGGACAGCTCGGACAAGCTCAAGCGGAATCGCGGCCGCCGCGGGCTGGACATTCTCAAGAAACTGCAGACAAACCCGAAGATCGAGTTGCAGATGCACGACGGCAACTTGCCGGAGATCCGGGAGGCGGGCGAGAAGACGCGAGTGGACGAACGGCTGGTTCTGTTCGCGAAGGCGGTCGGCGGCCGGGTGGTGACCAACGACTTCAACCTGAACAAGATCGCCCAGCTCCAGGGGGTCGAGGTCATCAACCTGAACGAGGTTGCCAACTCCCTCAAGACGGTCGCGCTGCCCGGCGAAGCGATGTCGATCAAGATCGTCAAGCCGGGCGACCAGCCGGGTCAGGGCGTGGGGTATCTCGACGACGGGACGATGGTGGTCGTCGAGCAGGGGCGGCCGCACATCGGCAACGAGGTGCAGCTGACCGTCACGAGCGTGCTGCAGACGCCCGCGGGGCGGATGATCTTCGGCCGGATCGAACCCCAGCGCCCTGCCGGACCGGTCCCCGGCACCGCCGAGGCGCGGGCGCTGGACAAATGACGGGCGGGTTGTCTCGCGGGGTGAGTCGAGCCGATTCGGCGAGGCCCACCGGGGGGCGGCCCCTCCTGGTGGGCCTCGCGGCGTTCCGGGGCCACTCGACATCACCGATGAGAAAGGCAAAACTCGTGAGAATCCGCTGGATGATTGCCGGAATCGTCTTGGGCGGCGGAGTGACCGTCGCGGTCCTGGCCGACACCACCCCGCCACCCCCAAGCCCCAAGGGCAGCCCGACCGACAACAAGAACGGCGAGGTCGAGCTGGTCGAGGCCGTCCTGAAGGCGCGCAAGGACTACTGGACCTCGCTCGACAAGCTGCGGCACCACTACCTCGCCTCGAACGAGTTAGAGAAGGTGAAGTGGGTGGAGGACGAGCTGCGCTCGTATCACCGGATCATGAAGTACTCGTACCGGCTGGACGTCCGCGACGTTCCGCCGCCGACCCTGCAGCCGAAGCAGAACGTGACCGAGGCCAATAATCTCTTCCGGCGGGCGATGGAGTACAAGAACAAGGGGACCGGGGACGAGTTCATCGACAACCAACGGCGGACGGAAGTGCTGCTGCAGGCCATCCTCGAGAAATACCCTGAGTCGGACAAGATCGCGGAGGCGGCCTATCACCTCGGCGACGTGTACGAGCACTACAAGCCCCGCCCGCAATACGAGCGGGCCGCGGCGTACTTCGAGCGGTCGTTCCAGTGGAACAAAGCGTCGGCAACGGACGCCCGGCTGCGAGCGGCCAAAATCTACGACCACAACCTCAAGTCGATGGACAAGGCGAAAGAGCTGTACCGGGCGGTGATGAACCACGACACGAACCCGGCCCGCGTCGAGGAGGCCGAGAAGCGCCTCAAGGAATTGAGCGAGCGGAAGTAGGCGATCACAAGCGATTCGCTTTGTGGCTACGCGAGCCGCTTGTGGCTACTAATGACGGGACCTATCCTGACGGGGCCCGCCCGACTTGGGCGGGCCCTTGTTAGTTCGCGGAGTCGAGGATGTCACCGTCGGGGCTGCGCCGGCTTGCCCTTCTTTCCGTCCTCGCGGCCATCCTCACGATCATTCTGAAGACTCTGGCCTTCCTCCTCACTGGGTCGGTAGGACTTTTGTCCGACGCCCTCGAGTCCGGCATCAACCTGTTGGCGGCGGCGACGGCGTACTTCTCGCTTTATTACTCCGCCCGGCCGGCTGATGCGACGCACACGTACGGGCACGAGAAGATCGAGTTCTTCTCGTCCGGGCTCGAAGGTCTATTGATCATGATCGCGGGCGGAGTGACCGCCTGGATCGCGATCCGGCGGCTGATTACGCCCGCCGAGCTGACCGACCTCGGCGTTGGCACCGCGATCGCCCTGGGCGCATCAGTCGTCAACCTGGGGGTCGGGCTGCTCCTCGTTCGCGTCGGCCGGCGGCACCACTCGATCGTCCTGGAGGCGGACGGCAAACACTTGTTGACTGATGTCTGGACGTCAGTCGGAGTGGTCGCGGGTCTGATCGTGGTCTGGACGACCGGCATCGTGAGGCTGGACCCAATCATCGCCATCATGGTCGGGGCAAATATCGTCTTCACGGGACTGCGCCTGATCCGACGGTCGGTGGACGGGCTGATGGACCACGCGCTGCCCGCCGCGGAGCAGGAACAATTGCGCGAGGTCATCCGCCGGCACACTCCGGCCGGCACCGCCTTCCATGCCCTCCGTACGCGGCAGGCGGGGGCCCGGAAGTTCGCCGACTTTCATCTGCTCGTGCCCGGGCGAATGAGCGTCCGGGAGGCGCACGACCTGGGAATGCGCGTCGAGAAGGAGCTCCGAGCCACCCTTCCCCACGTCGAGGTGACGATTCACATTGAGCCGATCGAGGACCGGGCGAGCTGGGAGGATAACGCGCTTCATGGCATCGAGCCGCCGGCGGGCAAGGCAGGTGAGCAACCGGCGGCTTCGCGGACGTCGTGACGGGGAGCGCTTGTCATTGGACGGAAGCGGCTTCAACGGTGCGATTTGAACGACTGCACGTCGCAATTGGGCGATTGGGCATCAGTTGAATCATTCGATTCCTGAATGAGGATCCTAGAGCTTGACGACGGAGGAATCCCGAGACTTGGGGTTTCCGCCATGCCGCGGCGCCGCCATGGTCGTGATTCCAACAACTGGGTAAGCTGGGAAGTTTGTGCGGAGCAGTCCGGGCCCGCGGCGCGGTCATTGGTCAAGAGTCGGCGACGCTGGCGACCTTGCCCAACATGCAGCGAAATATGAAACGACCCGGATCAGGCAAACCGCTCATCCTCAAACGGCCGTGATGCCTTCGCGGCCGATTCGGCATCGCGCAGCTTCAGGAGCTGCGACGCCAGCTTGATGTCCTCCCCCGCCGTGATCTTGATGTTGAACGGCGACCCGGGCACGACCTGAACCGGGTGGCCCGCGGCCTCGACAACCTGCGCGTCGTCGGTCACCAACTTCCCGAGTCCGGCCCGCTTTGCGTAGGCTTCGACCAGTAACTCCTTGCGGAAAGCCTGGGGCGTCTGGGCCTGCCAAAGGCCCTCGCGGGGCACCGTTTGCGTCACGCGTAACTGGTTGTCCACGCGTTTGAGCGTGTCCGCGACCGGGATCCCCGTCACGGCCGCCCCATGGCGGACCGCGGCGGCGAAAACCGCATCGATGACGGCTGACGAGGCACACGGCCGCACCGCGTCGTGAACGGCGACGAAGTCGGCGTCGGCCTTCACATGCGGTAACGCGTTGGCGACCGAATCGAGGCGCTCGGCGCCCCCGTCCACGAGTTTCACTTCCATGAACATCAGGTTAGCGCCGTATCGTCGCTGCACGAGCTCGCGGTCCTCCGGCGAAATTACGAGGATGAGCTGGGTGACGTCCGGGCGGTTGACGAACAGCTCGGCCGTCCGCAGCCAGACGGCCCGGCCGTCGATGTTGACGAAGGGTTTCTTTTCGCGGCCGCCGAACCGGGACGACTTGCCGGCGGCGGGCAGGATGACGGCGAATGCGGGCATCGGTCGGCCTCCGGGGCTACCGATGTCCTACCGGCGAGGACTGTGAGCGGCGACGGTTCAGGCGGCCCGGCGCGAAGGGGCGACCGCTTGCAGATGCTTGCGGGCGGCGGCGAAGGCATCCAGGGACCGCTTCAGGTCCGAATCGAGCCCGGTCAGGTCGTCCTGCGCCTCGCGGACGCGTTCGGCCACCTGGGCGAGGATCGACTGCCAGCCGTGCAGGTTGCCTTCGAGTCGCTCGAGGGCGTCGTGCCAGGCCCGCTCTGGGGCGGACGAGACCGGCCGCTGGGCAAACGCTGCCGCGTGCCGGTCCAGGTCGGCCAGAGCGGCGCGGACGCCGGCCTCGACTTCTTCCAGGAAACGGGCGGAGGGCGGGAGGAGCAAGCCGGTCATGGGGGACCCTTCGAGGGCGGGGCGGGCTGAGGGCGCGGGACATAGCTTGGATCGGCAGATTGGGCAAGGCGGTTTTGTCCATTTTTTGCTTGCGGCTCCCGACCCGAATGGTTATGCGGATTGGCCGGCCCGGGGGGACGGGCCGTCCGCGTCTCGGCGCTCCGCGGAGGGGGACTACCGTGTACGTCGCCTGTTCGTCGCTCTGTTTCGGCCGGTACCCGCTGGCCCAGGCCCTGCACACGATCAGCGAGCTGAACTTCCACAAGGTGGACCTGGCATTGCACGAGTCCGGCCCACACGTCAAGCCGTCGCAGGTCCTCGCGGACGTCAACAAGGTCGCCCAGGTGCTGCGAAAGGCAAATGTCACGTATGCCGCGTTCCACGTGGAGATCGAAGCCGCGGACGCTGATCAGTACAAGGAGAGGCTGCGCGCCGTTTGTCGCCTCGGCCGCGTGCTGGCGGTGCCGCTCGTGAACATCCCGGCCGCCGCAGTCGGCAGCGACTTCAATGTGGAGGTGTCGCGACTCACCGGTCTCACTCGGCTGGCCGAATCGGAAGGGGTCATGCTGACCGTGGAGACGCACAGCCGGACGATAACCGCAGACCCAGCCCGGGCGGCGGAATTATGCCGGCAGGTGCCCGGACTCGGCCTGACGCTCGACCCGAGCCATTACCTCGTCGCGGGCCCACCAGGCCCGGATTACGACGACCTCTACCCATTCGTCCGTCACGTCCGGCTCCGCGACACAGCGCCGGCCCGGCTACAAGTGCGCGTCGGCCAGGGCCAGGTCGAGTACGGCAAGATCATCAGCCAGCTGTCCCGCGAGCGCTACGAGCGGGCCCTGTCCGTGGACATCCACGACACACCCGACGCGGGCTACGCGATGGACGCGGAAGTGCGCAAGCTGAAATACCTGCTCGAGAGCATGGTCTGAGTCGCCTGGGAGCGCGGGCAGCCTGCCCGCGCTCCTTGGGACCTCCTCGAATCCGACTCATCCCGCCTTCCGTCTAACCGGCTACCGCGGGTCGCTTGCCCGCGCCTACCAATGGCGTAAATTGACCCCGCTTCAAAGCCGCCCAACCAATCCGGGAGCCGACCATGGCACACACTTTGCCGCCGTTGCCCTACCCGTTCAATGCCCTCGAGCCGCACATCGACGCCCTGACGATGGAAATCCACCACGACCGCCACCACAAGGCCTACGTGGACAACCTGAACAAGGCTCTCGACGGCCACGCGGACCTGGCCAAGAAATCGATCGAGGATCTCCTCCGCGGCGTCAAGAGCGTGCCGGAATCGATCCGGCAAGCGGTCATCAACAACGGCGGAGGGCACCACAACCACTCGCTGTTCTGGACGATCATGGGCCCGAACGGCGGGGGCGAGCCGAGCGGCCCACTGGCCGACGCGATCAAGGCCGCGTTCGGCGACTTCGCGGCATTCAAAGCGAAGATCAAGGAAAACGCGCTCGGCCAGTTCGGCAGCGGCTGGTCGTGGCTGGTGTGGGACGGCAGTAAGCTGCTCGCGGTGAAGCGGGCGAACCAGGACAGCCCACTGATGGACGGCCTGGTCCCCGTGCTCGGCGTGGACGTCTGGGAGCACGCCTATTACCTGAAGTACCAGAACAAGCGGCCCGACTACGTGGACGCGTGGTGGAACACGGTGAACTGGAAAGCCGTGCAGGATCGGTTCGCACACGCCAAGGCCGGCAAGTAACGGGCGGTCGGCTTGAAACGAATAGGGTCCCGGCTATTCTCCGACCGGTTTCGATCCACACGGACGTGGGAGGACTTGCCCATGAAGGGCTTCTGGCTGATCGTCGCCGCCGCCGTGGTCGCGTCTGCCGGCTGCGGCACCTCCCCCAAACGGGAGATGCGCAGCCCGCCGGCCGAGGAGTTTACGAACCCGTCGGACGGGTACAACAACCCGCCGGACCTCCCGAGCGATCGCACGGGATTGACCCCGAAGTCGTCGACGCCAACGCCCATGGGACCCGGCATGCCGGGTAGCGGCATGGGCGGTCCGGGCACGTCGCCGGGCATGGGTCCGTCGGGCGCGATGCGCCGCTAAACTGGCCGTTGCGCGTAAGGCCACACCTGGCAGCGGGTAATGCCTGGTGTGGCCTTTCTATTTGTCCGCCTATTCCAGTTTTGCCGTGGCGATTGGCGGGCCGGTATTGGTGAATCCCCCGCTGCGGAATATAAAGAAAGTGATTCGCACGAGACTGGCAACGGTTACTCGCCGGGGAGCGTCGGACGGACACAGGCGACCGGGGAGATTCGGCGTGGACGAATGAAACGCCGAGTCGATCCATGCAACAGAGTCATGGATGAGGTTTCGACCGCCGCCCGCGGTCAATCTCGGTCTCGGAGTCCGCAACGTGCGACTTTTGTTCGTCCCGCTGAGTTTGCTTATCCTCGTTACCCCCACCCAGGCGGGGATCTTCCGCAAGTCCAACCGCCCAGACCCGGCTGTCCACGTCCCAGCGCTGCTTGAAGTGCTCAAGAGCAGTCCGGACGACAAGACCCGCGCCGCGGCCGCGTCTGAGTTGCGCGACTACGACGCCAAGGCCTTTCCCGACATTCTCCCGGCGCTGATCCAGACAATGAGCAGCGACCGCAGTTCATCCGTGCGGACCGAGGCGGCCGATGCGATCGGCAAGGTCCGCCCGATCTCCCCGCAGGCGGGGTTCGCCCTCGAACAGGCGATTGCGAACGACAAAGACGTGCGTGTCCGATTCGCGGCCCAGCGGGCCCTGGTGAAATACCGCCTGCTCGGCTACTTCGGCGGCGGCAAGGGCGAGAACGCGAGCGCACAAACTTCGGAGCCGCCGTTCGCGACCGGGCCGGGCGGCAGGGGCGCGCCGGGGAGCACGGTTCTCCGCCCGACGCCGACCCCGGCGCCGGTTGGCGGACCGATCATGCCCGGGACGGCGCGGCCGACGGCCGTGGCGGTCAAAGCCCCCGTGCCGACTCAAAGCCCAACGACCGCGAACACGCAGACGGTCGAGCCGCCCCTGGCCGACGCGCCGCCCGCTCGCATAACGCAGTCCCCACCGCCCCCCGGGCCGACCGACCTGACGAAGCCGGCGCCCGTCGGCCCGGCGCCGCTGCTCACCGTTCAGCCGCGAGGCCCCGGCCCGGCGATCGTTATCCCCCCCGCGGCGCCCAAGGACCCGCCGGCCACCGGCCCGATGCTGCCGCCACCAAAGCCGCTGCCGTCGGATTTGGAAAAGGCGGCACCGAAACCCGCCAAACCGGCTGACGACGGCCCGACTCTCGGGCCGCCCCCACCGAAGGTCCCTTGACCGGGCCAAATGCAAGCGGGCCGGGCGCTACCACGTGGCGTCGCCCGGCCCGCTTGCATTGCTACCGCGTCACTTCTCCTTGCCCAACGTCTCTGGCACGTCCTGAATCACCTGGGCGAGAATCGTATCGGCCGCGATATTCTCCGCCTGCGCCTCGAAGTTCAGCAGCACACGGTGCCGCAGCGCCGGCAGATAGGCTTTGCGGATGTCCTCGAAGCTCACGTTGAACCGGCCAGACAACAGGGCCTGAACCTTGCCCGCCAGCGTCAGCGCTTGCACCCCGCGGGGGCTCGCGCCGCACCGGATGTACCGATTGGTCACCGCCGATGCGAACTCGTTCTGCGGGTGCGAGGCGAGCAACAGGCGAATGGCGTAGTCTTGCACCGGCGGCGCCACCAGCACCTCTCGGACCAATCCCTGCCACCGAAGAATCTCCGGCCCGTCCATGACCCGCTCGGCCTTCGGCCACTCGTTCCGCGTAGTCCGGTCGAGGATCAGATTCAAGTCGTCGCGCGTGCTGAACGGCACCAGGAGCTTGAAGAAGAACCGGTCGAGCTGGGCCTCCGGGAGCGGGTAGGTGCCCTCCTGCTCGATCGGGTTCTGCGTCGCCAGGACGAAGAACGGCTCCTCCAGCCGGTGGACGGTGCCGCCGATGGTGACGCTGTGTTCCTGCATGGCCTCGAGCAGGGCCGACTGCGTTTTCGGAGTCGCCCGGTTGATCTCGTCCGCGAGGAGGATCTGGGCGAAGATTGGCCCGGCCTGGAAGGTGAATTGCCGCCGGCCCTCGTGCTCGGTGATGATGTTCGTCCCGAGGATGTCCGATGGCATGAGGTCCGGGGTGAATTGCACGCGAGCGAACTTCAAGTCCAGCACCTGCGAAAGTGTGCGAACCAGGAGGGTCTTGCCCAGTCCCGGTACGCCCTCGAGCAAGGCGTGACCGCCTACGAAGAGACAGGTGAGAACGCCCTGGACGGTTTCCGGCTGGCCGACGATGACCTTGCCAATCTCGGCTTGGACCCGGGCGAACCGCTCGCGGAACTGCTTGGCCTGCTCAATCATGGACATTGGTGGTCAGCTCGTTTGAGAGAGTCGATATAGGGATGCCGGGGGACGTTTGTCGGCGTCCCCCGATTCTCCCCGATGGGGAGCATTAGGGGAGTATTAGCAGAATGACGTTGGGCCGCGCCGCGGCCCGCCGAGTCAGGGCGCCAACTCGCCCCCTGAGACCTGGCGGACTGACTCCGCGCCTGAACCCACCGCCTTCCGACCGCCAGTAGGTCGGACTTGTCTCAGTGGGCTCCCAGCCGGGTAAGGCTGCTAAGGCTGCCAACTCTCTTCCCATCCCCCGCAACATTTGCCATGCGCACGTTTCTGGCGGCCTGACCATTCTTGCACCTCAGGGTCCCACCGAGGGACTGCACGCGATTGCAACGAACAAATCGGGCGAACAAGATGGCCTCAACCGGGATCAACTGCCCGGATCGTCGTCCTTGTCCTTCTCGTGCGGGGCCCGCTTCTTGGCCTTGCGGAGTTTACTGAAGTAATCGTCGGACTCCTCGGCCGGTAATTCGGTGGGCGGCGGGGGCGGCGGTTTCGGCGTGAACACCGGCGGGGCGGCTGGCGCACCCGTATCGGCCCCGGGGGGCGGGAGTTCCGTCACCGGGCCGGTCGCCTCGAATTTGCGGCCCGCCTTCTCCCGTTCGAGGTTCTCCTCGACTACCGCCTTCTTCTGCTTGAGCCGGGCCAGGAACGCGTCCTCCTCGGCGGCCGCGCGAGCCCGCTGCTTTTTCCGAACCCGATCCCACGTGCGCGCCGCGGCGGTCCGCAGATCGCCCGCTTCCAGGGAAATGCGCCGCACTCCGACGTCTGCCAGGAGTCCGACGCCGACCAGGAACACCAGCCAGTACCACAGAGGCAAGAGCGCCCGGGCCCCTTCCGGGGCGGGTCGATAAAGGTCGCCCGACGCAGCCAGCTCCTTCAAGGCCTTCGGGTCCTCGCCGTATACCTCCCCGGCGGTGATCCGGGCCAGGTTTTTGAGCAGGGTCGCGTTCGTTTCGAGGTCGGCGAACTCCGGGGAATAGGAAATGGTCACGCCGGCCCGCCGGCTGTCGACGACCCGCTCTACCTCCGGCTCAACGACGACCGGGGTACCGTCGTCGGCATACAACAGTTTCCCGTCCGGCCCGCGGCGCACCTGGGTCCCGTCCGCGAGTTCGAGGCGGCCGTCGCGCTCGGTCGTCGTCATCGACAACCCGGACTGGTACCGCCCCTTGTACGCGGCCGCCCGCTGCCGGGCCTGAGCGTTCACAATGTACGAACCCGCTTCCTCCGCTTTGAACTCAGCCTCGTAGTACCCGCCGGCCCGCTGCTCAAACTTGAGTTCGATGGGCACGCCTCCGTCCTGCAACCCGCGCGGCGACGAGACCTTGCCCTCCAGCTTGAGGTCGGTGATTGGGCGATTGTTCTCGTCCCGGGCCTCGACCACGACACGAACCTTCCCCTCCCGATACTCGGTCGTGAGTACCAGCCGGTCGGTTTCCAACCCGCGCATCGCCCAGCCGACGACCTGCTCCCAGAACTTGAGGTAAATCTCGCTGGCAACCCAGTCGCGGTCCCAGCTGCCTTTCGGCCCGGGGGCCGCCCGGGCGTCGCTGGTGAACGCGGCCGAGCGCCCGAGTCCGTATTGCCAAGTCGCGAGGATCGGGAAGCGCTGGTCAAAGGTCCGCGGGCCCTCGATGTGCATCTCCGCCAGCGGCGACGCCTTCATGGTCGTGCGGACGAACCCGTAAAGGTCGGGCAGCGGGTCGTCCAACTTGTCCGTCGCCCCGCTCCGGAGGATCAGCTTCGGGTTGAACTGCTTCTCGTACAGGAACGATTGCGACACGCGCCGGCTCTCGCGCATGTAGATCGCGGGCAAGTTCTCCGGGTTGGTCACCTTGTGGAACACGCCGCGGCGCTCGCCGCGCGGGATCGCCGCCAGGTCGGCTATCTCCTGCATCTTGGCGTCCTCGTTGACGCCGTGGGTCGCGACGCCGATGGTCGTGCACGAGATATTGTCCGCCTTCATCTTGGCGAGTGCCGCCCGGCCGCCCGCGTTGAGCTGTGGGTCCCCGTCGGAGATCACGATCGTGTGCTTGACAGCCAGCCCGTGCTGCGGGTCGGACAGCGTGTCATACGCAGCCCTCAGGAACGAGTCGAAGTCCATCATGTCCCCGGGGACCATCTTGTCGACCATCCCCTTCAGCCGGCTCTTGTCGTCCCCGACTTGCTGGAACGGGATGTGCCACTTCGTTGAGCCGTCGTAGTAGAGCACTCCCACCATGTCGATGGAGTTGAGCCGCTCGATCGCCAGCTTGGCGATCTCCTTTTGCCACTTGTTGCCGTCGGCCATCTCGGACGCGTGCATGATCATGACCAGCCCACCGCGGCCGGCCGCCTTCATCGCCTTGATTTCGCTGTCCACGGGGAGCGCCGCCTCGATTGGCGTCTTCTGGTACCCGCCCGCCCCATAGCTGTCCGGCCCGCCGACGAACACGAGGCCGCAGCCCTGGTCGTAGGTGTTCGACCGGATTGACTCGTGCTGGACGGGCGAGAACTTGTCAGCCGCAACGTCGCCAACGATCAGGCAGTCGAAGTTGCTCAGGTAGACGGTCAGCTCGTCCTTGTTAAGCGGGAGCTGGCCGACGATACGCGGGAGGACGAGGAAGCGCGCGGCTCGAAGCTGGTCGATCAGGTGCTGGTGCGGGTAGGCGCCGTCCTCGTTCGTGTCGGGCTCGATGAACAACACCCGCCGGGCCCCGCGAGCGATGACGTGGGCCATCCCCTTGTTGTTCTGGATGCGGTCCCCGGCCAGGCCCGGTTTCGGGTCCGACTCGTCCGCGTTCCGCGACTCGAGCGGAGTAAACACCGCCCGGTAGGTGTACGACAGCTCCTCCTCGCCCTTCTTTCCGCCCTCGGCCTTGTCTCGGAATGTGAACCGGTTCAAGCCGGGGATCAACCGGACGGTGAAGGGCGACGGTTCCTCCTCAGGCCGGCCGATCATGCTGATCGGCCGCTCGCGGCCCTCGCGGTTCTGGAGCAGTTCCAGCTTCCCGTACACGACGCGGCTCGGGTGGGCGTTCCGCACCAGCACGTGAATTGCCTGCCGGGCGCCCTTGGCCGTCTGCTGCGGGGCCTCAACCGCCTGGATCAGCACCTCGTTCTCGTGCCGGTATCCCTCGCCGAGCGGGACGACGTCGATCTGCACCCCGTTTTGCCGCGCCAGGTTCGCCTGCTCCTCCGCGTTCCCGAGGTTCTCGTTGCCGTCGGAAAAGAGGACGATTCGCTTGCCGGTCCCCTCGGGGAAGGAGGCCATCGCCAGCTTGATGGCCGCGGCGATGTCCGTGTAGTTCGGGTCCATCGCCCCGGCGAGGGCGTCGGTCACGGCCAGCTTGTCTACCGGGCTCGGCGGCAGGACGAGGCGGGGCCGGCGCGCGAACAGGATGGCCCCGGATAGGTCGTTCCGGTGTCCGGCCCCGCGCTGCTGAACGCTCGCGTGGATGAACGCCTGGAGTCGGTGCCAGCGGGCGTCACGCTCTTCGCCCGCGGTCGTCCGCTCGATCTCCTGGGGGACGCTGAGGGAGCGGTCAAGGACGTAAAGGACGCAGACGTTCTCATTCGGTCGACGCAGCCGCGGCTCGGCGAGCGCCAACACCATGAGCAGCACGAGCAAACAGCGCAACGACAGGGCCACCCAGCGCCGGACCGGCCCGAGCCCGGCGAGACTCTGGTAGCTGAACCAGACCAGTAGTGGGATCACAAGGATCAACAAGAGCCACCACGGCTGGACGAACTCGAGCGTCCGCAGGCTGCGAACAACGGACAGGCCCCCGGCCTGAACAGTGCCGATGAAGCCGCCGAGGGCCACCACCATCAGGACCGCGAGTCCCAACGCCAGACGCCGCGACCAGAGCCCCGTGAAGACGAGGTGTAGCACGGCAAGGATGAACAGTCCGGAGATGCCGAGGGCGACCCAGCCGGCAAATTCCCACGGCTTCATCGCGCCGACGCGGAGGTTTGCGAAGAGAAAATGCCCGCCAATGAGCAGGAGGGCGAGCGCGGGCCACACGAGACGTAGCTTGCCGCCAAGCCCGATGCGTGCGACCGACAACAGCACCACCAGCCCGAGGGCGATGATCAGCCAGTAGTCCGTTAACAGGGCCAGCAGGCGGGTCATGTCGGCTGTGGACTTTTGCCCCGGTATTCAAAACTTGATGCGCTGGACCCGGTGGTTTTCCGTGTCCACGACGTGGACGCGACCCTTGCGGTCAACGGCGAGGGCCCACGGGTCGGCGAACTGGCCCGGTTTGCGTCCGGGACCGCCCCACACGCCCAGCGAGACGCCGGCCGTCGAGAACTTTTGCACGCGATGGTTGCCCCGCTCGACTACGTACAGGTCACCGTCCGGTCCGAATGCCACGTCGTAAGGGTACTTGAGCTCACCGGGCCCGGTCCCCTCGGAGCCGATGACGCGAACGAACTCGCCGGTCGTCTTGAAAACCTGGATGCGGTGATTACACGAGTCGGCGACGTAGAGCAGCCCGTCCGGCCCGAGCGCCAGGGCCCGGATGCGGTTGAACTCTCCCGGGGCCGTCCCGGATTTGCCCCAGAAACAGACGAACTCTCCGTCCGTCGTGAGCTTCGAGATGCGCTCGTTGACTCCGAACTCGCTGACGTAGAAGAAGCCGTCGGCGTCCTGGACCGTGTCGCTCACGTACCCGAATTGCCCCGGGCCGGTCCCCTCTTGCCCGCCGAACTTTCGTAGCTCGGTCCCGACGGCCTCGTAAATCCGGACGCAATGGTAGTGGGAGTCGCAGACGATTAGTTTCCCATCCCGGGTGACGCCCAGACCGCTCGGCCGACCGTTGCGGAAGTCCGGGGTGGTGAACGTCGGCCCCAGGTACTCGCCGTCGAGGTTGTAAGCTTGAATCCGCGCCGTGAAGTCCACGAGCCAAAGGCGGTCGTCGTGGTCGATGACGATCGCCCGGGGACGGACCACGTCGCCGTCGAGGACGCCGCGTTTGCCCCAGACGAGGTCGGGTTTGGACGAAGGGCCGCACCCGGTGGCGATCACCGCCCAGACCGCGGCCGACAGGACCAGGAACCGCTTCACAAAAACGACCCGCTTTCGATGGCCGGGAACTCCCACCAGTATTGCGGAACCCGCCGGGCCGGGCCACGGAATTTTCATTCACTGGTGTCCCCACCTCCGTCCGCGGTGGGCATGCGGATGCTGGCGCCGTGGCCTCGCGCCTGCGTGAGTAGGAAGCGGGCGGTCTCATTCCTGATGGCGTCCGCGCGCAGGAGCATGGTGGGATGGCCGTTCACTCGCATCACCCAGAAATCGCGATCGAGGAATACGTCCTTGACGTCGGACCAGCGAATCTCGCGCACGCCGCGGCCGGATTGAACCGTTATTGTCGCCGAATCTACCGTCCAACGGACGTGGGGGGACTGAAGGCGGCGAAAGGCAGCCGCCAGGCCATTGTGGATCTGGCGGCGCACGCCGGGACTGAGGCCGGCGACCATCGCGCTGAGCCCGACGACGATGCCGGCCAGTCCCAGCAAGGCGCAGGGCAGCATGAAGAACCACCACGGCTGCTGGAGCCACGCCCCGACCCCGGCCAGGAGCACGGCGGCCGTGGCATAAACGGCCATTTGCGCCATCAGTCGTCGTGGGTTGAGCGCGGTCGGCGGCGTGCCGAGAGACTTCAGGATCGCGTCGGCGGCCGCGTCCGCCATGTCCTCCGAGACCTCATACTCGATGACGTGGGTATCGGTCACGGCCCGCGCCCCTCGCGGTCAGGGCGCGGGATTCGGTTGTGGCTCGGCCGGTGCTGGAGGCGGCGGCTCCGCCCTCTTCGGCTCCGGTACCCCGGGGGTCGGCACGGGCGACCGGAACTTCGGGTTGCGAAACACGCGGCGCAGCTCCTTCCTCAAGTCCGGCAGCGGCGGGGGCACCTGCCGATCGCCGAGGACGATCTCATCCATCATGCAACCCAGGAAATTCGCCTTGGCCAACAATTCGGCGTGGATGAATTCGCCGTCCGACTGGATGACGATCCGGTCGAACACGGACCGGCGGAAGAGCTTGAACTTACTGTTGACGTCGCCGACACGGATTCCGAACAGCAGTCGGCACTTCCACCAGTAGCGATTTTCCGCGGTCCCAAGCCACCCTTTCGGCGGATCCGGCAGGTAGCCGAACACCACACGGACAAAGCCGCGGTAGAGCCGGCTCAGCCATCGCCGGGCCGTCGGCAAGCGCGTGCCCCGGCGGTGGCCGTTGACGAGCTCGACGCGCTTGCCGGTGTACTCATCGCGGAAATCGACGCTCTTGATCATCCGCGGGAGGTCCGCCGGATTCCACCCGTGGTCAGCAGAGGTGTAGAAGAATAGCGGCTGCGTCGCGGCCTCGAGTGCGGTCCGCACGCAAGCCCCGTAGCCCTTCCGCTCCGGGTGGGACAGCACGCGGATCCGGCCGTTCCGTGTGGCCAGCACCTCGGCCTGCGCCTTCGTGCCGTCGAGACTGCCGTCGTCCACGATCAGCAGTTCGTAGGGGCGGTTCAACGAGTGCAGCGTCGGCACCCACGAGGAAACGGCCTTCGCCAGCGTCTTCTCCTGGTCGAAGACGGGGAGGACTAACGTCAATCCTTCGGCGGCGTCGGACATGCTTCGGGAACGGTGCGGAGCAGGACCAGGGGTCGGTGCGGACGGGCGCGGCTCGCGTCCTCACTGCGGGCGACGACCTCGAACGGCACAGTCAGGTGCCGCCGGCAATCGTCGAGGAACTCGGCCCGGGTGACGATCGCGTGGGGGCCCGCCGTGCGCAGAACGGTATTCAGGTCCCCCCACTCCACCAGGGTATGGACCGGCCGACCGACGTGGTAGGCGAGCAAGTGCGACTCGACGCGGAACAGGATCACCGGCTCGGGGGCCGGGGCCGTCTCGCGGACTCGGCGCGCGAAGGGGGCTTGCTCCTGAGACGCCTCTTCCCGCTCCGTCACCTGGTGATCAAAAACGAGCCAGCCGATCGGCAGGAGGAGCAGGATGAGCGCGAAGGCGGTCGCGGCCCGCGTCCGCGCGGGATGCGACCGGGCCAAGTACCATTGCTCTACAGCACAGCCGAGGAAGATCGCGGCTCCCGGGTAAGCGGGCAACAGATAGTCCGCGCGCTTGAAACGGGACAGGGACAAGCAAGCGACCATGATCGCGAACCAGACCAGTCCAAACCGGGCGTCGGCGTCCCCGCGCCACCGTCGCAGGGCCAGTGCCGCGACGAGGAGCGGACTCCAGGGCAGGAAGTCGGCCGCGAAGCGCGGCACGTAGAACCACCACGGATGACCGGCTAGCGTCTCGGCCCCGCCGAAGGCGCGGTTGACATGGTGATACAGGAAGAAGACTCGGAAAAACTCGCCGCCCGTTTCGGCGTTTACCCAGACGAACCACGGAGCCGCGATCGCAAGGGCCAGGAGCCCGACGGTGACACAGGGAACCGCCAGGCGCCTGAACGGGATTCGCTCGACGACCGCCCATGTCCCGAGCGCCGCCGCCGGGAGTAATAAGCCGATCGGCCCTTTGAGCAAGAGTGCAAAGCCACCGAGCGCGCCCATCGCGGCGAATGCTGGCAGGCACGACCTGGCCAATGCGTGAGAGGCCGGCGCGAGGCCAAACGCGTCGCGTGCCAGGAGCATCATCGCCGTGACGGCACAAGTCAACGGAACGTCAATCCGACCGATTCGAGCGGTCCCGGTCAAATGCACGGCGCCCGCGAGGACCGCTCCCGCGACTAGCGCCGCCACCGGGCGGCCACGCCGGCGCAGGTACCACCAGACCAGCAATACCGTCGCGGTCCCGGCGAGTGCCGCCGGGAGGCGCACGGCCCAAGCGTCGACGCCTCCGCGAATCCAGCCCACCGCGGCGACAAGCCAGTAGTACCCGGGCGGTTTCTGAAGCTCAACCTGTCCGTCAAAGAGTCGCGGGAGGAGCCATTCCCCGTCGTCGAGCATCCGCTGGGCATTCTGTGCCGCCCGGGCCTCATGGCTCGCCCACAGCTCGCGCGAGCTGATGCCTCGGAAGAACAACAGAATGCAAATGCCGACGAGTACGAGTGGTGATAGAAGTGGGAGCAGATTTGCCCAGGCGGGCGGCCGGGTCCCCTCCCGGCTGCCGAATTGTAGACGGGGGAATCCGATCCCTTTTCGGTCCATCATCCGCGCTTCCTTGCGACAGGTCGTGTCCTGTCACGTCGCCTTGGCCTGAATCTGCGCTTCGTACAGGCCCCGGTAGACCGGCGAGCTCGCAAGCAATTCGGCGTGTGTCCCAATCGCGGCGACGGCGTGGTTGTCCAGCACCACGATCCGGTCGGCCATCTGCACCGTGTGCATCTTGTGCGTAATGAAGAACGTCGTCCGCCCCTTCTTGAACTCCTGCAAGGCGTCGTGGATCAGTCGGTCGGAAACCGGGTCGATGGCGCTCGAGAATTCGTCGAGGATCAGGATGCTCGGGTCGCGGAGCATCGCTCGGGCGAGGGCGATTCGCTGTTTCTCGCCGCCGGAGAGCGTCGTCCCGAGATCGCCGATCCGCGTCTCGTACCCGCCCTTGACCATGATGAAGTCGTGTGCGAAGGCCTTCTTGGCCGCGTCCTCGACCTGGTCGTTCGTCGCCTTCCGGTCGCCGTAACGGATGTTGTTGCCGATCGTGTCGTCGAACAGGATCGGGTCCTGCGACACCAGGGCCATTTGCTTGCGCAGGCTGCGCAGGTTCGCCTTTCGGATGTCGATCCCATCCACGTAGATCGACCCGTGATCCGGGTCGTAGAAGCGGGGCAACAGGTTGAGCATCGTCGATTTACCGCTGCCGTTGGCCCCGACGATCGCGATCGTCTCCCCGGCCGGGACCTTCAGGCAAATGTTGGTCAGCACCTGTCGGTCCGGGACGTACGAGAAGCAGACGTTCTGAAACTCGATCCCCTTGGAGTGTCGTTCGAGTCGCGGGCCGTCCGGGTTGGGCTGCACCTCGGGCAACCGGTCCATGGCGACAAAAACGCGCTCGCTGGCCGCGGCCGCGGACTGGATCTTGGTGTAGACGCTCGACAACTTGCGAATCGGGTCGGCCATGCCGAGGAGTTGGGCGTACAGCCAAAGAAGCATGGTCATCTCCATCGGCTGGGAGGTGAACTGGATGCCGAAGATCCGCTTCTCACCACTCAACACCAGGTAAGCCCCGGCCATCAGGGCCAAGGAGACGGCGAGGACGCCGGTCAGCTCGACCAGAGGCCCGGTCATGGCGTCGATGCGGGTGACTTTCACGGACCGAACGGCGTAGTCCCGGGCCGCTTCGTGGAACCGCCGGCGCTCGTAGGGTTCCATCGTGAATGCCTTGACGATCCGAAGGCCCTGGAAGGTCTCCTGGAGAATCTTGTAGAGGTTGCCCATCCGCTCCAGTACGCGACGCGACGCCCGCTTCATCTTCTTGCTGGCCGTGGTCATGACGATGACCGCAGCCGGGACGATCAGTACGAACAGAATCGTAAGTTGCCAGCTGATCCACAGGGCAATGATGAGACAGGCGAGCGCCCGCAGCGGCTCACCGACGACGCGGCCGAAGAGGATCTTTAGACCGTTGCCGATCGTCTCCATGTCATTGGTGAAGCGCGACATCAGCTCGGCCGACCCGCCCTCCTGAATTTGTCGCAGGTCTTGATTGACGGACGCCCGATAGAACTTCGTGCGAATGTCGAGGACGGTGCGCGCCGTCACCACCCCGACCAAGTACTCCTGCCAGAACTCAAACACCCCCTTGAGCGCCATCGCCACGATGACGACCGCGAGCACCAGCGCGAGTGTGTGGAAGCGGTCTTCGGGCAAGTGCCGGATAATCCGGTGCCTGAGCTGCTGGTAACGCCAGAGCTGCGACCGCGCGCTCGCGAGCCGTTCCTCCTTGATCGTCAAGTCGTCGGTGATCTTCAGGATCGCCGCCTCCTTGGCTCGCGAAGCGGGGAGGGCTTCGAGCAGTTTTTTCTGTTCCGTCAGATGGTCCAGTTCCTTGTCTCGCGTTTCGATGTCCTTTTCGGACTTCGCAATTTTGGCGTCGATCCACTGTTGGAGGTTTCTCTTCTCCTTCTCCTCGGTCCCGCCAAGGAGCTCGAGCACCGGGTAGACCGCGGAAATGTTGAGGCCCCATAAGGCCGCGGCAATCAGCGCGCAGACGACCGAGACAGCAATCCGGCCGCGATACCGGAACGCGAATCTCACGGCGCGCATGAACTGCTTCATCGGCCTGACCGATCCTCCGGCGAGCTTCGGGTTTATACTGCAATCCGCGGACCCGGGCAAGGCGGACGGTCCCGGCGGGCGGCGGTGTCTGGCGAATCGAGGGCGGTATGATGAACCGGGCAAGTCATCGCGTCCCGGCGACCGGATGAGTCACGACAAGCTCCGACACTGGCTCAAGCTCACCGGCGGCCCCTGGCCGCCGGACCACTACGCGCTCATCGGGTTGAAGCCCGGCCAGGGGTCGGCCGCGGAGATCGAGTCGCGGATCCTCGAACGGCTCGAAATGCTGCGGCAATACCAGTTGCCACACCCGGACGAGGCCACCGAGGGGATGAACCTCCTCGCCCGCGCCCTCGACACGCTCACCGACCCAGATGCCCGCCAGGCCTACGACCGCTCGCTCGGGATCAAGCCAGCCGCGGCCGAGCCACCGCCACCGCCGCCCGTCTACGACATTCTCGACACATTATTCCCTGGGGTGCCTCTGCTCCCGGCGTCCGCGGCGTTCCCCACCCGGACCTACGACGAGCCGGTCCTGCCGGACGTCATCCCCCTGCCTCAGGTGCTCGACGAGCCGGACATCGACGACGACCCGGAGGTCGTCGAGGACGTAGTCCCGGACGTGGAGCTGCCCGAGGCCATCCTGGTGCCGACCCTCCCGGCCGTCGCGAAGCTCGACGACTCAAAGCGCGAGCGCCCGGCCCGGAAGATGAGCCCGAAGCGGGAGCTGTACGCGGAGCTGGCGCGTGTCCGCAAGGTGCTGCGCGTCTGGGAGCGGGCCCGGCCGTACCTGGTCGATACCGAGCGCACGTTTGCCCGTCAGATCGACGCCCTGGCTCTCATGGGCTGCCTCGCGGAGCTCCGGCCGCTGCTCCCGACCGTCACCGACCTGATCGGGACGGGAAACAGGCCGGGCGGGGTGGTCGCGGCCCTGGCCCGGCAGCGGCTCATGTTCGACACCTTCCGGTCGCTGCTGCCGAGCCAGCGGGAGGCGCTGGCGAAGGACTTCCGGGCCGCCCACTACCGGCTCGCGGGCTATTACGACGACCTGCGCGACGAGGTGCGGCGGAAGAACGAAAAGGATTGGTACCGGGCGGTCGGCAAGCCGTTCCTGCGGCACCTGGCCGACTACCCGGAGTGGCTGCTCGTGCCGGTGGCGCTCATCGCCCTTGCGATCGCGGTGGTGCGGAGCGTCTGACGGTTGGGCCGGGCGGTCGGTTTCTTATCATTCATTTACACACACCCCCTGAAGCGCATTCGAGCGGGTTTTTTCGGTACTTTGATCGGGGCGTAATCGGCCCACGAGATACGGTGCGCTGACCGCCAATGTCAGGCCCGTTTCGGGCGATGTCCCCGGTTGTCGCCCCTGCCGGCTCAATTCGCCGCCCCCGAACCGCGTCCCTAGAATCCCCCTCGCTTCTGGAAGAAGGATCCTGCCCCGAGGACCGTTTCGATGGCGACCGCCAAGCTGGACATGGGCAAACTGGAGTCCCTCTGCCGCCGGCGGGGGTTCATTTTCGGGTCCAGCGAGATCTACGGCGGAATCAACGGCTTCTGGGACTACGGCCCGATGGGGGTCGAGCTGAAGAACAACATCAAGGACGCCTGGTGGCAGGACATGGTCCGCAACCCGCCCGCGGGGCCGGACGGACAGGAAATCGCGATGGTCGGGCTCGACTGCTCGATCATCATGAACCCGAAGGTCTGGGAAGCCAGCGGGCACGTCGGTGGGTTCTCGGACCCGATGGTGGATTGCAAGGCGTGCAAATCGAGATTTCGTGCTGATCAGTGTCGGTTCATCCAAGTCGAGAAGATACTTGAACCGCAAATCGCCACCATCTTTTCCGGTGTCGGTTCGATCGACGAAGTGAGCGAGCTTCACAAGAGAGACATTGCCAAAATCGTAAAGAGTAACCCTCCCGAGTGGCACTTGACCAGCGGCTCGTACTCGAGCCTCACCGATAAATGGAAAGCGAAGTACCCCTGTCCGGAGTGCGATGTCCAGGGGCAACTTACGGAGCCTCGCGCCTTTAACTTGATGTTCCAGACCTATGTCGGGGCCATTCAGAGCGACGAAAATGTCGCCTACCTCCGACCAGAAACTGCTCAGGGCATCTTCGTCAACTTCAAAAACGTCCTTGACAGTACCCGCGTCAAGTTGCCGTTCGGGATCGCCCAGATCGGGAAGGCCTTCCGCAACGAGATCAACCCACGAAACTACACCTTTCGTTCCCGCGAGTTCGAGCAGATGGAGATCGAGTTCTTCTGCCACCCGAACGAGTCGCGGCGGTGGTACGAGTACTGGAGGGACGTGCGCAAGAATTGGTACAGCACACTCGGGATCCGGTCGGAGAATCTCCGGCCGCGGGAGCAAGGCAAGGATGAGCTAGCCCACTACTCCGTCGGGACGACCGACATCGAGTACATGTTCCCATTTTCCGACGAGCCGCAGGAGCTCGAAGGAGTGGCCCACCGCGGGGCCTTCGATCTGACTGCTCACATGAAGCACAGCGGCAAGGACCTGACTTACTTCGACGAGGACGCCTGGAATCGCGATGCTGCCGGGCGGAAGACCAACTCGTTCAAGGAGTGGCTGAAGACCAACCCTCCGAAGGAGGAGATCGAAAAGTACCAGTACACGCCCCATGTCGTGGAGCCCTCGGCCGGGGCCGATCGGTTTACCCTCGCCGTGTTGTGCGAGGCCTACACCGAGGACCAGCAGCCCGATGCCAAGGGGAACATGGAGGAGCGGCTGGTGATGAAATTCCACCCGCGACTGGCCCCCGTGAAGGCCGCGATCTTTCCGCTGGTGAAGAAGGACGGCATGCCGGAGAAGGCCCAGGCCCTCTACCGCGAATTGAAGAAGCACTTCAAAGTCGAGTACGACGACTCCGGGGCGGTCGGCCGCCGGTACCGCCGGCAGGATGAGATCGGCACCCCGTTCTGCGTCACCATCGACGGCGACACGCTCAAGGATGACACCGTCACCATCCGCGACCGCGACACGACCCAGCAACGCCGCGTGCCCATCGGCGGGGTGTTGGAGGAGCTGAGAAAAGCCCTGACGTAAGTCACCGCGTGCGGCTCTGGCACGCGCGGAAACCGGTGTAGCTGAATTCGTGAGAATTCAGCCACCCGCCGGGCCGACATGCTGAGATCTAACGAAGTCAGCTACGGTCGAATCGCGCGGGGTCATTTCGAGCAGGCTTCTGGACCGTGGAGCGGGTTGGAGCCCGATAGGCCACGCGAGGGCATTGGCGAACGGCCCCGCGTGAGCGGGCCGAGGCGGCACCGGCATCGGGCGGCCGATCGTCGCCCCCGGGGAAGCCGGCGTCCTCGGCCCGC